>JAISWI010000015.1 GCA_031270865.1 Oscillospiraceae bacterium
TCCTGCTGGACGGCAGGCTGGAGATTGACAACAACCGGGCTGAGCGTTCATTCAAGCCGTTTGTTATAGGTCGCAAGAATTGGTTGTTCGCCAACACGCCACGCGGCGCGCGGGCCTACGCCGTCTACTACAGTATCATCAGACCGTCAAGGAGAACGGTTGAACCTCTACAAGTATCTCACCGATGTATTCCGCAACGCTTCTACCGGCGTTTCTGTCGAGCGGCTACTGCCTTGGCCCGATAAGCCCGTTGATCTTTGATTGGGCATTGTCTCAGGGGCGGCTTGCGGTCTTTGTGTACTGCTATGTTTGACGGATATGCATATAGGTCGCGAGGATTGGGGTGTAGCGTAGGAAAGATTCAACATGATAGATAAATGCCTCGAATACTTCAATTGCGATTTGATATATAAGGATAACAGGGAGTATCCCAGCTTAATACTCCCCGCTGTTGGATAAACCATGAAATTACTCATTCTTGCGCTTTTCATGATAAGCGGTTACATCGTTTATAGCGCTATCCAATGCATCGCCCATCAATCTCACCCTTGTCTGAACGCTCGCATGTTTCGCGCTTCCGGATTTGCATGCGGTCATGTATTCGCCGTTTTCATCAAGCGACTCAAAAAAGTTATCTATAAGCGCTCCGAATGTATTAGCCGCAATGTCTCTACCAATCGCCGACTGCGCGGTGAACATGACCACCGGAACATGTACCTTTTTCAGGTACTGGCGTTTATCTGTGAACGCCTTATCAAGATAATCAATGACAGAGTTGATTTCAGGAATGGGAATCCTAATCTCCTCATTCTTGATATCATCGGATACGCTCATAATATCCGCTCCGGAAAAACCCATTTCGGGCTTGAAGCGTAGGATCATGTATTGTAACAGGATCTGGATATCTTCGCTCTTGCGGCGAGCGGGTTCCGTTAACTTGATTTTTTCACGCATGAAGCGGTGTTCGCATAGCCTGCCGAGCGCGTCTATCGCGTCTTGGCCCAGCATCACGCGCGACAGGTCCATCTTGGACAACGCCACGGCTTGGTTGCGCATGAAGAAAACAGTAGCGCGTTCCTCCGCGTCAAGCGGTCGGAGTACGGAGATGGACAGCTCGTACTCGTTGATCTGGCTCTGGAGCGTAATGGGCAGATCAGAGAACTTCATCCCTATCAGAGACTGCCCATATATCTCTTTCACGCGAATCTTTGGAGACAGCTCAAACTGGTCAGCGATAAACGCGCAGAGCGTTAGCGTGCGCTGCTTGCCGTCAAGCACGTTATATCCAGCGTCGCCCGCTTCCTCGAAGAGCAGGCTCTCGATCGGCACATCCAGCAGCAACGACGCCATGAGATTGCTTTTCTTCTCAGCATCCCACACTTCCTTGCGCTGGATGGAAATGTTCTTATTCAATTTACCGTCCGCGTCTTGGCGTTTCAGCCAGCCGACGGTGTGGGTTTCCGGGTTGCTCTTAATGGGCAATTTTTCCACCTCCTAAAACCAGTATATCGGATTAATGAAAAATGTCAAGTTGATTCACTGCTTTTTCTGATAACAAATTCTACCTTACATGAGGCGCGCTAGCAAGCGTGTATATGACAAATTATGAAATGCTAACTAAAAAACGACAAGGATGAAGAGTATTAAGGCTACCAAGAATCCAATCGGCGAAGCGACGATAACATCGTGGCCGACGCATGCGAATCCGTTATCAATGCTGGCTTGCCACCCAGAGACGACGTCGTGGCTGTATAACTGTTTCATATCGTTGATCGCAGTTGATGATAACTATGACTATTACGATTTTTGGTATAAGGAGTATCTTTTCATTGATTATCAAAAGGATTAATAAAAGAATTCTCAGTATGTTCGGTAATGATATAATAGATTTTATTAAGTTGGTGATTGACAGTGGTTGTTATGTTTATCTGGTTTCTATTAGTGAAATTGTAAGCACTAATTCCAACCACGAGTGTTGTTGCATATTATTCGATCCTGCTAAAAAACAGCCGATGGATGTTTGATCTTAAGCTTTATAAAGTGTTGAAAAGCAAAAACACTGAAAGATACATCGAGATGATATGTGCGGACATTAAATATTTTATTGTAGATGAGAATAACGTTAAATTTTACCATACACTAACATAAGGACAAATACATCAGTATCAGAAAAAACAGAGACACATAACACTCCGATTGTCAATGAAATATCTGGTTTGAATGTGCTTATTAAAGCGGCACGGGTCGTTACACTGAGGAACCGGAAACGCGTGACAACACGCGAGCCGATATCATCGTTTTTTATGGGAAGAATGAGTTTATCGTATAGCTAAAGCTCTGGCGCGGGCAAAAAAAGGAAAGTGTAGCTTACAGGCAGCTTGTCGGATAATAACACTGGTGAAACGATTAGCTTTACAGCGCGGTTATTAAAACTAGTCGTCGAGGGAGTAAATAGTGGTTAATGCCGTCTCTGTCCGCGAGATAGATACGATGGAACCATCAGAACCAAGTTGGTGGGAATGTGATTCGAAAAATACATACTATTCTTAGAAGGATGTCTGACTGCTGGACGGTTAATCTCATACAGTAAACTGCCACTCGCAAGCAGTCTACACAACTAGAAGGATGTTGATATACTTACCCATGAATTGAAAGCAGTTCTGCAAAAAGCTATAGATTCATGAAACTAATTACTATTAATTATGAGCCGTTATAGCGCATAGGATTCAATGATATAGTACGGGCCATTGGTTCGAGCGCAATTTAGCTCATCATAAAACGTTAGAGATGCAGGGGATGTGCGTAACGGGTAAATATATCATCTCAGATTACCTGATCAAGTCGATAAATCGCCTATTTGTGGCAAAGAAAGATACAGTCACCCATTGAATGAGGGAGCAAGATGGCAATACTCCTGTTTTCCACAATATCTTAATACCTACATATTATCAGTTCAAGAAATCTAATGAATCCTCTACAGATAAAACCTGAAGCATCAAAAATATCTAAATCTCATACTTATCCAAGTTTGTGACATATACAATAAGCGGCGTCACCTAATCAGGCGGCATCGTTTTGCTTGCTAAATATTTCCTTATTTACAATAACCTCCAGAAAAGCGATCGTCCAACAGACCACCTCGCCCACATCAGTCCCCTGTCAGCGCCCCGCTCCCGTTCACTCCCTCACCAAAACCACCAAACCAGAAACACCAGCAACCCCATAACCCCAAAAAACGCCGCGACATACGGCATCACCAGCGAGAACACAGCTATGATCATCGCCAGCGTGTCTTTCGCGCTAAACCGCTCCGCAGACGAGGCGCCGCCGCTTTTCCGGCGTAACCGGGGCAGCCCTCGCTTCCTACGCTCACCGGGATCGGGGTACTTGTCGGGGATGTTGGCATGCCGGATTCGCGCCAAATCCTCCTCAACCCGATCCCTGCCGAAAAACATCGTCATGCCCCCTTGCGCAGCCGATGGCATTTTACGAAATGCCCCGCCTCCGCCTCGACCGGCTCGGGATCGACGACCCTGCACTCATCCTGGCAATAAACGCACCGCGTGTTAAACCGACAGCCGGAAGGAGGGTTAGCCGGGGAAGGTATGTCGCCTTCAAGCAACACTCGCTTGCGCGCGCGGTTAGCCTCCGGGTCGAACGTGGGCGCGGCCGCCAGCAGCGCCTCGGTATACGGGTGCAGAGGGTTGGCAAACAGCCGCTCCTTCGGCCCGATCTCCACCATTTGCCCCAGATACATCACGCCGACTTCGTCGGATATGAACTTCACGACCGAAAGGTCATGCGATATGAACAAATATGTCAGGTTCATCTCTTGCTGCATGTCTTTGAGCAGGTTGATGATCTGCGACTGGATGGATACGTCCAGCGCGGACACAGCCTCGTCGCAAACGATGAACTCCGGGTTAACCGCCAGCGCCCGGGCAATGCACACGCGCTGGCGCTGCCCGCCGGAGAATTGGTGCGGGTACCGCCACGCCTGCTCCGGAAACAGCCCGCACTTGCCGATGACCTCTATCACCCGGTCGCGCATCTCCCGCTTGCTCTTGACGATCCCATGCTGAAGCATCGCCTCGCCCACGATCTCGGCCACGGGCAGGCGCGGGTTCAGCGAACTGTACGGGTCCTGGAAGATGATTTGCATCCTGGTGCGCAGCCTGTTCATCTCGCGCTTGGGCAGTGAGGATATCTCGCGCCCAGCGAAGCGCACGCTCCCTTCCGTCGGGCACAGCAGCCGCAGTATGGTGCGCCCGGCAGTGGACTTCCCGCACCCGGATTCCCCCACCAGTCCCATAACCTTCCCCTTGGGTATCGCGAAGGATACATCGTCCACCGCGCGAACGAAACCCGCCGCGCGCCGCATAACTCCCTTTTTTATAGGGAAATACTTCTTCAGGCGCGATACTTCCACCAACGTTTCAGCCATGCCTCGTCCCTCCGTACAGCCAACAGGCGATGTTGTGGCGGGGCTCCACCTCGACCTCAGGGGGATAATCCGCCGCGCATTCCGGCATCGCCCGGTCACACCGGGGATGGAACGGGCATCCGCTGGGCTTGTCGCTAAGGTCCGGCACGCTGCCCGGTATCACGGTCAGCCGGCTGGCCGTCGTGGTCATGTCCGGCTTGGAGTTGATCAATCCGATCGTATAGGGATGCAGCGGGTTTTTGAATATCGTGCCGACATCGGCCACCTCCGCCACACGCCCCGCGTACATCACCATGACCCGCTCGCTCATCTCGGCTATCACGCCTAGGTCATGGGTGATAATTATTATGGAGGCTCCGATATCCCGCTTCAGGTCGTTCATCAGCGTTAGCACCTGCGCCTGGATCGTCACGTCCAGCGCGGTCGTGGGTTCGTCGGCGATCAGCAGCTTGGGATTGCACGCCAGCGCCATCGCGATCATCACCCGCTGGCGCATGCCGCCGGACAGCGCGAACGGGTACTCGTCCGCGATCCGGCGCGGGTTGGGTATGCGCACCTTCGCGAGCATCCCTATGCTGGCCTCGCGCGCCTGCGCCCGGTTCATGCCCTGGTGCAGCATCAGCGCCTCGTCGATCTGCGAGCCGATCCTGAAGACCGGGTTCAGGCTGGTCATGGGTTCCTGGAATATCAGGGAGATGTCGTTGCCGCGAATCTGCCGCATCCGCGCGTCCGGTATCTTCAGCATGTCCTCATCGCCAAAGATGATCTCCCCGCCCGCATACCTGCCCGGCGGCGTCTCCACCAATCGCACGACCGACATGCACGATACCGACTTGCCGCAGCCGGACTCGCCTACCACGCCCAGCGTCTCGCCCTCGCCAACATGGAAGCTCACATCATCAACGGCCTTGACCACGCCGCTGTCGGTGTAGAAATATGTCTTAAGCCCGCGGACGTCCAACAGGCGTTTGCCGCCGTCCGCGCCTATATGATTATACATCAGTAATCACCGCTTCATCTTGGGATCAATGGCGTCGCGCAGGCCGTCGCCCACCAGATTGAAACACATAACCGACAGGAATATCGCGAGTCCCGGCGGCACCCAGTACCACCATTTATTTTTGATGACCAGCAGGTCCCGCGCGTCCTGTATCAGGTTGCCCCACGTGGGGGTGGGCGGCGACACGCCAAGCCCCAGGAATGACAGCGAGGTTTCGGTCAGGATCACGCTGGCCATGCCCAGCGTGGCGTATACGATGACGTAAGCCAGCACGTTGGGCAGCAGGTGCTTGAATATCCGCCGCGCGTCGCTGATGCCCAGCGCCTCGCACGCCTCCATATATTCCATCTCGCGCAGCGTCAGTATCTGCCCGCGCACGATCCGCGCGATCGTCGGCCAGGAGAGGATGGCCAGCGTGAATATCAGGACAGGGATGGAGTTCCCGAAGACCATCGCGATGGTGACGCACACAATCAGGAACGGGAAACTCATGAAGACCTCGCACAGGCGCATGATGAACGCGTCGACTATGCCGCCGTAGAATCCGGCCAGGCTGCCCATCGACACGCCTATCAAGCACTGCGCGGCGGTCACCACCAGCGCGATGCCCAGCGATATCCTCCCGGCGTAGAACAAGCGGGTGAACAGGTCGCGCCCGATCTTGTCCGTGCCCAGCCAGTGCGCGGCGTTGGGGCGGACGTCGCGCTCGTTCATCGCGGTGGATTCCATGCGGTATGGCGAGAGCATCGGCACAAATATACAGGCCATCAGTATGATGAGCAACGTGATCAGGCTGGCTACGGCCAAACGGTTGCGGCTGAACCGCCACACGACGTTGCCCCAATAGCTTTGCCGCAGGTCACGCTTGACGGGCGCCGCCGCGTTAGCCTTTAATTCCATATAACCAGCCACCTCCGCGTCGTTGTGGGCTCCACGCGCCGCGCTCACTCATACTTGATGCGCGGGTCGGCTATCGCGTACAGCACGTCCGACACCAACGCGCCCACCAGCGTCAGCAGCGAGAGCATGGCGTTCACGCCCAGTATCACCGGATAGTCGCGCGTGTTGACCGCGTCAACGGAGATCTTGCCCAGTCCGGGGTACGCGAATATGGTTTCCGTCATCACCGCGCCGGAGAGGAGACTGGGTATCCAGAACCCCAGCAGCGTGATGATGGGTATGATGGCGTTGCGCAGCGCGTGGCGGTATATGGTAACCTTTTCCTTTAGACCTTTCGCCCGCGCGGTGCGTATGTAGTCCTGGCGAATAACCTCAAGCATGCTGGAGCGGGTATAGCGCATGAAGCTGGCGGTGGAGGCGAGTCCTAGCACGACGGCGGGCAGCACGGTATGCCATGCCACGTCCAGCTGCCGGGCCAGCCACGTCGCGTTCCTGGAGAGCAGGTTGTTGCGCATGCCGTACAGCGGGAAGAGTCTCAGGTCCACGGCGAAGAATTTCAGCAGCAGCAGCCCGAAGAAGAACGTGGGCATGCTAATGCCCACCAGTGAGAACACGGTGGCCGCGTTGTCGGCCAGTGAGCGCTGGCGCGTCGCGCTGAGGATGCCAATGGGGATGCCGATGAGCATCGACAGTATCAACGCGGAGAACGAAAGTATGAACGTAGGCCCGATGAAGTCGCCCAGCAGCGCGGTGACCGGGCGTTTATGCTTGATGGAGTAGCCGAGGTTGCCCTGGAAAGCGGAGACGATCCAGTTGAAGAACTTCTGATGGATGGGCAGTTTGGGATCCAGCCGCTCCGCGAGGATCGCCTTCTGTTCCGCCGTGAGCTTAGGGTCCATCATGGTGGATACGGGCCCGCCGGGCGCGCTTTCCATTAGGAAGAAGAGGATGAGGAGTATGCCCAGGAACACGGGGATGATCTGCAGGACGCGTCGGGTCAGGTATGTTCTCACGCGGATTCCCTCTTTCCCGATCCATTGGAATCAGCCGTTATAACCCGCGCAGGGGCTGGCCGAACCAGCCCCTGCGCGCGCCGTCCGTGACGGTCAGCGGGTTAATGCAGGGTGTTGAAGCACATGTAGGTATATCCGTTGCCCAGATAGCTGGTTACATGCACGCCTTCGATGGCTTCGATGGCCTTCAGGTTGTCGATGTTGGCGGCTGGCATCGCGAAGTCCAGATCGCCCAATTCCAGCGCGGCGATCTTGCTCTCGTCGGGAACCATCGTGATGTACACGCCCTCGATCTTGACGGCCGTGTCGGGATCCCAATAGTCCGGGTTGGCTTCGAGCATGATGAACTGGCTGGGGGCATAGTCCGTCAGGAGCATCGGGCCGCTGCCAACGGGCGTGGCGTTGTTGGCGAGGAAGCCTTCCATGGTGCCGTCGTCATAGATGTGCTTGGGCACGATGCCATACACAAACTCTTGGATATTCGCGGGCGAAGCGTCCTTGAACGTGAAGGAGATGGCGCGCTCGTCGATGATCTCGATGCCGGAGATGGTCTCGGCTGTCCCGGCGGCGTACTCGTCATACCCTTCCAAGCCCATGGCTGTGCTCAAGCGCGGCCCGGTATATTCCGGATGCGCGATCATCGTATAGGTGTAGTAGAAGTCCTCGGTCGTAAGCGGCTCGCCATCGGAGAACTTGATGCCTTCCTTCAGCGTGAAGGTGTAGGTCTTGTTCTCGTTGCTAAGCTCAAAGTCCGCTATGCCGGGCACGTATTCGCCTTGCTTGCTGACGATAACCGGCGCCTCGAACACGCAGCGGACGATCCACTGGTCATACACTTTATCAGCGTATATCGGGTTGAACTTGCCGTCGAAGCTCACCTCGCCCAGTTTGAGGATCTGGTCGCCTTCCAGCGTTACATCTTTGATGACGTCCGGCCACTCGGCGTACGTGCCTAAGTCAAGACCCGACACGCGGTTGTTGACACCCCAGAACTCGCCTCGGTACGCCACGATGGAGGTAGGCACTTCCTCGTTCATGAGGGCTGCCCATTCCTTATAGATGGCGGCGCGTTCCTCCTGGACGAAGGTCGCCTTCCCCAGCTTGATCAGTTCCTGTGAGCGTTCGTTGTAATAACCGGAGGCGTTGAAGCCGCCCTCGGTGTACGCGTCATAGTCGAACAGCCCGCCGGTCGGGTCGGGTTCCGCGCTCAGGGAGAATCCCATGGTGTAGAGGTCGAAATCCCTCTCCGGGCCTGGCGGGGTCTCCATCGCGATGGAAATGACGGTGTTGAAGTCCATGCGGTCGATAACCAGGTCGACGCCGATCTGCTTCCATGAGTCGAACGCCATGGAGGAGAGCGTCACCGGCCACGGCGAATCCTCATAGACCAGCCACTTCAGCGTGAGCTTGGTCCCATCCGCGTTGTAGCGGTATCCGTCCTCACCCAGCGTCCAGCCGGCCTCATCCAGCAGCGCGGCGGCCTTGTCCAGGTCGAACGCGTAGGGGTTCAGCTCGGACTCGTCCGGGAACGCCCAGGACGTTGGGGACAGCGGCGCGAGCCCTACCTCGGCGATATCCGTGGAACCGTACTGCGCCAATATGAAATTCTCACGGTCCAGCGCGTAGAGCAGCGCCTGCCGCACGCGCTTGTCGCCCAGCTTCGGTCCCGGCTCGAACTCCCCCCCCCCAGCCGAGGCTGCGGCGAACAATGCCGTAACCATCAGCGCGGCTAGCAGCAGGGCTATCGTCCGGACGGTCAGTTTCCTTGTCATCCCGATCTCCTCCTTATAAAAATGCTCCATACTATTATACACCTAACACGTATGGAAAGCAAGACCGGATTCGAGCGAAAATGAACCCGCGGCAGCCGCCCGATGCAGTTTCAGCCCGAACCGATCCCAGTCCCACGCGGTCAAGCCTCGGGAAATCCCTCATGCGCCGCGTTAAGTTCCTCCACGACATGCCCAACGGCGCGTTCGACCGCCCCGGGCTTAAACGGGTTGGAGAGGTTCGCCAGCTCCAGCAGCTCGAAGTATCCCTTGCTGCCCCCGGCGCGGCACAGCCTAAGGTAATCGTCCCATGCCTGTTTGGGGTTGGCCTTTATCCTTCCATAAAGCTCGAACGCGCACGTCTGCGCCAGCGCGTAGTCGATGTAGTAGAACGGGTACAGGAAGACATGCTGCTTCTGCATCCAGAACCCGCCGCCCTCCAGGAACGCGTTGCCGTCGTAGTCGCGCCACGGCAGGTATGTCCTCTCGATATCGCTCCAGGCCTCGCGGCGTTCCTTGCGCGACATGCCGGGGTTTTCGAACACGCGGTGCTGGAACTCGTCAACACTTACCAAATACGGCACAACGGAGAACGCGTCGCACAGGTGGATGAACCGCGCTTTCGCGGCGTGTTCCGCGCCGAAGAGGTCTTTGAGCCAGGGGTAGGTAAAATGTTCCATGCCCATTGAGTGGATCTCGTTGATCTCGCTGGTCGAGCCGCCGTAGGCGAGGATGGGCTGGCTCCGCGCGGCGGTATATCCGGCGAAGGCGTGCCCGGCCTCATGGGTCAGAACGCCCACGTCGGAGGCTGTGCCGTTGAAGTTGGAGAATATGAACGGGGCCTTGTAGTCCGGCAGGCTTGTGCAGTAACCGCCCAGGTGCTTGCCGGGACGCGTGTTCAGGTCAAAGAGGTTATGCTCCAGCATGAAATCGAAGAACTCCGCCGTCTCGGGGCTTAGCTCGCGGTACATCCGCCGTCCGATCGGCAGCAGCGCGTCCTCGCCGCCTACCGGGTCGGCGTTGCCGTCCGGGAACATGAAGTTCTCGTCGTAGTAGCGCAGTTTATCAACGCCTACGCGCTTGGCCTGTTTCTTCTTATATTCCCATACCGCGGGGACGATCACCTCGCGAACCTGCTCGCGGAATGATTCGACATCCTTCGCGGAGTAATCCACCCGGCCCTTACTCGCGTACGCCAGCTCGATGTAACTGTTGAAGCCCAGTTTCTGAGCCATGCGCCGCCGGATCGCGATCAGTTTGTCGTACACATCGTCCAAACTATCGGACGCATTTTCGTAAAGTTTCGCCCACTCGGTGAACGCGGCCTTACGGGTTTCCCTGTCCGGGTCCTCCATGAATTTCAGCAATCCATAGAAGTTGCGTGTCTGGCCCTTGAACTCCACGCTGCATGACGCGGCGATCTTCTTATATTCCTCTTTGAGGTCGCTTTCCTCTATGGCGTCCTGGATGATGGCCTCGCTCTGGGTGAGCGCCTCGGTACGCGCCTTGATAAACAGCTCCTCGCCGTACTCAGCCACGAACCCGTCGCGGAATGGCGTGGCCAGCAGCGCGTCCAGCGAGCGTTTCCTAAGCGGCATCAGCCGGGCGTCGGCGCGGTTTAGGAAGGCCATCTCACCGTTGTAGAACGCGTCGGTGGTATCGATGGTCTGGCGGACGCTGGCGATGGTGAACGCGGTGTAGAACGCGCCGATGATCCTATCCTGTTCCAGGTAAGCTTCGTTAGCCTCAGCGAACGACTGCGCGGCGGCGAACGCGTCGATCGCGGACTGGTAGGCCAGGCTGACGGCCTCGGCGTCGGGGCGTGAGTACGGTAGGTCCGGGAATTCCCACATAGGCGGCACCTCGCTTGTTTTAAATATTGGGCGGATGGTGGTAGTGATAGAGGGTAGTTTAGTGGTTTTGGCGGGGGTTGTCAAGCGGTTGAAGGAAAGGAGGCTGATTGAAAACCAAGCGCTCCCGTGGAAGGGTGTTGCAATATAACTCGCTGGTATTAGGCAAAGCCTCCAATATTGACAATTTCAACCGACGCGCTGGACTAATGCAGCCAGTTTGCCGCAGGCGGACGCGGATGGTCAACAGCGGAAGAATCTATACACATAACATCATTCCGCGTAAGAGTCAAGGCAAGTTCTCGGCAAGGTTCCTTTTGTTTTGATCGCGCAAGTATTATGGGAGGACGGGATGGGAACAGCACACGGATTAGACGGCGTCCGGCGAACGCGTGGCGCCAGGCGCGGTGCGTTGACAGGGGCTGCCAGGCAAGTTTAGAATAAAATTATCGGAGGGGCAGAGCATAGGCCGACTGATGACAGGGAGGTTTCGGGTATGATAGTATGGCTGGATACCGCAGCGTTCACCAACCACGGCGGGTGGAAACTGGACACGCAGTTCGTTCTGCAGATGGGTCAGGGCTACCTGCTGGCGGCGGGTAAACCCGGCGTTCCGGTAAGCGCGGCGTCCGCAGACTTCCGGGTTCCGGCCAGCGGGCGTTACCGCGTATGGGCTCGGGTGAAAAACTGGCTGCGCGAGTATAGCCCCGGGCGTTTCCAGGTCGCCATAGACCAAACCGAAGGCGTGGCGCTGCTGGGTGGTCTGCCGACGGAGGAATGGGTTTGGGAGATCGCCGGGGACTTTGACTTGGACGCGGAGCGCGGGCACCAAGCGCGGCTGATCGACCGGACAGGGTATTACGCGAGGTGTGCCGCGCTGGTCATCACTGACGAGATGGATTTCACACCGCCTCAGCCAGTCGACGCGCTGCTAAGACTGCGGGCGAAATTGTTGGGAATACCGATAGAGCCAATGGATGGCGGTACGTATGATGTAATTGTAGTGGGCGGCGGCCCGGCTGGCGTGCCGGCGGCTATCGCGTCGGCCCGCGCGGGCCAGCGGACACTGCTGTTCACCGGTCGGCCAACGCTGGGCGGAAACGCCGCCGAGGAAGCGGGCGTGGGGTTCGACGGAGCGTCGTCCCGCCAACCTCACGCGCGTGAGGGTGGCATAGCGGAGGAACTGCGGCGGCTGCGCGACCACGACGGAATATCGTGGCAGAAGGCGCTGCGCCGCCTCGCCGAAGACCAGCCGAACCTAACCCTTCTATATAATATGGCGCTGGTCGGCGCGGACGCGGAGGACGACACCATCCGATCGGTCATAGCCCGCGATACCGGGACGCTTCGCCCGACGCGGTTTGCCGCGCGGATGTTCATCGATTGTACGGGCGACGGGTGGCTGGGTTACTTCGCGGGGGCGCGGTACCGCGTCGGACGCGAGGCGGCGTGGGAGTTCGGCGAGACGCTTGCGCCGGAAACCTCTGATAATGTAACTATGTCCGGCTGCCTGATGGGCGGCGCGGTGGGGTTCAAGGCCGAGGATACCGGCGCGGTGGTTGGTTTTGACACACCGGAATGGTGTTACCGCTTCCCGCCGGGGCGTGAGTGGAACCGGTACGTAACGGGCGTACACGGGCACTGGTGGTTGGAGCACCAAGGTTCGCGTGATGACCTGTTTGAGGCGGAGAAGGCTCGCGACGAGTTGATGCGGATATCGCTGTCGTTCTTTGGCTGGCTCAAACATGATTGGGAGCGCAAGGAGCTCGCGGCGAAGTACGACATAATGTCGATCCCGTTCTACGACGCGAAGCGTGAGAACCGGCGGTTCGTCGGCGACTACGTGCTGAACGAGCGCGACTGCGTCGAGGGCAGGACATTCCCGGACACGATCGGGCACACAGGTTGGACGATCGACGTGCACCACCCGCTGGGCGTGTTCTCGGGCAAGGAGGGTCCATTCCACGCGAATATGCATATCCCGATGGTAAGCCTGCCGTACCGGTGCTTATATTCAAAGAACATTAAGAACATGCTGATGGCGGGGCGCAATATCTCGGTGACACATGTAGCGCTGGGAACGGCGCGGGTCCAGAACACGATCGCAGTCGCGGCGCAAGCTGCGGGCACGGCGGCGGCTATCGCGAACCAGCGCGGGACGACGCCGCGCGGGGTGTGCGAGCGCCACCTGGACGAACTGCGCCAAGCGCTACTGCGCGGTGACCAGTACATCCCCGGCGTCAAGAACGAGGATCCGCGCGACCTAGCATTGTCGGCGACGGTCCGGGCGTCGTCGGCACTGGTTAGTGAGCCATACTCGGACACCCAGGGCGTGCCCGGCGAGTGGAAGCCGCTCGACGTCGAGCGCTGCGCAATGCTGCCGCGCGGCGGAGATGAGCATATCGGCCAAGTATGGTTGTATCTGAAGAACGAAGGATCGGACGCGTGGGTCACGGCGCGGTTTAGGAAAGAGCGCGATCCTGGATTATTCTGGCAAACCGAGGACATCGCGGTCGATTCGCAAGCAGTCACAGGCGGTTTTGAGGGTTGGATGGCTTTCACAGTCAACCGGGCGTTTGGTGAGCGGTACCTGTGGATGATACTTGAACCGGCGGCTGGGGTATCGTGGAGGGCGATGGACATGGCGCCGCTGGATTGGTTCAAGGGTTTCCGGCGCGGCGGCGGCTACGAAACGGACGGGCGATGGGGCATGATGGTCCGTCTGGCGCCGCCTTGCGCCGCGATAGCAGACTGCTCGCCGGGACAGGTTATCAACGGGTATGGACGCGTTGTATCGCCTGATCACAACATGTGGGTGTCGGAAACGCTTCCGGCCTGGCTGGAGCTGTCGTGGCCTGAGCCGCAGGCGATCCGAACGATCCTACTCACCTTTGACACAGACATGAACAACCCGCCAATGACGTTCCCGATGATCCCGATACACCCGCGTGTTGTGACAGATTTCACGGTGGAGGCGTTGTCGGATGGCGGATGGCGGGAGGTCGCGGTGGTTAGCGAAAGCTACCAGCGGCGGGTTGTGGTGCGTTGCGATGAGACAGCGGCCCGGGCTATCCGCGTAAATATCAGGGGAACGGGTGGCGAGGCGCATGCGCGGGTGATTGAGGTTCGGTGTTACGAAGATAGTATATGATGGCGGAGGGTTGCGGCGGGAGAGGATCTTTGGTCTTCCCCCGCTTATCATTTTATGAGAAACCGCTCTTCCGCCGCGCTTCCCTACCTATTCGACATATGTCTCCATGGTTCGTTATATCGTGTCACTGCCCGACGGCTCACGGACGCCCGGTAAAAGACAAAAAAAAGGGTTGACAAACCATGCCGGAGGTGGTATGATCATTAAGCGCTGAAGGACAAGTAATCGCGGGGTAGAGCAGACCGGTAGCTCGTCGGGCTCATAACCCGGAGGTCGAGGGTTCAAATCCCTCCCCCGCAACCAATTCGGCGGCGTAGCTCAGCTGGCCAGAGCATTCGGTTCATACCCGGAGTGTCATGTGTTCGAATCACATCGCCGCTACCATGAAACCCCTTGAAATTGTTGGATGTTTCAAGGGGTTTAGGTTATAATGAGCGTTGCGCGTCAGGTTTTAGCAACTATCTGGCGACTTATTTTTTATCAGGAGCATTATAGAGCTTATTCATGGTTTCTTTAGCCAAACCAAAGTTGATGCAAATATAAACATTAGCGCTTGTACGGGAGTCCATATGACCGGCAAGACGCATGATTATAATCGGATCAATACCACCCTCTTTTAGGCGTGTTATAGAGTCGTGCCGCATATAATACGCTGTTGTCTCGCGCTCGTAGTCGAAGCGCAAGTCAGCGGCTTTACCTTTTTTACGATCAACGGGATGCGCGAACCCGCAAGATATCATACACTTCATCCATTCGAGAAAGTATTGGTCCGCTTTTTCTTGACGCAACACATATCGCGTGCCGGTATTCTTGCCTTGCGCGATTTGCGGCAAAGGTAGCGGTATAGGGACATCACGCTCTAATGCGCCGCTTTTGAGACTGCCTTCATCGCCTCCGTCCACATAATCTATATCGCGCTTGATGCTGACATTGTTATGCTCCCAATCCGCGTCATCCGGATGCCCCCATTAGATCACAAATGCCGAGAGCAGGGTACTTGGAAGACTGTCAGTATCATAACGCCTTAACCGGTGCGCAGAAAGGTTGAATTATGTCACCGCTGCTGCCAGTATTCACCTGCGCGAACTGAATAAGTTCATGTAAACGCTGAAGCTGTCGTTTGACAAAGCCGGTGCGCGTCATTAAACGGAAGAATACGGAAAAATGCGCAGCATGGATAGCAATGCTATGCGTTCTCTTCATATCGCAAAAACTCCTGAGAAGATTCAGGAAATCTTGTTGAATAGGAAACAGCCGCGCTCCCAGCTTCTCCCCCGCGAAGTTCCAGAGCGGCAAGCGCTTGATGTATACCCGCTATGCCGACGACTTTCTGATTGGCGTCAACGGTTGAAAAGCGGAATGTGAGCAGTTCAAGGAACAGATACGCGCCTTTCTGGCAAACCGATTGAAGTTAGAACTAAGCGCGGAAAAGACCTTGATTACGCACAGTTCTATACACGCGCGCTTCCTTGGATATGATATTTGTGTCCCCCGCCGCTAAATTTTCTTGGGTTTCCACAAAAATGTTGATAATTCGCCGCAAATTGCGCGCCAAGAACGTCAGCGACTGCTCACCGAGTACCCGTTCTTTTGTACGGCATAGATATTGCTTGAACCTCCACACAGCCTTTGTCGCTCCGAATGGATGTTCGATGATTTTCTTACGCTGACGCGGCGTTTCGCGCCTGGCATCCGTCTTCATTCGAGTGTTCAAACGTCGAGCGCGTCTTGGTTCGCCTCGAGACGTAGCTTTCGTCCGAGCTTGTTGGTTGCGTGTTTCTTGCGGTTTGTGCAGGATTTACAGGCTTTGGGGTTTTCGTAGAGTCTGCTTTCGGGCAACCCGCCGCCCTTTTTGCTTATGCGCTTGAACGTCAGGCGCTGGCCTTCCGGGCAATATAGACGTCGGTTTCAGCGTCGTACGCAAAGTTTTTGCGGTTATATTTTTCTTCGGGAGCGTGGGCATTACCGGCGGTTTTCGGAACATAGCAAGTCGTGCCGCTCTGTTCGTATTCGGCAATATCTTTGCCGTTGTAATAGCCCTTGTCGGTGGTTACGGCGATCTTGGATACGTCCATTATTTCTTTTGCTGATTCGCTCATTTTATGCAACGCGCCGCTGTCGTCTGGGCAAGTCGAAACCTCGAAATCCACAATCAGCTTGTGTTTCAAGTCCGCGACGGCCCGCGCATTGTAACAAGCGCCAAGCGGTCGGGCATCGTTACCTGAGCGCGTAATGTGCGCGTCCGGGTCAACAGTCGATATCTCCGCGCCTCCGTTAGCCTCGATTTGGTTAAACTATTCCACGAGTTTTTCTTTCTCCAAATTCAGACGCTTTAATGTCTTGCGGACAGCGTCGAAATTAAGTTTCGCGTCGTTTGCCTAGGCGATGCCGCTGGCCTCCAACTCGTTCATATACTCGCTGATTTTCTTCTCACTTAACTCAAGCTCTTTCTCTGTACCCTTCTGCGCGTGAATGTTTTTGCGGTGAGTAGTGGCTCTGATTGTCGGGCAGTCGACGGCGACTAGCTCCTTGCCATACAAGCCCTGCCGATTACACCACACGCTGAACTGCCGCTACGCTGCCTTCAGCGCCGCCGCGTTGTCCTTGCGAAAGTTGCATATCGTCTTGTCGTCCGCGCGAGTTTGAACACTTGCATTCAGCGGCATCTTTATATATAATAGTTGCGTATCTTTGATAATATCGGAATGGTGGATGTATGGGTTAGCTTACTCTGGTAGGACCAACCGAGAAGAATATGAGTCTTTTTCGCTTTTATAATATCATTGAATAGCTAGCATGGCACGGTTTACTTGGGGATAAGTCTACAACCCAGAAGGTATGCAGTTCGAGCAATGCGTGTTATTTAAAACTGTGAGCAACGGATATTAGGAATGATCTCCTTTAAAATTATTGATACGGCAATAATTTTAACCATAGTGGCTGCAGCATCCTCCCTTCCGAACGGCAGCGCGGTTATGTCAAGGCTATGCTTCGCCTTTGCTTACAAATAAAAAGCGCTGACAATACATTTAAGCTCGGCAAGGCGCTTATAACTTGCGAAAAAGATAACCAAGCCAGTAAACGCGTCATATTATCATGCGGTGACGTATACGAAGGCGATATGGGAACCAGAGAGAGAATAACACTTGAACAATATTGGTTAACATTGTAATTATTACCCATTCATCCCCTTGCGGTAAACCCGCGAGCCAAGTATAATTATTACGAAAGGTGGGTTCGCATGATAACGTTAAGGGAAGCCGACGAAACGAATTGGCGTGAGGTCAATCGGTTGAAGTTGGATGAAAGTCAACCCTTGTTTGTTGCGTCGTCGGTCACTATCTTACCGTGCGCTGCAGCGCTTTTTCTATGATATCTAGTGATTTTGCCTGTTGCATACCTGGGTTTTGCAACAATTCGCCCACTTTGTTCGCCGTGGAGAGATAGCGGCTTTGTGATACTACCATATTCATATATGCTTCTTTGCCGGTCTTCTGTATCGATGAAGCATATTCATCCAACACCACCTCCGAGCCTCCAAGGTTTTGTTCCAACTCACCAAACGATTATATAACTTCCTTCGCTAACTTCACCGACGCCGCGCCAGCCGCGATCTCGAACGACCCCAACGCCGCGCTGACTTTATCCAAAAACTCAAATAATTTGTCATGAATTACCTCGTTTTAGGAATTGCATTATTAGGAAATATGATGTACAATTAGCAAAAGGAGGGGATTATATGAGTGATCTGCTTTTCAGAACTGAGGAAGGTGTGTTCAGCTATAGAATCGCTGGCATCTTGATTCACGACGGCAAAATTCTACTCCAACACGTATCAAACGATCCGAACTATACGGGTTATTCCCTTCCTGGGGGGCATCCGCAGTTCGGGGAAACAAATGAAGAGACATTGATCCGTGAGTTTAATGAAGAAATTGGCGCAAATATCAAAGTCTGCGATCTAAAATGGGTCGCCGAATTGTTTTTTCCATGGGGTGAAAAGCCGTGTCATCAGATCTGCCTATATTATGAGGTGAAATTAGCGAATACTGATGGCATATTTCTTGAAAAAATTTTCATTAGCAAAGAGACACTCGAAAATCAGTCATTCTATCTTAATTTCTCTTGGATTCCTCTTGAGGAAACGACCGCAATGGAGATATATCCAAATAATATAGCGGAGATGTTGAACGGCCTGGATAACGGTGTTAAAAAGTTTATATATCGCGAGAGTTCATGATTATTTAGGTATTCCATAATTATTGATGCTTGTTAGGGCATGTTCCAAGACCTATCCGGCGGCATGCCCATCAGGATTGTTCCATAAAAATACATCCGGGTATACGTTTCGTTGTCGTCCATTACCCAGACCGCGCGTTTGGGTCGTCGGACTCCGATGTTTGACTTTCGACGGCGCGGGCTGTGCTCTTGATTAGACACGCCATGATTGTGTCTTTATAACCAATCAAGTCCTGCGGACACGCGATAAATTCAACCGCTCCTCGGCAGCAGGGGCTTCGGGTCATGTGGGTTGCGCAGGTTAATCGCTCATTATTTATCACGATTCATCTTCAGTTTGTTTTGCGCCATGATGATTGCTTCGATAGATAGTATGTTAAACCAGATATATAACTAAAAATATATGCAATATTTTGAAATATCAATACAATAATGGAAGTAGGTAGTCTCGCCGTCATGGCCGATGAATATCCGGTTGGCTACCAGCGTATCGGCCACGACCCAGCGACGCAGTGGTACAAAATCGACAAACGTCGGCTCAGGCGAGTTTCGACATTGACCGGATTGGCGCGATTCCGCTCGACGAGCCGCCCGTCACGATGACCGTCTCCGACCTGCTGCCCCCGAACATGAAGTACGTATCAAGTAACACGCCCGACGGGGTAGCCGCCGGTGTGCCAACCGCCGAAGGAAACCGGACGCTCGTGACCTGGAGCAGCGTGGAGTTCCAGCCCGGCATGGAATTCACCGTCGTCACCCGCGCTGCCGTCTACTCGACGGAGCATGAGAACTTGGCGTCCGTCGCCCCACAGGACGATTCGACGAAACCAACCAACTATACTTGGCATCTTTCAAAGCCGCCCTCGCCGCCGCGGACGCTCAAATGGCGCAAGGAGGCCGCGCGGAGGAGGAAACGCGCCATAGCGAACGGGGTTAAGCCGAGCATCCGGCGGTATCGGCCCAGATAAATCCGGAATTGGCGGCTGTAACATCTCTCCTTGCAATTCCTGCCAATACATGGTACTATTTTCATAGAAACCGCGCTCGTCAATTGGCGAATACGCGGTGATGGCGGGAGGTATCCACTGTGGATGGTAAACAGCGCGGTTATTGGTATACGCCCATCGAGCGCAGGACGCTGTATGCCGCGGCGTTCGGACTTTCGATCTTCACGTCGGTTACCGGGGTGTTTTCAGCGTACCTGACGGATATCGGCGTTTCGGCCGCGATCGTATCATTGATCCTGTTGGTTACGCGGGTGTGGGATTTCGTCAACGACCCTATCGCGGGCTTGATAATCGAGCGGTCGCGCTTCAAAAGCGGCAAGTACAAGCCGTGGCTGAAAGGCTCAACCCTGCTGTTGCCGATAGCGGGTTTCCTGATGTTCCTGCCGAACAGCGGCATGCCGCTTTACCTCAAGGTGATCCTGCCGACGGCATTGTTCATTATTTATGAGGGCGTGTTTACGTTCCTGGATATCCCCATCTTCGGCATCCGCCTGGTATCCACAGACAGCGTGCAGGAGCGCACGGACCTGACATCCTACATGGGTTTGGCGACAGGCTTCGGCCTGCTGTTGGGCTCGGCGGCGTTCCCGCTGCTAAGGCCGCGGCTGGGATGGCAAAACACGGTCGCGATATCAGCCGCGATCGCGATGCTGACCATCGTCTGGTATCCGCGCGTGGCAGTCGAGCGCTTCACCAACAGGCAAACGGAGCCGACCTTCCGCGAGATGGTCCGCGCGATCGGGCGCAACCGGCAGTTCCTTATATATTACGGTTCGTTGTTTATATGCATGTCTACGAACTTCGCGCAGGTCGTTGGCCTGTACACGGCGCGGCACGTGTTCGGCGATGAGAGGATACTAACCGCGCTGCTGTTGGTATTGCTCACTCCCGCGCTGCTGGTCGCCCTGCTGATTCCTTTTTTATCCAAGCGCCTGGATAAGTTCGATCTGTTCCGCCTGTCGCTTGTGGGGTTCGCGCTTACGGGCATCGTCTCGTTTTTCGCGGGATACCAGAATTTTACGGTCGTGGTGATATTGCTGGCGGCGCGCGGGGTCTTCCTGGGGTTATCCTCGCTGCTGGCGTACGCGTTCACCAGCGACATGGTCGAGTGGCACCATTACCACACGGGCGAGCGCAACGAGGCCGTGGCGTTCTCGTTCCAAACCCTCACGGCCAAGACGATCACCGCGCTGCTCTCCGTGCTGATGATGGCGGTCCTCGCGAACCTGGGCTTCGTGGAAGGCGAGGGAGCGGCGCAGCCGCAGTCGGTCGTAGATGGAATCTGGGCGATGTTTACATGGATTCCCGCGGTCGGGGCGCTGGCGTCGCTGATCGGCTTCCATTTCTATAAGATACGCGACAAGAAAGTCCAGGTAATGATCCACTGCAACCATGGCGAAATCAGCCGCGAAGCCGCCGAATCCCAGCTTCGGGCTTTAGAGGGAGGCCGACATGCCTAAGCCGCGCCAGCGCATGAGGGACGCGAGCTTCCCTGAGAAATGGATGGACCTCGCGCCTGATATCCCATATCCCAAAAAGGATTGGATCAAGCAAAAGTGGCTGGATGTCTCCTACGGCGGCCATCCCAAGCAGAAGCTGGACGTCTACCATCCCAACGCGAACAACCATCGGTTGGAGCGATACCCGCTGATGATCATTCTGCATGGCGGCGGCTTTACCCATATGGATAAAGCGGATTGGGACGTGTACCCCGGCTTCTTCTGGCTGGAGAAGGGGTACGCCGTCGCGTCCGTCAACTACCGCCTCGCGCCGAAACACAAGTTTCCGGCGGGTGTGGAGGATTGTTACGCCGCCGCGCGGTATCTGATCGAGCGCGCGGATGAATACCTGATCGATAAGCGCAACCTGTTCATAATGGGCCCGTCGGCCGGGGGCAGCCTGACGCTGATCACCGGGCTGCGCCTGTATAATGGGCAGGAGGGCGCGGACTACAGGATCAAGGCGCTAGCGCCGCTGTGCCCGGTTACCGACCTGTCGTCGGGTTTCGGTTCCATAAATGTGGCGTTCTCGAAGGTCCTGCTGTGGTATATGCTCAGGAGTTACCTGGGGAAATCGCCGAAGAAGGGCGTCACGGCGCCGTTTGACGCGTCGTTCTATCTCAAGGAGACGATCCCGCCGATCTTCTTCCAATTGGGCAGGCTTGACCCGGTAATCACCGTCGATTATATCGAAACGTTCGCGAAAAAGCTGAAGGGCAAGGGCGAGGTCGTCATAGACATCCTTGAGGAAGGATACCACATGGGCGCGACGAAGCATTTCTTCCTGGACGAGAACATACTGCGCTACCTGGATTTCTTCGAGTCGAAGATCGAGGCGGCAGCCGTATGATCAAGCTTATCACCCGGTGCGACGACGCGGGTTCCTCGCGTTCCGCGAATCTGGCGATCGCGCGGGTCATGAAGGCCGGGCTTGTTAGAAACGTTTCGCTGATGGCGCCATGCGCGTATATCGAGGAATTCGCGGCGGCGAGCAAGGACGCGCGGGGCGTCACGTTCGGGATGCACGCCACGCTGAACGCGGAGTGGGATAAAGTAAAATGGAAGCCGCTAACACGCGCTTCCGAACGGTTGACGGACGCCGACGGATACTTCCTGCCGGATCCCAGGATGTTCCTAAAGACGAAGCCGACGGTCAGCGAGATCATCGCGGAGTACGAGGCGCAATACTGGAAGTTGTCGTCACTCGGGTTCAACGCGCGCTACATCGACTCTCACATGCTGCCGGAGCTGTTCGTGCCAGGACTGCTCGACGCGACGGACGAGTTCTCGAAACGTTTCAATCTGATCAACCATGTTTACTATTACGACCTGCCCGGCGCCGACTTCATGAAACATCCCAAGAGGTACGACGGCAGGCAGCTGTTCATCGTCGCGCATCCGTCGCTGGACACCCCGGAAACGCGCTTGACCGGCAACCAAAGCGTAAGCGGCGCGAAGGTCGCCAAGGCGCGGGCAAGGGAAACGCGGACGCTGTCCAGCCCGCTGACGCGATGGTTCTTCCGGCGAAACGGTATCGAACCGGTTTCATATGAGCAGGCTGTCCCAGGCGGCGACGCTTTCATTAGGGGGAAGGTTGAGTATGAGGGCCCGCGCTGAAAGGTTATATGATGATCTCTATGTGATACAGGACATGCGCAACTGTTACCTGCTGCTGGGCAAGGAGAAGGCGCTGCTGGTCGATACGGGCGTAGGCCTGCGCGACACGGCGGCCATCGCCCGGTCGATCGCGAAGCGTCCTATCGTCGTCGCGAACACGCGCGCGCATTGACCATTTTGGCAGCAATCACCATTTTGAATCGGTCCTGGTACATCAAGCGGACGAGCGGGTCGGGCGTTTCCAGAACGACGCCGCGTTCCGAAGATACGCGATGGGCGCGGAGCCGCTTCCCGTAAGGCTGGCGCTGCCCAAACGGATGTGGCGGCCGACGCCGCTGAGCTACCGGTATGTCGACGACGGCGAAACGGTTGATTTGGGCGGCAGGCAGGTGTCCTTCGTTCACGCGCCGGGGCGCACGCGCGGCTCATGCTGCCTGTACGAGCCTTCGCGCGGCTACTTATTTGGCGGGGATACGCTAGTGCCGCGATTGGTTTTGTTGAACCTTGACTATTCCGATACCCCGGCCGCGCTCAAAGCGTCCATGCAAAGGCTAAGTCGGCTGGATATCCGGAAGGTTTTCCCCGGGCGTCACGTTTTCGAGGCCAGCGCGTCGCTGATTGGCGATTATATCGGCGCGCGCGAAGCCAGCGAGCGCGGAGAAGGCTTCCTCGCGCATGACATTACGGGCATGAAGAGGATTGTTAAGTATGGGAATGTACAGATTGAGTGCAGGGGTGATTCATAGCCAAGCGGCGGATTCACGCGTATTCCCCCCGCCGCCCGCGCGCGCGGCGTTCCATCAGCCGCAGGAACGGGACTAGGTCGGGATCATCCTCGCCAGCCTTCCAGAAAAGCATGTAGTCGGTCGCGATGGACTCGTCCTCGAAGCTCACGGACGTTACCTCCTTCGTGTGGCTGAACGCCAGTTCCCTGGGCAGCACCAGCATCATGTCGTCCGGCGAGCCGTGTTTGCCGAACATGGGCAGCGTGTCGGGGATGCGGGTAATCATGTATTCGCCAAGGTCGCGCAGGTCGCCCGCGCAGGTGATCGGGCGGTCGCGCGCGCCGCCGCCGTCCATGCCCTCTGGGATGAACGCGCCAAACGAGCCGAACCGCGACACGATCTCCGCCGTCGAGACGCTGGTCCTGCCGTATAGCGGCGCGTCGGAACCGACTATGATCCGAAACGGGCTGCGGTGAAAAAGCCGCGTCCTCACCCGGTCGCCAAGCTTTTCCAGGATCGCGCGGGAATCAACGCCCACATGGTACGCCTCGTCCAGTACGGCGCGCGCCATGCCGCCGACGCGCGGATGGTGGAACTTGAATGGCTTGCCGGGCTTCTCCGACGGGTACGCCTGCTCGATCGCGCGGACGATCCTGCCGAACATGCCGTCGGAGGTATAGCGCGCGACGCGGAAGCTTGGTTTGTCGTCGGGCGGCGGCTTGCCCGCTATCGCCATCTCGTCATAGAAGCCGTCCAGCGTCTCTAGCGCGCGCATCGCGTATCCGAAGAATATCCAGCCGTCGTCCGTAATCCGCGCGCTGTGCGTGTCGCGGATGAACAGCCTCACGCCCAGCTCCGCCTCAAGCGAGGCGATCTGCCGGGTTATCGTCGACGGGCTGGCATACAGGATGAACGCTGTCCGCCTGAACGACTGGATAGACGCGCAGGTGACAAAGTACCGCAGCTGGTCTATGGTCACGCGCCTCGCCTCCTCGGTTATATCAACTTAACTATATTCATTTAACTATATCCGCGCAATGTGGAACGCGCCTCGCCCGACAGTATTTATCATACCCCGGCGTTGCGGAAACCGCAATACCACACACCGCTAGCAACCACTGTATTGCGGAATCGGCAATTCCAATCCCATTGTAGATTAGCTATAATAATACTATCGGATGATCGTCGGTTCCGTCATATGGGCGGGGCCAATTGGGACAAAATATGTGGACGGAGGCTAACCATGAAGCGAATCGTTTCGGTCGCCCTAACGCTCACGCTGGCGCTGCTCGTATGCGCCGCGCCGCGAGCAGCCCTCGCCTCGGAACCCGCCGCTGCCGCCGCAGGGCAGGTTATCGGACATCTTGGCTATGATGTCAGCGGCAAGAAGGTCGGGTTCAGCCGCATTACGTTGACCGTCGAGTTCTTCAGCGCGATGTCGGATGAGTTCGAGGGCTTCTTTACCAGCCGGGGCGCGAAGTATACCGCCCTGAGCGCGGACGCGAACCCAGCCACGCAGGTGGAGAACATCGAGAACTTCATCACGATGGGTACGGATATCCTGATCGTGTTCCTGGTGGACGAGTCCGCCGCGACCGACGCGCTGATAAAGGCTCGGCAGGCTGGGTTGTATGTCGTCGTAATCGCGAACGTCATGCGGGACGCTGACGCGTACGATGTGTGCGTCACGGTCGATCAGCGCGAGTCCGGCCTGTTCGGTGCCCAGACCGCCTCCGACTGGATCGACGAAAAGTACCCGGACGCGCCTGACAGCTCGATCGACGTGGTACTGCTCGTCTCAACGTCCGAGGCCGGGACAATCACGCGCGTTGAGGGCATGCGCGCGCTCATGGATATCAACAAGAAGGTCACTGTCTACGAGTATGACCTTGGCTCTGACCAGAGCCAGGAGATCGCGATGAGGTACACCGAACAGGCGTTCCTTGAGCATCCCAACGCGAAACTGTTCCTGTGCTACGGCAGCGGCATGGCGCTGGGCGCGGACGAGGTCGCGATGAAGCAGGCAGCCGATAAGGACGGCTTCGCGATCATCTGCGTTGATTCCATCGACGTGGTGCTGGACGCGATAGGCCGCTCGACCGGGAACGGCTCACTGATCCGCCGCGCTATCAAGCTGGGCGCGGGCACGCCGTTCACTGTATACAGCATCGTTACCGGCGATTGGGCCGACAAGCTGCGGGATAAGGTGTACCACGAGGAATGCGCCGTCGTCGGGCCGGAGAACTACACGGAGTACTATTCCAGCAAGTTCAACTGATACGCGGACGACTGGCAGGGGGGCTCCATCGGGCGGGTCCCCTTTCCCGCGAGGGGGTAAGCGTATGCCCATACTGGAGGTCGCGAACATCACCAAGCGCTATCCAGGCGTGACCGCGCTGGACGATGTGTCCATGTCGTTCGAGCGGGGCGAGATCCACGCGCTGATGGGCGAGAACGGCGCGGGCAAGTCCACGCTGGTGAAGATCATCGCGGGCGCGGAATCCGCCGACGACGGCGAGGTGATCGTCGGAGGAAAGGCGTTCCGTGGCATGACGCCGCTGGACGCGAAGCGGGCTGGCATCAGCGTCATCTACCAGGAGCTGAACCTTGCGCCGTCGCTGTCCGTGGCGGAGAACCTGTTTATTGGCAAGCGGGTCGGGAACAGCCGGGTCCGCCCCGATTTCGGGGAGATGAACCGCCGCGCCGCCGAGGTCTTGCGCGAGCTGGGATCTAATGTCAAGCCTGAGACGCTGGTCTTCGAGCTGTCCGCGTCCCAGCAGCAGCTGGTGGAGATAGGCAAGGCCCTCGTCGATAACTGCAAGGTCCTCATAATGGATGAGCCTTCGGCGGCCATAGCCGTGGCCGAGGTGGAGAACATGTTCCGCGTCGTCCGGCAAATGCGTGACAGGGGCGTGGCCGTCATCTATATCAGCCACAGGATAGACGAGGTGTTCGAACTGTGCGGCCGCGTGTCGATACTGCGCGACGGCCAGTATATCGCAACCGAGCGGACAGAGGGATTATCAAGGCGCGGCCTCATCCGCCACATGGTGGGACGCGAGTTGAGCGAGACGTTCCCGCGGCGGGCCGCGCGGGTTGGCGAGGCCGCGCTTGAGGCGGTGGGCCTCACCGGGAACGGCGACTTCAACATTAACCTGACCGTCCGGCGCGGCGAGGTGCTGGGCTTGGCGGGGCTCGTCGGCGCGGGGCGCGCGGAGTTCGCCAAGATGGTGTGCGGCGATGTGAGGCCAGCATCGGGCGAGCTGCGCGTAAATGGCCGCGTGAGGCGGTTCGGATCCGTGGCGGACGCGCTGGCCGAGGGCGTCGGGCTGATACCCGAGGACCGCAAGCGCGAGGGGCTGTTCATGGATTTCGCCATCGACTGGAACATCCCCAGCATGAGCTTCAAGCGGCTGTCGCGCTTTGGCATAGTCAGTCAAAAGAAGGCGGAGGCTCTGACCGACAGGTATGTGGACGCGCTCAGGATAAAGACGCCGTCCACGCGCCAGGCCGCGCGGAACCTCTCCGGCGGCAACCAGCAGAAGGTGGTCGTCGCGAGGACGCTGGCCGCCGAAGCCGACATACTGATATTCGACGAGCCAACGCGCGGCATCGACGTAGGCTCGAAGCAGGAGATCTACAGCCTGATGAACGGCTTAGCGGAATCCGGCAGCGCGATCATCATGATCACCTCCGACATGGAGGAGCTGCTGGGCATGTCGGATCGCGTCGCCGTGATGTACGAGGGGCGCGTGACCGGCGAGCTGACGCGCGGCGAGTTCAGCCAGCAGCGCGCGCTGGAGCTGGCCTCGGGCTATACCGCCTGACTGTCGGAAGGGGTGATGTTTATATGAAAAGAACCATTGACTTCTGCCAGAAGAACCTGGCGCTCGTCCTGCTGGTAACGGCTGGCGCGATATTCAGCGCGACCACCGCCAACTTCTTCACCCTCACCAACATACTGAACATACTCAACCAGAACGCTTATACCATCATCGCCATGTGCGGCGTCGCGCTGATCATGATCGGCGGGGACCTTGACATGTCGGTGGGATACCACATGAGCATATGCGGCGTGCTGTGCGCCATGATGCTCACTCGCACCGCCATTCCGGTCCCGGTCGTCGTCGCGCTGACCGTGCTGCTGAGCGTCGCTGCCGCAACGCTCACAACGTTCCTTACGGAGCTGTTGGCGATACCGCGCATATTCGTCACGATCGGTGAGGCGACGCTCTTTCAGGGCTGCGCGTACGTGATAACGAACTCTAAGACGATATCAAACCTCCCGGCCGCGTTCAAGAACATCGCGCAGGGCGCGCTGGGCCATCCCAGCCTCACGTACGCCACGCTCATCATGGCGGTGTTCGTCGCGGCCATGAGCTTTACGCTAAGCCACACTTACTTCGGCAGGCATGTGTTCTCCATGGGCGGCAACCTGACGGCGGCCCGTCTCGCCGGGATCAACACGCGCAGGATGAAATACATCATCGGCATCCTGGTGGGGTTCTTCCTGGGCGTCGCGGCGGTGATACTCATAGGCCGCACAGGAGCGGCGGCCGCGAACACGGCGGCTGGCGTGGAGATAAACATACTCACTGGCATACTGCTGGGCGGCGTGTCGATTCGCGGCGGCGAGGGCAAGATCAGCAACTGCGTCGCTGGGATACTGCTCGTCGCGCTCATATCAAACGGCATGCAGCTGGCGGGCTGGAACCCGTATTACCAGTACATCGCCAAGGGCGTGATCATGCTTTGCGCGCTGGGCTTCGATATGTTCCAGATGCGGCGGCGCAGCGTGATGAACAACCAGCGCAAGGAAGAAATCGTAAAGACAGCGGCGCGGGAGGGCTGACGGGCATGCGTTTTGACAAGGATGGTTATACGATAAAAACCTACAATGTCGGCGGGGAATCGGTCGAGTGCCTGTGCTATATGGATCTGGTCTACGTAGATAATCCGGTTAACCCCGAGTTCCAGTCGATGAACATATTCGCTCCGGCGGCTTACCGCGGCGGCGGCGCGGTCAATGGTTACACGCGCCGGTCCGCGCCCATATTCATGCCCAATACGGTTGGCGGGTACATGCCCGGCCCGAAGACCGAGCCGGGACTGAACCGCTTCGGGCCGCCGCTGCCAAACCCAGTGTTCCGCGCGTTGCGGCGCGGTTATGTCGCCGTCTGTCCGGCCATACGCGGCAGGAGCCAGCCGCGCGGGAAGGCCCCGGCTTGCGTAACGGACTACAAAGCGGCCGCGCGTTACCTGCGGCGTTTCGCGCAAGACATTCCGGGCAATGTCGAAAGGATCGTCACGAACGGCACGAGCGCGGGCGGGGCGCTGTCCGCGCTGATGGGCGCGACGGGCAACGATCCCGCGTACGACACATACCTGGAAGAGATCGGCGCTGCCCGCGAGCGCGACGATGTGTTCGCCGCGTCATGCTACTGCCCGATCATCAACCTTGAGAACGCCGACGCCGCCTACGAGTGGCAGTTCCTCGGCGTGAACGACTACCACCGGATGAACATCAGGATGGGCGAAGGCGGGCGGCCAACCTTCACCCCGGAGGACGGCGTCATGTCATTCGAGCGGATCGCTTTGTCGCTCGATCTGGCGAGGCTGTTCCCCGCGTACGTCAATGGCTTGCGGCTTGCGCGTAACGGCGATCCGTTAACGCTGGATATGGACGGCGACGGGCCGTTCAAGGAATACATCAAGTCGGTTATCGTTGAGTCCGCCCAACGCGCCATAGACCGTAACGCCGACATCCCCGGAGCGGACTGGCTTGCCATCGACGGCGGGCGCGTGACCGGCGTCGACTTCGCGGCGTACGCCCGATCTATCACCCGCATGAAGACAGCGCCCGCCTTCGACGGACTGTCACTCGAGAGCCCGGAGAACAACCTATTCGGCGACGACGCGGCCAGAGGGCGGCACTTCACGCTTTTTTCGTATACGCGCAGTAAGGCGAGGGGCGAGAGGCGAGACCCATCGGTCGTCAGGCTGATGAACCCCATGGAGGGAATCGTCAAGGAGGGCGTGACGCTCGCCAAATACTGGCGCGTCCGCCACGGCGAGGCCGACCGCGACACATCGCTGGCGATATCGGCCATGCTTGCGCTGAAGCTCACGGAGCGCGGCTGCGCGGTCGACTACCACGCGCCGTGGGCTGTGCCGCGCGCGGGCGACTATGACCTGGATGAGATGTTCGCGTGGATCGACGACGCCTGCGCCCAGGAAGACGCCGCGGGAAGGATCGCTTAAGCCGCGCAATCAAGTTGCGCGGCTATAACGAAAGAAGGCGCGTGATGCCGATCGGGGCCATCGTAAACTCCGGAGCGTTAGCCGCGGGCGCGTTCGTTGGCGCCGCGCTGGGAGCGCGTATCACTGGGGAGAGCAAGCTCCTGCTGACAAACCTCATGGGCGTGTGCGCGATCGCGATAGCGGTCGTGAACATCGTCAAGCTGCACAGCTACCGGCGGTCCTCCTCTCGGTAATACTGGGGGTAATCGCCGGCGAGACGGCCGGCCTTGACGGTCTTGTAAGGAAGGCGGTCGACGCGCTGGCCAGTCGCGTCAATGGTTCATCCGTTGGCGCTGATCCCGATTGGACGGCGCGGTTGCGTGCGCTGGTAACGCTGTTCGTCGCCAGCGGCACGGGCGTGTTCGGTATCCTGAAGGAGGGCTTCGAGGGCGATCCATCAATACTAATCGCCAAGGCCGCGCTTGACTTCTTCACCGCGCTGGTGTTCGCGGCTTCGCTGGGCAAGCCTGTCGCGGCCATCGCCGTCCCGCAGTTTGGCGTCTATATGGCGCTGTTCCTCGCGGCGCGATGGGTTTACCCGTTCATCTCGCCGCGCCAGATCATGAACTTCAACGCGGTCGGCGGCATGGTCGACCTCGCCATAGGGCTGACCATCCTGGATATCAAGCGGTTCAGGACGGTAAGTTTCCTTCCGGCGTTCATACTTGTGTTTCCGCTGACAATCCTGTCCGACCTGCTGTTCGGATAACAGCCAACATAGAAGCAAGGAGGCCTCCTAATGCGAAAACCCTTGGCTGCCCTGCTGTGCCTGTCAATGTTGCTGGGCATGGCCGCCCTTCCCGCAATCGCGGCTGACGATCCGCTGGCGTTCGATCCGGCGCGTGAGTCCGCGGTGATCACCGTCACCATAGACGGAACGCCTGTCGAGGTACTGGCCTATGAAGCGGTGCCTTACGTCGGCAAGCCTATCGAGATGAAGCTGGAGCCGGGCATGTTCGGCCCGCCGCCAACGAACCCCTACGCCTACCAGAGCCTGTCTATCTATATCCCGAAGGCTTCGCAAGGCAGCCAGAGCGCGCCGATATACCTGGTAACGGGCAACGCGGGCTGGTTCAGCACGGCGAACTCGCCTTTGCTGCGTGACGGCGAGGTATTCGATAGGGCGCAAGCTGGGCAGATTGGCGCGGGCGCGGCAAACATAGGCGAGGCGCTGGCCCGCGGCTTCATCGTAGTGAACCTGGGCGCGCGCGGGCGTGGTCTGACCTCAACCGACGGGCTGCTGGTTGGGAAGGCTCCGGCGGTCGTCGTTGACGCGAAAGCGGCGGCGCGCTGGCTGCGCTACAACGACGCGGCCATGCCCGGCGACGCGGAGCGCGTCATCGCGGACGGCACGAGCGGCGGCGGTGGCCTCGTGACGATCCTTGGCGCGTCCGGCAACAGCGCCGACTATTATCCTTACCTGGAGGAGATCGGCGCGGCTGGCGTCGTGGATGGCGTCTCGACTATCCGCGACGACATATTCGCCCTTACCGGCTACTGCCCGATAACGGACCTTGGGCATGCGGACATGGCCTACGAATGGTTGTATGGCGGCACGCGCAAGGATGGCGCTTACACCACCTCGGGCGGCATGCCGTTCGCGCCGGCGGGCGACAACAAAACCTGGGATGAGCTTGACGAAAGCGCGAAGCTGGCGTCAAACACGCTGGCCGCCGCCTATCCCGATTACCTTGAGGGGCTAGGCCTGACGCTGGAGGACGGCGAGGCGCTGACCGCCGGCAACATGGAGTCGGTCATAATCCGCTGGCTGGAAGCAGGTATTGATAAAGCCATAACTGAAGGCGCGGCTGTCGATCCCGCGGTATGGGCGGGGCGCGGCGTGACGATTGATGGCGGCAAGGCCGCAATCGCGGACTTTGGGGCGTACAAGGCGTATGTCGCGTCCCAGACCGCGCTGAAGAACGCGCCCGCTTTCGACAATCCTGGCGGCGAGCAGAGCCTGTTCGGGTCAGAGTTGGTGGAGGCGTCCGCGTTCTCGCTGGAAGTTTTCGGCGACGGCGCGGCATGGGAAGCCGCGCTGCGCGATGGCTTGGCGGAACAGCTCAGGCTGATCAACCCGATGGAGTACATCAACACCGCCGCCGACGCCGCGCCATACTGGTATGTGAGGCATGGCGGGCGCGACCGCGACACGTCGTTCAACATATCGGTCAGCCTGTACTACAAGCTGGCGTCTGACGCGTCGATCAAGGATGTCAACTACGCGCTGGCATACAATACGCCGCACATGGGCGATTACGACGCGCCAGAGGCGTTCGCGTGGATTGACGGGATCCTCATGGCGTCGTCGGATTGACCTGGGGTTAACACGGCCAATTGGTTTGGCGTGGGCAAGATTGCCGAACGCGGGTGGAGGCAGGGTATCACTGTTACCCTGCCTCCCGCCCATACCTATCCAGTTCCCGCTGGTTCCCATACACGAAATGCCCCGGCGCGATCTCGCGCCAGACGGGTTTATCCGTTGTGTAGTCATGCATTGCGGGATCATATACCAATAGTTGCTTGCCGCGCTCGATGTTTGGGTTGGGCGATGGCGCGGCGGAGAATAACGCGCGGGTGTACGGGTGCAGCGGGCGGCGGAACAGTTCCTCCGTATCGGCCAGCTCCACGATCCGGCCCTTGTGGATGACCGCGATGCGGTCGGAGATGAAGCGGACGACCGACAGGTCGTGCGTGATGAACAGGTATGTCAGGTTATGGCTGCGCTTGAGGTCGTTTAGGAGGTTGAGCACCTGCGCCCGGATGGATACGTCCAGCGCGGAGATCGGCTCATCCGCGACGATGAACTCCGGTTCCATGACCAGCGCCCGCGCGACGCCGATGCGCTGCCGCTGCCCGCCGGAAAATTCATGCGGGAACCTGCTGGAAAACTCCGGCAGCAAGCCCACCTCATCCAGCGCCCTGCGCACCTTCGCCTCACGGTCCGCCTCGTCGCTGTACAACCGATGGTTGAGCAATCCTTCCGAGATGATGTAATCCACCTTCGCTCGCTCGTTAAGCGACGCCATCGGGTCCTGGAAAATCATCTGCATGCCGCGGATGACCTCCAGATCCAGCGATTTGTCTATATTGCCGCTGATCCGGCGGTTTTTATACAGCACCTCGCCGGAAGACAGCGGGTTCACGCGCAGGATCGCCCGCCCGATCGTCGTCTTGCCGGAGCCTGACTCGCCCACCAGCGAGAACGTCTCGCCTCGATATATAGTAAAGCTGACGTCATGGACGGCGACGAAACGCTTCCTGCCCCCGCCGAACGCGACCTGCATGTTCCTGACCTCGACCAGCGGCTCGCGCGGCGCCGCGTCAGGTACTGGGGGCGTCCACGCCGGCTGCGCAACGCTGGCCTGCAGGTGTCGGATGGACTCGGGGCGGTCCAGTTTGGGCGCGCGCGGGTCGAGCAGCCACGTCTTGGCCTGGTGTGTGGGCGAGACGCGGAACATCGGCGGCTCCTCGATGAAGTCGATGTTCAGCGCCTTGCGGTTGCGCGGCGCGAACGAGTCGCCGACGATTCTGTTGAACAGGTTGGGCGGCGTGCCGTCTATCGCGGGAAGGCTCTCTCCCCTCACGCCCAGCTGCGGCAGGGCGCTGAGCAGCGCCCACGTGTACGGGTGGTTCGCGCTGAAGAACACCTCACCGATCATGCCGACCTCGACGACCTGCCCCGCGTACATGACCGCGACCCGGTCCGCCACCTTCGCGACCACGCCCAGGTCATGCGTGATGTAGATGATGGTCATGCCGTGGTCCTTGCGCAGTGAGCTGATGAGCTGGAGGATCTGCGCCTGTATGGTCACGTCCAGCGCGGTAGTCGGCTCGTCGCAGATGAGGATCTGTGGTTTGCACGCCATCGCGATGGCTATCACGACGCGCTGGCGCATCCCGCCCGAGAACTCGTGCGGGTATTGGTTGTAACGCCGTTCCGGATCGGGGATGCCCACCGTCTCCAGCATCCGCGCGGCTTCCCGTTTCGCCTTCGCGCCGTGGATGTCCTGGTGAAGCTCTATGGCCTCGCGAATCTGCTCGCCGATCTTCTTGAGCGGGTTCAGGCTGGTCATCGGGTCCTGCGTCACCATCGCGATGCGCTTGCCACGTATCGCGCGCCATTCCCGCTCTGTGGTATATTTTGCTAAATCTCGCCCGCTATACATGATCGTTCCGCCAGTGACCGCGCCGTTTTTATCAAGCATCCCAAGGAAACATTTGGCGAAAACGGATTTACCGGAACCGGATTCGCCCACGATCGCCAGCGTCTCGCCGTCGTACAGGTCCAGCGAACATCGGCGGATGGCCTTTAGCCGCTGGCCGCGCAGCGTGAACTCCACGTCCACGTCGCGCGCCGATAGTATGGGCTGGCCCGCCGCCAATCCCGCGCGTCCGTCGATCCCGCCCTCGTCAAAACGCGCCGCCGCCGCTTCACCGCTCATATCGCCGCCTCCTTACACATGGTTGCGCGGGTCGCACGCGTCGGAGAACGCGTTGCCCACCAGATAGAATGTTACCGTGATAACGGACACAATGGAGGCGGGTATGACCAGCAGGTATGGGTAATCAAGGAAGTAGCTTCGCGCGTTGCGCAGGAGAATCCCCAGCGAGGGCGTGGATATGTCCATCAGGCCCAGGTAGGCGAGCGTCGTTTCATACGCGATGGTCCCGGGTATGGCCAGAGCGAGGCGCAGTATGATCACGCTTATCAGGTACGGCAGTATATTTTTGGTCAATATGCGCCAAAGGCTGGTTCCCAGGCATCGAGAGGCGAGGTTATACTCGCGGTCGCGGTATATGAATACCAGGTTGCGCACGTTCCGGGCTGTCGCCAGCCACCCGAACCCGATGATCGCGCACGCCATGATGGTGTAGCTCTTGCCGATCATCAGCGCGATCAGCGTCATGTATATGATGGTCGGGATGTTGTCGATCAGGTTATATAGCTCCGTGAAGAATCGGTCGAGACTCCGCACATAACCCCACACCATCCCGATGACAACACCCAGGAGTATCTGACCCGCCGATACCGAAACGGCCAGTATGATGGATGTGCGCGTGGCGTGCCAGACCTGCGCCCAGTAGTCGCGTCCCAGGTTATCAGTGCCGAACCAGAACTCCCGGCCCGGGCGCGTGAACATCAGCGAATCGACGATCCGCAGGCTGCGCACGTCATATTTGCCAATAACCGCCGCTATAAACGTAAATATGAACAGCGCGAAGAACACGCCCAGCATCACCACCGCGCTCTTCTTCTTGACGAAGTTGCGCCAGACGCTTTTCCAGTAGGAATATTCTGAATAGCCCGCGCGCTCCGCGTCCTGGAAGCGGAACACGGCGAAGTCGAACAACTGTTTCTCGGATAAACCCGTCCGCGCCTTTATGCCAATCATCAGCGCGCCGCCTCCTTGCCGCCCAGGTGTATGCGCGGGTCGATGAGCGTCATCAATATGTCTCCAAGGAACACCCCGGCGATGCCCAGCGACGCGTAGAGCATCACTATGGCCTGGACGAGGTTCGTGTCATACCGGGATATCGCGTCGGTGAGCAGCGGGCCCATGCCCGGCACCGAGAAGAACCGCTCGACCAGGAGCGAACCGCCCACCGTCAGCAGTATGGAATAGGGCAGGTACTGCGCGAGCGGCACGAACGCGTTCTTGAGCACGTGCCGGAACATGATGCTTCCTGTCGAAAGCCCCTTCAGCTTCGCCAGGCGGATGTATTCCTTGTTCAGTTCATCCACCATGTACCGCCGCGTCCAGAGCATGTAGCCCGCGATGGAACCCATGGCCAGGCAGACTATGGGCAGTATGGAGGATGGGCCAGGCTTGCGCATGGTATATAATGAAGGCAGGCCGAGCATCCGCGCCCCGAACGTCAGCACGAGGGAATATGAGACCAGATGCGGCACGGCGTTGACGAAGATGGTATAAGCGGTCCCGATGTGGTCGAGCGCGCCGTTCTTGAACCGCGCTTGCGACACGCCCAGCGCTACGCCGATGAACAGCGATATCCCCAGCGCGGTAAGCCCCAGCCGCATAGAGATGGAGAACTTGCTGGCGATGAGGTCGACGACGGGTTTGTTCACCTGCACGCGGCGGCTTGTGCCCAGGTCTAATTTAGTAAATAATTGCCTATAAAACCGTCCAAGCTGGGTGAAGGGATGATCCAGCAGCCCGGCCGCCTGCAGCCTGTCGAGCTTCTGCTGGTCGGTGAGCTTGATCAGCTCATCCTCCGTGAAATAGTAGTCGGTGGGCATGAGGCGCAGCAGCAAAAAGACAATGGTGACTATAAGCAAGACCGTAAAGACGGACTGCAGCAGCCTCTTGAGCGTATATTTCAGCATATCCCCACCAACCTTCCTAAGGAACCTTATGGAATCCGCAGGGACTCATGGCGAATCCCTGCGGACTATACTACACTGAACCCTGGCCAGCGGTTACTGCGCGGCGGCGAATCCCGCGTAGTCCTCCGTGGTATACAGGTCGGAGTTGGTCTCCCAGTTCATGTAGCGGTAGTTCTGGATGCCGTACGCGCTGTACACCTTGGAGTAGTCGTTGACCGATGTGATCTGCCACTCCACCATGTAATACAGCGGGATCACCAGCGCGTGCTCGATCATGTAGGCCTCGGCCTTCGCGAACGCCGCGTAACGCGCGTCCAGGTCGTCGGAGATGGCGCGGGCGTCGTCCACCAGCTTGGTGAACTCCTTGTACGTGGCGATGAGCTCCTCGTCGGTCGCGTTGTTGATCTTGGAATACGTTATGGAGTAATACGCGTTGTCCTCGCCGTATGTCTCCTGCCCGACGAAGTTTACCGGATCGCCGAAGTCCGCGCCCCAGCCGTTGATGTAGATGGACGCCAGCTGCGGGTTGCGGACCTCCGTTGACATGTTGGAGACGTATGTCTTGATGTTGAGCTTGACGTAGTCGTCGCCCAGGCAGTCGCTGAAAACCTGCGAGAGCGTGTCGGCGGTATCCTTGGCGGTCTGGTTGCTGCCCAGGATGTAGTAGTCGATCTCCACCGGGAAGGTGACGCCCTTGGCGGTCAGTTCCTCAATGGCCTGCGCCTTGTATGCCGCGCCCTTCTCTGGGTCATAACGGTTATAGGTATCGGTGTACTGCAGGCCCAGCTCGTCGCGCACCAGCTGCGTATAGTCCACGCCGCCCGATGTTACCGCGACGTTGTTGGCGGTGTAGCCGTAGTTGATGCAGGACAGTGGGTTGATCGCGTTGTTCCGCGCTAGCACCGGGGTGTTATCCATCCCGTAGTACCAGCTAAGCCTGAAGGCTTCGTTGGCTACCGCCGTGTTCCAGTTGACGTCCGGCTCGCCGTTCTCCAGCTTCTTGTCGTATACCAGGTGGTACTGGTAGGAGAACTTGGTGGGGCGCATCTCGGTGAGGTAGTCGTGGAACTCATGGGATTCACTGTTGTAGATGGTGTTGAGCGTGGACTGAGGCAGCGAGACATGGTCCAGCTCGCCGGTCTGGAAGAGCGTGAACGCCACGTCCGGGGACTCGACCATCTTGATCACAACGTTATCGAAACGCTTGACGTTCGCCGCGTTGTAATACGCGGGGTTGGCGGTGAGGATCTTCTCGTTCTCGTGGACGTAGGAGGTGATGGTGTAAAGCCCGGAGTACCACAGGTTATCCCAGGACACGGCCTTGTAGCCGTCCACGCCGATCTCCTCGAGCAGCCCGGCGGAGACGGGATAGAAGCCGTTGTACGTGGTCACTGTCGGGAAGTAGGGGAGCTTATCCACACACGTGAAGACGATGGTCTTCTCGTCCGGCGAGGATATGCCGACGGTCTCAAGGAACTTCTCCAGGCCCAGCGCTTTGGCGGCTTCAACGCCCTCGCTCTCGGCCAGCGCTTTGGTATATTCGTAGTACTCGCCCGCTCCCTTTAGCATCTCGATGGGCATCGAGGTGTTGGCGGCGTCGTTCTTGGCGAAGTTGAGCACCCATTCAAGGCCCGTGAGCCAGTCGTTGGCGACGACGTCGGCCTTGTAGGCGCCGTCCTTATCTACCCAGGTCATGCCATCGTTAAGGATGAACGTCCATGTCTGGCCGTCGTCCTCGGAGTACCATTCCTTCGCCGCGCAGGGCACCAACGCGCCCTTGGGGTCGTTGGTGAGCAGCGGGTCGATCAGGTTGGTCATGACGTTGGAGTCGCGGGCGCCCTGCGAGTAGTGGACGTTGAAGTTCTCCACCTCGGCTGATATCAGCGCGTAGGTGTGGAACTCGGTCAGCTCATCGGCGCCCGCGGCGGTAAGGCCAAGGCCCAACAGCAAGCAAACGGTCAACGCCAGTGACAGGATCTTCTTCATGCGGCATCCTCCTTGATGATTAAAAAATCCGGGAGCGGCACGGTCGCGGCGTATCGCGCCCATTCTCCATCTTGCTATATTGTACATACGGCGATGCACTTTGTCAAGTTTTTTAATTATGAGCTTTATAGAATCTGCATTATCATTTCGGAGCGCGTTCATTTTAGGGCGGGGGGGGATTGCCTCGCGGCGGGCTTGCGCGGGGGTAAGGAAGCATACTATAATAGAATGGGTTTGGCGGGAAGGCCCCCTCTGTCGTTGCGGCGATGTCGCCCCCGCAGGGGCGGAGGCGGCGGTGTCAACCCCTCGACAGGAACAGAGGAACCCCTAACTACTAAAACCTCCAACAAGGAATGAAACCTCCATGATAAATCCGCGAACATACCTCAAAAGGCGGTTAATCCGCCCGACCGCGTACATGGCGCTCACCCGCGCCGCGCTGGGCCTGACCGCCGCGCTGCTGTGGGACCACTTCGCCAGCTCCGGCGCGGCAAACACGCGCCAGTGGGCGTTCATCGCGCTTGCCGCGCTGTTTTTCGCGCTGGCGTGGCTGGCGTACCTGCGATTGGACGGCGCGAGGCTGCCCGCGCCCGATAAACGCCTGTTCGAGTGGCGGCGCGCGCCCGCCCGCAACTACGGCGACATCGCCGACTATACCGACGAGGAGGTCCGCCCCTTCGACGACCTGGAGGACGATGAGAGAGAATTCTGCCGGATGGCGGCAAACCTGGCGTGCGTGATACTCTTCGGCTTAGCGTCGATGGTGTGAGGATACCGGCGACGATGGGTTAGCCTTGACTGACCGCCCGTTAAGTGATAGACTGGCCATGAAGGTTTGGCGGCCTGACCGTTATCATAACGATTATTATACACCCCCCATGCGATGAGAGGATGCTTTTGTGCGATTATTCGACCCATCCAAGCCGTTCTACAAGGGTAACCTTCACATGCATACAACAGTATCCGACGGTCAGCGTACGCCCGACGAGGCGATGGACCTATACCAGCGCGGCGGTTATGACTTCATAGCCATCACCGACCACTGGAAGCCATCAACGGAGCGCTGGCATGGGAGCATGCTGTGCCTGCCGGGTGTGGAGATTGATTATAACCTGCCGGGCCAGGTTATACATATAGTGGGCGTCGGGATGGGCGCGGGCCTGATGGACCGCGTCAAGCCGCGCCAGTCCGCGCAGACGGGCGTCGACCTCATCAACGAGGAGGGAGGCCGCGCGATCCTCGCGCATCCGCTCTGGTCACTTAACACGCCGGAGGCCGTCGGCTCGCTGCGCGGGCTGGCCGCCGCCGAGGTCTACAACGCCGTGTCATCCTTCCCATGGAACGCGGGACGCGCCGACGCGTCCGGCATACTCGACGTGGCGGCGGCGCAGGGGCATATCCTACGCTGGACGGCGGCGGACGACACCCACTTCTACAACGGCGAGGATCGCTCCGCGTTCATCCAGGTACAGGCGGACTCGCTGACCCGCGAGGGCATACTCGCCGCGCTGGACGGCGGGCGGTTCTACGCCAGCCGGGGACCCAAAATCCTGCAGGTTGAGCTGACGGAGGACAGGCTCATCATCGACTGCGAGCCAGCGGCGCGTATCATGTTCGCGTCGGACCTGCCGTATGTGGCGGGGCGCGTGTTCGAGGGCGAGGGCCTCACCCACGCCGAGTATATCATCCAACATAAGCGGCGCGAGCGGTTCGTCCGGTGCGCGGTGTACGACGGGGAAGACCGCCAGGCCTGGACCAGCCCCATGCCCACGCGCGTCTATCGATAGGAAGCTGTCCAATGGAACCAGCCCCGTGCCGCCAGAACGCTTTGCTATAGCGGCACGGAGCGCGGCGTCAGTCTATCTTCTCCAGCGGCTTGGTCTCGTCGCAAATGTAGGTTATCCTGTCGGGACGCGCGGCCCACCTTGCCGCGTTCACCAGAACCCGCTTCACGTTCTCGTCGTAATATGTCGGGAACGTCTCATGCCCCGGCTGGAAGAAGAACACCCGCCCGCCGCGCGTCCAGCAGCATCCGCTCCTGAACACCTCGCCGCTCGGGAACCAGCTGACGAAGACAAGGCTCTCCGGCGCGGGAATGTCGAAGTGTTCGCCGTACGTCTCCTCATGTTCCAGCTCGAAGCAATCCCCTATCCCTTCGGTTATAGGATGCGAATAGTCTATCTTCCATAACCGCGTTTTCAAGCCTTCCTCATGCCAGCGCAGCTTCCCCGTGCGCGTGCCCAGCAGCCGCGAGAACGGCTTCGACGCGTGCGCCGAGTGCAGCGCGACGAACCCCATCCCGTCCCGCACGCGCTCAACGACGCGCTCGGCGACCTCGTCCGATACCAGGCTGTGCAGCGAGTGCCCCCACCAGAACAGCACGTCCGTTTGCGCGAGGACCTCCTCGGTCAGGCCGTGCTCCGGCTCGTCCAGCGTGGCCGTCTTAGCCAGGATGCCGGGCGCGGCGTTCAGAGCGGACGCGACCTGCCCGTGTATCCCGTCGGGGTAGACCGAGCGTATCGCCTCGACCTTGCGTTCCGCGTAGTATTCGTTCCAGACCAACGCGCGAATAACTCCAGACATTTTCCGCCAACTCCTTGTCGAATGATTCAAAATAGGTTACAATTGGTTTATGGTGAGCCGATCTCCCGTATGGATTCGACGTTGGCGGTCGGTTTCCTGCGTGTTAGGGCAAAGGATACGGCGCGGGAGGCGTAATAGTTGAGTTGCGCGCGATTGGTTATACTTGCGTTAATATTCATCGCGTTAAGCGTCGGCGCGGCGTCCGCGGGCGGGCCTGGCGCGTCTGAGTCCGAGCCGTTGGTGACGGACCTATACGTATCCCTGACCGGCGCGGCGGGCAATTCCGGCGGTATCGACGCGCCGCTGCCCTCGCTGGACGCGGCGCGGGAACGCCTGCGCCAGATCCCCGGCGGCCATACGGTGACGGTGTGGATCCATGGCGGGGTATACAGCGTCGGCGATGGGATAAGTTTCACCAAATCCGACAGGGATAATGTGGTATACCGCGCGCTGCCAGGTCAGCAGCCCGCGCTCGACGCGGGGCTGCCCGTCACGGGATTCGGCCAGACGATCATCGACAATGTCAAGGTGTGGGCCGCGCTCGTCCCCGAACTGTCCGCGCGGAGCCTTGCCAGCCCCGCGCTCGCGCTGTACGACGAGGCGGGCGCGTTGCCGCTCAACCGTTACCCGAGCGACGGATACCTGGAGGCCGACCGCGTCGAGCTGCGCGACGCCGCGTCCAAACTGCGCTACGGCGAGGAGGGCGAGCTGTCCAGCGTGAACAGCTTCAGCGCGTTCTACGCCGGGGACGACCTGCTGAAGTCGCCGTTCAATCCCGCCGCGCTGCCGGACATGGGCAGCGTCATCGTGCGCGTGCTCCACCTGTGGAAGGATGAGACGGCGTACCTGCGCGGCTTCGACCCGGAGACGGGCAAGATCACTCTGGCCCGCCCCACCAGCCTAACCATCTGGCCGGGCGACCAGTATTACTTTGAGAACGTTCGCGAGGGATTAAAGACCCCGGGTTCCTGGTATTTGGACAGGGAGGCCGGGGTATTGTATGTTGTGCCTAAACCGGAATGGGATATTTCAACACTTACGCTGAAGGCTGGCGTCATCGAACGGATGGTGACGCTGGACGGCGTATCCAATATTACCTTTAAGGGCATAACCTTCACGCATACGGGGTGGTCGGTGCCGGACTCGGCGGACTTCCCGCAGGCCGCGTACGACGTGGAGGCGGCTGTGTTCGCGTCCAACTCCAAGTTCCTCTCGTTCGAGGATTGCGTGTTCCGTGACCTGGGCGGCACCGCGCTGAAGCTATACCAGGGCGTGACGGATTCCAGCGTAACGCGGTCGGTGTTCGAGCGCGTCGGCGCGAACGGTGTGTTCATCCATGGGATCAACCTTCGCGATGACCCGCGCCGCGACGAGCGGATCACGGTCGCCGACAACGAGATCCACGACTACGGCGTGAACTACCGGAACGCCGTTGGCGTACTGCTGGCGCACGCCGCCGACTGCGAGATATCGCACAACACAATCCATGACGGCGCGTATACGGCGGTGTCGGTCGGCTGGGTTTGGGGCGGCGGCTACAACGCGACGCGAGGCATTACGATAGCGGACAACCTGATATACAACATCGGCTCCGGCAGTCTGTCCGACATGGGCGGGATATACCTGCTGGGCCGCCAGCCGGGGACGGTGGTATCCGGCAACGTGATCCATGACGTGCGCTACGCCGAGAACGACGGCTACGGCGGCTGGGGCATCTACTTGGATGAGGGTTCGTCGGAGATACTGGTCGCCAACAACCTGGTATACAACTGCGCGTCGCAGGGATTGTTTGTGCATAAGGGCAACGGCAATACCGCCGTATCCAACATATTCGCCAATAACAAGCGTGGACAGGTCGCCGTATCGCGCAAACAGACCGAGGCCGGCGTGACGCTCTCCGGGAACATCCTGTATGGTGAAGGCAAGGCGATGTTCGCTGACACGCCGGCGGGACGCATACTGCAGTCCGGGCCGAACGTGTACTGGGATCCGAACTCGCGGGCGCGGCTGCGGACGCTGCTGGAGGCGTTTGGGTTCGCTGACGCTGCGGTTGTGAGTAATCCCATGCTGGCGAATCCGGCCAAGGCGGACTTCACGCTCGCGGAGGATTCACCGGCGTACGGGGCGGGATTCGCGCCGTTCGACTGGTCAGGGGCTGGGGCGAGGTGAGGCGGTTCTGACGTGGCGGCGCTCCAAGCTCCTTGTCGTATCCAAGCCTCTCGTCGTATCCAAGCCTCTTGTCGCCCCTTTAGGGGAGATATCGCCCTCAGGCGACAGAGGGGGCGATATTTTGCCACCCGCATCCCAACCACCCAAGGGCGCGACAAGAGGGGAACGCGGGCTGGTCAAGTATCGCCCCCTTTGCCGCTGTATCGGGATTCACATCGTCCCCTCTGTCGCCCTTAGGCGACAGAGGGGCGACAAGGGGCTTGGGCGCGGCAAGCAATAAAGGGGTTTAGGATTTTCCCTACACATCCTTCAACTCCTTAAACCAATCCCTCAGCGCCGGATACAACCTATCATATAATTGGTATACTTTGCCATATACCGCGCTTTTGCCCGCGTCTGGCTGGATCGTCGAACTCACCTTGATGATCCGCTCACACGCGTCCGCCACGCTCGGATACAGCCCCGCGCCGACCGCCGCCAGTATCGCCGCGCCCAGCGCCGCGCCTTCCGCGCGCTCCGGCACGCTTATCGGGCAGCCGAACACGTCCGCCAGCATCGCCCGCCAGAACCCCGACCGCGCCCCGCCTCCGACCGCCAGCACGTTGTCGAGCGCGACGCCCATGCCGCGCAGCATGCTCACGCTGTCGCACAGCGCGTACGTCACGCCCTCCATCACCGCGCGGATCAGGTCGTCGCGGGTGTGCATCGCGCTCAGCCCGACGAACGCGCCCCGGCAGTCCGGATCCAGGTGCGGCGCGCGCTCACCCATAAGGTACGGCAGGTATACCAGACGGTTCGCCCCGATCGGACTGCGCGAGGCGGCTTCGGCCATCACGTCGTACGGGTCGACGCCGCGCTCGGCCGCCAGCCGCGCCTCGGCGGAACAAACCGTGTCGCGCAGCCAGCGCAGCGACAGCCCCGCCGACTGGACCACGCCCATGACATGCCACGCCCCGGGCACAGCGCAGCAGAACGTATGCGCCCTCCCCTTCGGGTCGATCGATAACCGATCGGTGTGCGAGAACACTACGCCCGACGTCCCGATCGTGCAGAACGCGCGCCCGTCGCGTACCACGCCCGTTCCGACCGCCGCAGCCGCGTTGTCGCCCGCGCCGCCTACCACCAGAGTGGATACCGACAGCCCCGTCAGACGCGCCGCTTCTTCGGAGATGTGCCCGGTCACCTCCGGCGACTCGTACACCTTCCCCAGTAATTCTATAGGAATGCCTAGCTTGCCCGTCACCTCTTCGGACCAGCGGCGGTTCGGCACGTCCAGCAGCTGCATACCGCTTGCGTCGGAGACTTCCGTGGCGAAATCGCCCGTGAGCATGTACCGGATGTAATCCTTGGGCAGCAGGATGTGCTGGCATTTATCGAATAATTCCGGCTGGTGGTTCTTCACCCACATGATTTTGGACGCGGTAAACCCGGTGAGCGCCGGGTTCGCCGTGACCGCGATCATCCGCTCCGCGCCGACCAGCGATGTGATCCGCTCACACTCCGCGCCGGTGCGCTGGTCCGCCCAGATGATCGAGCGGCCCAGCGTGTTACCATCCCCATCCAGCATGACCAGGCCATGCATCTGCCCGGACATGCCCAGCGCCTTTATCCGCGACGGGTCGACGCCCGACCCGCGCACAACCTCGCCGATCGTTTCGACGGCGGCATGCCACCAGTCCGACGGCTCCTGCTCTGCCCAGCCGTTGTGGGGCTGGTAGAGCGGGTATTCGCGCGCCGCGCCGCATATCTGCTTGCCGTCCGCGCTGAACAGCGCTGTCTTTGTGCCGGATGTGCCTAAATCCAGCCCTAAAACATAGGCGTTACTCATAATGTCACCCGAACAGCACGCTGTTGAATACGCTCTCCAGATATTCCTGCCGTCCGCTGCCGGGCAGCGCGGGCGCGCCGTTCGCCTCGGCGATGGCGGCCAGCTCGGCCAGCGTCGCCTCGCCGGAGCGGATCTTCCTGCCCAGCCCGCTGTCGAAGGAGGCGTAGCGGTCCTTGACGAACTGGTCGATCCGGCCGTCCTCGATGATCGCGGCGGCGCGGAGCAGCCCCAGCGCGAATGTATCCATACCCAGTATGAACGCGTGCGCGATGTCCTCCGGGGTGTACGAACCGCGGCGGTTCTTCGCGTCGAAGTTGAACCCACCCGGTATTCCCCCGGCCTTGAGCACCTCGTACATGGCCAGCGTCGTCTCGTAGACGTTGAACGGGAACTCGTCGGTATCCCAGCCGATCAGGTAGTCGCCTTGGTTCGCGTCGATGGAGCCTAGCATGCCGCTGACCGCGCTGACGCGCAGGTCATGCTGGAAGGTATGCCCGGCCAGCGTAGCGTGGTTCGCCTCAATATTCATCTTGAAGTCCCCGTCCAGGCCGTACGCCTTCAGGAACCCGATCGCGGTCGCCGCGTCGTAGTCGTACTGGTGCTTCATCGGTTCCTTGGGCTTTGGCTCGATCAGGAAGTCGCCCTTGAACCCGATCGACCGCCCGTACGCCACGGCCATCCGCATCAACGACGCGATGTTGTCCAGCTCGAACTTCATATCCGTATTCAGCAGCGACTCGTATCCCTCGCGGCCGCCCCAGAACACGTAGCCGCGCCCGCCCAGCTTGACGGTCAGTTCAAGGGCTTTCTTGATCTGCGCGGCGGCGTGGCAGTACACGTCCAGCGAGTTGCTGGATCCCGCGCCGTTCATGAAGCGCGGATTGCTGAACATGTTGGCCGTACCCCACAGGCAACGGATGCCGGTCTCACCCATTTTCTTGAGCAGGTAGTCGGTGATTTCATCCAAGCGCTTGTTGGTTTCGCCGATAGTGTCGGCCTCGGGAACCAGATCGACATCATGGAAACAGAAGTACCCGATGCCCAGCTTGCCCATCAGCTCAAAGCCCGCGTCGACCTTCGCGTAGGCATGCTCCATCGTGCCCGGCGTTTTGCCGAACGACTTGTCCGCCGTGCCCGGCCCGAACATGTCCACGCCGTTCGCGCCCAGCGCGTGCCACCACGCCAGCGCGAAGGGCAGGTGTTCCCGCATCGCCTTGCCTAGGACCAACCGCTCCGCGTTGTAATACTTGAACGCGAACGGGTTGGCCGACTTCGGGCCTTCGTACGCGATCCTTGGTACCGTCGGGAAAAATTCCGCCATAGCTGTATATGCTCCTTCCAATTAATACGGCGCGGGCCGCAATATTCTCATAGGACATATTATACAACCGCTGGATAACTTTGTCAACGGCGCGGCGGCATAGGATTCCTTATGTCGCATAACGGTTGACAGCTCCGGTGGCGTTAGGTATAATAAACGGCGGGAAGGCTGGCATGTATAAATTTATAATCGTGGACGACGAGCCTTGGGCCGCGCTTGGGTTAAGCGAGGTCATCGATTGGAACCAGCTCCAGTTTGAGCTGGTTGCGGTGGAAACCGATCCCGCGCGGGCGTTCGAGCTGGCCAGGCAGGTTCGACCGGACGTGGTGTTCACGGATATCCGCATGGACAAGACGTCCGGGCTGGAATTGATCGCCCAGTTGAAGCGCGGCGGCGTGGACGCGCTGTTCGTGCTGATTAGCGCCCACGCGGATTTCCAGGCGGCGCAGTCCGCGTTCAAGCTGGGCGTGGAGGGATACATCCTAAAACCCTTCGACCCAGCGGATGTGGAGGATGTCGCCAGGCGGCTGGTACGCCTGCTCAGCCAGAAACGGCGGCTGGTGTTCCCGCTGGAGCGCGGCCCGTTCTACCAATCGGAGGCGTGCGTGTCGTTCCTGCGCGGGTTGATGGTCCACCCGAACATGTTCGCCGCTGTTCGCGACGGGTTGGAACTACTGCAGTTGGAACAGGATGGCCTCATCTGTTCGCCGATCAGCGCGGAAGGCGGCGTGACGGCCTATCTGTGCTCGACTACCGGCGAGCAGCGGGAGGCGGTCGACGCGTTCCAGTCGCTGGTGACGCAAAAGCCCGGCGCGGTCGGGTTCAGCCGGGTGCGCGGGACGGACTTCGGCGCGGTGCCTGACGCGCTCATGGAAGGACTGTACGCGCTGCGGTGCGACTTCCAGTACAGCGCGAATCCCAAGACGGCGGCGGTCCAGGCATACCTGTGCCAGCGCATGGCCGAGCCGCTGCGCGTATCCGACATAGCCAGTCGGTTCAGTTTCTCCAGCGCGTATTTGTGCACGTTGTTCAAGCGTCAGACCGGCATGACACTTGTGCATTTCCACCAACATGTGAGGATGCGGCTGGCGCGGTGGCTGGCGCTCAACACGGACGGCAAGCTGCGCGAGATCGCGCAGTCGGTCGGGTACGACGACTACAGCTACTTCGGCAGACTGTTCCGCCGCCAAAACGGAGGGATATCGCCGGAGACCCTGCGCAAGAACGCCGCCCGCGTCTGATCACCCATCCGCGCCGGACAGCGCCGCGGCGATGAACGCGTCGAACAGCGGGTGCGGTCTGTCCGGCCTGGACAGGAACTCCGGGTGGTATATCACCCCGACATAGAACGGGTGGTCGGGCCGCTCGATCGCCTCGATGTAGCCCTCGTGCTTCTCCATCGCCGGGAAGCGCACGCCCTTCTCCGCCAGCGGCGGCACGTACGCGGGATTTACCTCGTAGCGGTTGTCGTGGCGTTCCCGGACCTCCCTCGCTCCGCCGTAGCACGCGGTGAGCTTGCCGTTGCCGGAGAGCAGCAGGTCCTGGCCGCCTAGCCTTGCGCGGTCCGACCCGCGCGAGCCTTCGCCCAGGCGTTCCTGCCTGTCCTTGGGCACGCGCACTACGGGATCGGGCGTGTCGGGGTTGGCCTGCGTGGAGTTAGCCAGCGGGCGGCCCAGCAGCGTTCGCGCCGCCGCGACGACCGTCATGTGCATGCCGTACCCGATCGCCAGGTATGGGACGCCGCGCTCGTGCGCCCATATTGCCGTTTGGATGATCCCCTCCGCGCCGCTCCTGCCGTGGCCGCTGGGCGCCAGTATCGCGTCCAGACCCTGCAGGGCGGACCCTGGCCCGTCGGGATCCCGCTCGATGTCGCCGGCGGAGATCCAGCGGATGTCGATGGCCGCGCCCCTCGCGTATCCGGCATGTCGCAGAGCCTCGGCCGCGCTGACGTACGCGTCGTGTATCTCGACATACTTGCCCACAAGCCCGACTCGAAGCGTCCGGGCGGCCGACTTAGCGCGGTCGACCATCGCCCGCCACGCGTCCAGCCTTGGCTCCCCGGCGGGGAGGCGCAGGTGGGCCAGCGTCTTCTGGGCAAAGCCCTCCGCCTCCATCAGCAGAGGCGCCTCGTACAGGACGGGCGCGTCCGGAACCGCGATGACATGCCCGGCGGGGACATTGCAGAACAGCGAGATCTTGCCCCGCGCCTCGTCCGATATCGCCACATCCGTGCGGCAGACCACGAAGTCGGGCTGGATGCCTATGGAGCGCAGCGTCTTAACGCTGTGCTGGGTGGGTTTGGTCTTGATCTCCCGCTCAGCGCCGACGGTGGGCAGCAGCGTCACGTGGACGAAGCAGCAGTCGCCCTCGGGATAATCCCACCTCATCTGCCGGATCGCTTCCAGGAACGGCGCGCCCTCCATGTCGCCGACAGTGCCGCCTATCTCCACGATCGCGATGTCGGAATCCGCGTCACGCGCGGCGCCGACGATCCTGCGCTTGATCTCGTCGGTCACGTGCGGTACCATCTGGATGGTCCCGCCCCGGTACGCGCCGCGCCGCTCCATATCCATGATGGCCAGGTGGATCTTGCCCGTGGAGACGCTCGCGCCGCCGCGCAGCTGGGTATCCAGGAACCGCTCATAGTGCCCCAGGTCGTGGTCGGCGGGCGCGCCGTCGTCGGTGATGAACGCCTCGCCGCGCATGAGCGGGCTGAGCATTCCCGGATCGATGTTATAGTAAGGGTCCATCTTCTGCAGGCTGACGCGGTAGCCGCGGGCCTTCAGCAGCCGCCCGAGCGAGGCGGCGGTTATGCCCTTGCCCAGCGAGGAAACCACCCCGCCGGTGACGAATACATATTTCATAACGCGCAATGTACCATACGCGCTATAGTATGTCAAGGCCGGACAGGAGGGATACGATGCCGCGCGAAAGCGGATATATTTATAACGGCTGCGTCCTGTACGACAGGCCGTGCGTGGAATGCGGCGAATGCGACAGATGCGACCTGGACCCGGGCAAGCGCTGCGACAACTGCATGCGCTGCGTGGGCATGCCTGTAACCAATCCGGAGTTGTCAGGCGCGGGGAAGCCCGGCGCGGACTACAGGGCGGTCAGGATAGACGGGCTGCTCACGCCTGACGAGGCGTTGGGCGGCGAGGACGCGGACTGGTGAAGGCTACGCTCAATCGGCCGGGGTGGTGTCGGCGCCCATCATACCGCGCTCCAGCAGGTGCACGGCGCGTTTCTCGATGCGCGAGACGTACGAGCGGCTGATGCCCAGTATCTCCGCGATCTCGTACTGGGCGCGGGCCTTGCCGTCCAGCAGGCCGTAGCGCAGTTCCAGCACGTACTGCTCGCGCTTGGGCAGGTATGTCTTGATGAGGCTCTGGACGCGCTGGAGCGATATGCGCCGGTCCACCTCGTCAACGACGGTATCCACGTCCGAGCCTAGCACGTCGATGAGCATGATCTCGTTGCCCTCGGAGTCGCGGCCTATCGCCTCGTTGAGCGAGACGTCGTTGCGGCGCTTCTGGGCCGAGCGCAGGACCATGAGTATCTCGTTCTCGATGCACCGCGCGGCGTATGTGGCCAGCTGGGTGCCGCTGTCCAGCTTGAAGGTGGAGACAGCCTTGATAAGCCCGATGGATCCGATGGAGATGAGGTCGTCGTACTCCTGGCCGGGGATGGAGTACTTGCGGGCGATATGCGCGACCAGGCGCATGTTGTGCTCGATGAGCCGTTGGCGGGCTGCGTCGTCGCCCTGGGCGATGCGCTCCAGGCACTGGCGTTCCTCGACCGAGGTAAGGGGCTTGGGGAAACAGGTCTGCCCGGAAACGTAGGATAGCAGGAATAGGAGATCCTTTATCATGAATACGAAGCCGAGCATAGCCGCACCTCCCGCTGGTTATATAACGGAATCTATGCGGCATGACGCGCTCCGCTTGCCAGTACAACAACAAAAAAGGCTGGCCGCGTATCCCGGCCAACCTTTAGATATATCCTGTAGGTTTACTGGTTTTGGTTTGGTATGCTGGTATACCGGTATGGTTTGTTGGTATATTGGTATGATTTACTATGGCAGCCCGGCTCGTCCCGGGTCTTGCCGCTGCCGGCTCCGGCGCAGCCTTCGGGTCGGGGCGGGCGCGTTGGGCGCCGTTACGTTTTATTCCATACCGCGACCGCCATCGGCATATTACCGTTTATAATCGCATATTGAGTTGGCGGCAGTCCTATTTCACATAGGAATGCCCGATAGCTGTCCTCGTCGAACTCCCTTTTAGGCGCGAAGCCCAAGACGCGCCATATCCCAACCGTCGGTCTTATGAATATGCCGCGCAGTCCCTTCAGCAAAGCGACCGACGTAATAACCAAACCCATTGAAACCCGTTTCACCTCATCCGCGGCTTTCCGTGGCTCGTCGATAAGGTGGAGTACCTGCGAAGCAATTACAACGCTATAAGCGTTATCTGGTTCCCCTGTATCAAAAAGGTTTTTCCGGGCGAATGAAATATTCATTATACCGCGCTTTGCCGCCTTTTCCCGGGCGGCTTTCAGCATATTCACTGAGATATCCGTACAAAGTACGCTATTTGCTTTATCCGACACGGCGAGGCTGACGCTTCCCGTTCCCGCCGCAATCTCAAGGACGCTCGCGCCTTGCGGAACAAGGCCGCGTATCAAGCGTAGCATACCGTCATAGGCGGTGTTGGACCGCTCCGCCTTATCGTAGAACGGCGCGCAGATGTCCCAAAACGTCATTGCTTACCGCCATCCTTTGGCTGCCAGTCGGTTCTGATATTAACATGGTTATGTTTATCGCCATTTCCCCGAAGCCGGCTGAATGGAATCCAGCCAGCTTCGGAAGAGCCCTTTATGGGTTTACTGCTTGATCGTGGTCCTGACCTCCCGGACGATATCCAGGTAATCCGTGGAGTAGTTGCCCGGCGCGAGCAGCTGTACCGATATCAGCAGGCGGTTCACGGCGGCGACCAGCACGCGGCCGCGGATCGGCTTGGCGTTCTCCTGCTCGACGCGGAAGTTATGGTAGTATCCTGGTTCGCCAAGTATCTTGTTGTTGTCGGCGCGCAGGCTCATCTCGACGTTGGGGTATGTCGTCTTCAGCGACTCCACCAAACCGTTAAGCGCGGAGATGGCGTCCTCTGATTCCTGGTTGGACGCGTTGTGGACGCACTTGACGATCAGCGACGCCGCGAACCCGTCCCATGCCGTTTCGGTAGGCTCGGAGAACAGCATGGTCTCATCGTCCAGCTGCGTCTCAATCCAGTCCTCCGGCACGTTGAACGTCAATCCCAGCGAGGTTGAGGTGAACTCGCGGTAGACGAATACGCGCTTGGGCTTGTCGATGGGGTCGATCAACAGCGGTGTCGCGCCGGGCGCCGCGGTCTCCACGGCCATGTCGATAGGGCGCGGGGAGATGGTCGGCTCCGGCGTGAACTTCGGGGTGGGCGTGGGCGCGTTGTTGGGCGTGGGCAGCGCGGTTTCGGTCAGCTGGCCGCCGCCGTCCTCGCCGTCCCCGCTGTCATTCGACCATGGCGCCTTGAACGAGCACGCGCCCAGCGCGGCGAACACCAGCGCGGCAGCCAGCATAATAGCGGCCGCGCGGTAAAGTTTTAGGAAACCCTTACTCATAGGGACTGAACCTCCCCATACTCATCTGTATATTAGACGTTTGCGCGGGCCGGGACATTGCATCGCGGACAATTATTCAATCGTATCCATGGCGGCGGACGCCATCACCGCCGAAACCGCCCTCCGCGCCTCGGCAAAGCCGTAGCCGCGCCTAACCAGCGACGCGGTCAGTTTGCGCCTTATATCCCCCTCCGGCTGTCCGGACATATGGCGCAGGCCGCGCCGCGCGTACTCCAACGCGCCGTCCGGAACCTCGCCGCCAGCGTCTTCCGCCAGCAAAGCCATCGCGCCGCCAGCCGTCTCCTCATCGATGCCCATCGCCCGCAGCTCCCGCCGGATACGCGCCGGGCCCATCGCCTTGCGCGAGCGGGACTCAACCCACTCGGCGGCGAACCGAGCGTCATTCACCAGCCGCGTATCGACCAGACGCGATATCACATAGGAAATAACTTCGCCTGTGAAGCCCTGTTCCTCTAGTTTTACGCGGATCTCGTGTTCCGAGCGCGCCCTGCGCTGGAGAAACCGCGTCGCGGCCTGTATCGCCTTGCCGCGCTCACCGCCCGGGCTATTGTCCCGCTGGATGGCCGACACCCCCCGCCGTACGAATTTATATTATATTGTACATTATGATTACCCCCTTGACAAGCGCTGTCAAGCGTGTTATAGTGTTATTATTGCAGCCGTGGCGGAATTGGCATACGCGCACGTTTGAGGTGCGTGTCCGAGAGGGTACGAGTTCAAATCTCGTCGGCTGCACCACCACTCCCCGGAACCATTTGGGCGGTTTCGGGGAATTGCGTTATAATGGCATGGCTGGTTTGCCTATAGGGTTTAACCGAGAACGGGATTTAGGTTAGACTTTGTCAAAAATTGGTCTTGACATTCATACAAAAACCCTATATACTATAGGATACAACGAAGAGGGGCGATGCAAGTGTCCGCGTTGAGCTTTAGCGGCGTAAACCCTGTCCCAGCGGCGCCGAAGCGCCGGTTCTTCAAGCGGGAGGACGCCCCGCTGTACCTGATGGCGCTCCCCGGCGCCGCCGCGCTGGTTATATTCTCATACCTGCCCATGGTGGGTTTGCTGATCGCGTTCCAGGATTTCAACGTGACCAAGGGCGTGTTCGGCAGCTCGTTTGTGGGCATGGCCAACTTCAAGTTCCTGTTCTCCACGACGGACGCGTTTACGATCACGCGCAACACGGTGTTGTATAACCTCGCGTTCATCATCGTAAACATGGTGGTCGCGGTCGCGCTGGCGCTGATGCTCTCCGAGCTGCTCTCGCGAAGGACGGCCAAGGTCCTGCAGACGGTCTACATGCTGCCCTACTTCCTGTCATGGGCGGTCGTGGCCATCGTGCTGCTGGGGTTCATCGAGCGCGACTACGGCATGGTCAACCATGCCATGGGCACGAAAATCGATTACTACCGCCAGCGGGAGATCTGGCCGACGTTGCTGGTCTTTGTCAATTGCTGGAAGAATGTCGGATATTCGACGGTTTTGTATCTTGCTGTAATCTCCGGCATTTCCCACGAGTATTACGAGGCCGCCGCGCTGGACGGCGCGACCAAGCTCCAACAGGCGCGGTATATAACGATACCGCACCTGCGCTTCATACTGGGCGTCTCGCTGATCATGGCGATGGGCAACATATTCCGGGGCGACTTCGGCCTGTTCTACGTGGTAACGCGCAACACGGGCAGGTTGTACCCGGTGACTGACGTTATAGATACATATATATACCGTGGCCTGACCAGCCTGGGCAACGTGGGCATGGCCACAGCCGCCGGACTTTACCAGTCGGTCGTCGGGTTCATACTAGTGCTGGCCGTCAACGCCGCCGTCACGAGGATAGACCCCGAGAGCGCGATGTTCTAATGATGGTATAAGAAGGAGGGGCGGCTATGCAGGCCAACACCGCCAGGTTCCTGCGCGTATCGCGCGGGTGGAACGCCGCGTTCACAGCGTTGCTAGCGCTGGTCTCGCTGTGCATGATCATACCTATGCTGCTGGTGGCGATAGTCTCCTTCTCCAGCGAGATGTCGGTTGCCAACGTGGGTTACTCGTTCTTCCCGCAGGAATGGTCGCTGGCCGCGTACCAGCACCTTATCAAGATGGGCCGCCAGGTGACGGACTCCTTCGCGATCACCGTGTTCTATACCGTCGCGGGCACGCTAATCAGCATCACCGTTATGAGCATGTACGCGTATGTAATATCGCTCAAACGGTTTTCCGCGCGAAGGCCGCTGACGTGGCTGCTGTTCTTCACGATGCTGTTCTCCGGCGGGCTGGTGCCCAGCTATATCCTCAACACGCGCTACCTAAACATAGGCAACACCGTGTGGATATACCTGCTGCCCTCCGCCATCAGCGCGTATAACGTGATTATACTGCGCACGTTCATCATGACCACGATACCGGATACGCTGTTCGAGGCCGCAAGGATAGACGGCGCGGGCCACTTCACCGTGTTCATCAGGATAGTCCTGCCGCTGTTCAAGGCAGGGCTGGCCACGATCGGGCTGTTCAACGTGGTCAACCGCTGGAACGATTGGTTCATCGGCATGCTGTATATCATCAACCCGAAGCTCGTGCCGCTGCAAACGATGCTGCAGAAACTGCAGAACAACATCGACTTCCTCAAGTCCAACTCCGGCGTGGCCTCGACCCCGGACGGCGTGGCGCTGCTAAGGCAGCTGCCCGACCAGAACCTTCGCATGGCGTGCACGCTGTTGGTAGTGCTGCCCATGCTGGCGACATACCCCTTTTTCCAGCGTTATTTCGTACACGGACTGACGCTGGGTGGTATAAAGGAATAGACCAAGCTAAAGGAGGGTTCCCATGTTAAGGAAATGCCTGCCCCTGATGCTGGCCATCGCTCTGGTGATCGGCCTCGCGCCCGCCGCTTCTATGGCCGAGGAGCTTCCCTACGCCAAGATCGATTGGTATCTGGGCCTGACCCCGGCTACCGACCTGGCTACGGTCAACGACGCGCTCAACGTCTACCTGAAGGAAAAGATCAATACGGAAGTCAACATAGTCATGCTGGAGTCCACGGAATGGGAACAGCGCATGGGCACGATGCTCGCCTCCGGACAGGATCTGGGCATCGTGGGCTTCGGCTCGCAGTCCAAGTCGGACTACGTGATCGAGTCCCGGCGCGGCTCATACCTCGCGCTGGACGACATGCTGGATACCTACGCCACGGGGACGAAGGCGCTGTTCTCCGATGAGATCTGGGACGCGATGCGCATCAACGGCAGCATCTACGGCATCCCAACGCTCAAGGACAACGGCTACTACATCAGCCTGATCTGGAACGACACGATGGCGCAGGAACTGGGCATCGACCCGCTGCAGGGCCAGTACAGGAACTTCCGCGACCTGGAAGGGCTGCTGCTGGAAGCGAAAGAGAAGCGCGACGCCGCGTATCCGGAATGGGCCGACCGCCCGATATCCTGGAGCAACGACCGCGTCGACCCGTACAACTTCGCGATCGAGTTCTTCCTCAACGAGAATTACGTAGCGGCGTGCAACATCGAAGGGATCATGGACGTGGCGGGCTACGACACCGAGACCGTGTTCAACTTCTTTGAGACGCCGGAGTTCCTGGAATACGCGATACAGCGGCAGCGGATGGTCGACGAGGGCATCTACGCCTACGACTACACCGACAGGTCGGAATGGCAGTATGACGGCTCCATCTTCGCCTTCATAGGCTGGGGCTACGCGTATATGCCGGAGCACCTGTTCGGCGAAAACTTCGTTACGAAGATGCGCATGAGCGAGCATATCTGGACCGCGACGGATAACTTCCACTCGGCGGGGACGGCGATATCGGCGAACTGCAAGAACCCCGTCAACGCGATCAAGGCGCTGGAACTGATCAACACCGATCCGTTTGTGGCCACAATGGTAAGGTTCGGCGTTGAGGGGATTCACTACAATCTGGATGAGAATGGGGACATGACGTTCGAGGGGACCTCGAATGAAGTCGCGGGGTCAAGGGCGTTCCACTTCTGGTATAACGCGCCGGCGGGGAACCTGACGATCGTGAAGGCGCCGGTAGCGTATTCGGGGCCGGACAACATCATGATGGATACCATTTTGGACCTGAACCAGAAGGCGCTGCTGCCGCCGCACCTGGGGTTCGTGTTCGATCCGACGCCGGTGGCGAATCAGGTGGCTGCCGTAACGAACGTAGTGCTGGAGTACAAGACGGACCTGTTCAATGGACGGTTGAGCGGTGAGGAAGAGGTACGCGAGGTAGTGGAGGAGTTCATAGAGAAGCTGCGCGCGAACGGTTCCGAGGCGATCGTAGCCGAGGCGCAGAAGCAGATCGACGCGTGGAAGGCCGCGCAGTAGTATTAGCGTAGCGCGATAACGGTACAATTCGGCAGAGGGTGTCCCCCTCTGCCGTTGCAGCGCAAGGCCCTTCCTGGAGGAACAACTTACCCTGGCCACGAGGGTCCAGCGTCACGCTGGTCAGGGGGTCAAGGGGGGTGAAACCCCCTTGCGGGGTGTGGGGCGGAGCCCCACGTCCCC
>JAISWI010000061.1 GCA_031270865.1 Oscillospiraceae bacterium
CCGCCCTCGGCCGCGCCCCCCGCACTCCACCCCCCCGCCCCGCCCCCCCCCCCCCCCCCCCCCCCCCCCCCCCCCCCCCCCCACCCCCGGGGCCAGGGTAAGTTGTTCCTCCATGCTCCAGCATCCTCGCCGCAGCCCTTACGATTCGGGTATCACCCAGCCGCATCGCCGCCGCGCAGTCCTGCCTCAACCGCGCTATAGCCGCGGGCATGCGCTCGCGTCGCATCCCATCGGGCATAGCCAACAACTTTAAAACCCGCTTAACAGGCCCGTAATCACCAACCGACCGCGCCTCCCCCGCCAACCTCGCGCAATCCCGCAGGAACAGCGCGTCCGCCTCATATCCCACGAACCCACCCAACTCCGGCCACTCGTCCGCCAACTTAACCCACCTGTCGCACGCCTCATCCATCCAATCGAGCGCGTCCGGCCCCACGAAAACCAAACCAAACCTGGCGCACGCCTCACACCCTACCCGCCCCGGCTGCTTATCCGTATATAAAAAATGTCCTTCATCCCTATGAATAAACGTCCTTGCCGGCGCTAGAACCCGCCTCACATCCCCCGCAATCCCCCGCAACCCATCAAATCCTATCATTGTGGAAAGCCTACCATCACCTGCAAACCTATCGGCTTGTTATCCCTTCGCCGCGCCCCAGCCACCCGCCTGGCAAACTGAATGCTTAGGTCATACCTCCCCGCGTCGTCGCTGCCCATCACTGAGAACGACAGGTTGATACGCCCGTCCCCGCCACCGACATTTATACTATAGTCAACATTATCCGCAACCAATCTAAACCCATCGCCCCTTCTCGCCTCGCCCCCCTCCTGGCAAGCGAACGCGCCCTGCCTGTCGAACACCATCGCCGCTAGCTCGGGGTCAGATCGTTCCATCGAGACACGCTCACCGCCGCAGGTCAGTTTCGTAAACATCGTAAACGGGCCGGACCGCATATCCACGCCCGCCTCACTATAGACCAGCGTGAACCCACCGCCCTTGCGAAACAGCCGCCCCTCCGTTAGCAGGCGCACATTTTGCGTCCGGCCGTCTACTGTCTGCGCCCCTTCAAGCTCCACGCGCACCAGCGTTCCGTTGGGGTTCCTTGGCATCGTCCCGCCTCCCGATGGATATTGATGGTTCTCCTGTCAATATTATACGACATACGCGCTAATTCGGCAAGCCCCATAAATTGCGGCGCGGCCGATGCATGAAACCGCGCCCCGCGTACGTTTCCATATAGTATAGAAATAATGGGCCCATCGGTCCGGATGGTGATAGTTATGAATCCAAACCTGCAGTGGCTGCTCAAACACATACCGGACGCGCTGATATATGGCGCGATGCTGGTCATATTGGTCTGCGCGGTGGTCAAGTGCTTCCTGCCTGTAATGCGCGGAACCGCCGCGCTGCGCCATGCCTGCCAGCTTCTGGCCGACGGCAGCCGCATGAAGCTGACCCGTCCCGTCTGGAGCGACGCCGGGTTTTTAGGCAAGGGCCTCTCGCGCGAGTGGCGGGACTACCTGCTCAACGCCGAGACCCTTGACGCGCATGGCCAGCCCTGCGGCGTTGAGGACTATATCAATGAGGATACCATCATAAACATCCCCGGCAACGCGCCGCTGGCCGACCTGACGCCGGGGCTGTTCACCTCGCTGGGTATCCTGGGCACGTTCATCGGATTGACGCAGGGCCTGGGCAACATCAACATGAACGAGATGGAGCGCACGATCACCCAGATGATCGCGGGGCTAGCGCTGGCGTTCCAGACCTCGATCGTCGGTTTGGTATGTTCGCTTTCGTTCAACATACTGCTCAAAGCGATCGTCGGCAGGGCTAGGAACGCGCTGGCCGCGTTCACCGACAAGTTTTATCGATTCGGCGCGCCTCGGCCCATCGATACCGCCAACCAACTGGTGACCCTGCAGCAGGAGCAGCTGGCCAGCATGCGCGCGTTCAGCGAGGAGATAGGCGCGAGTCTGTCCGGCGAGATCGAGAAGGCGGTGTTCCGCTCACTGCAGCCCGTAGCGCAGTCGATGGACCGTTTCCTTGAGGGGACGACCCGCCAGCAGATAGAGGGCGTGCGGCACGTCGTCAACCAGTTCGTGATGGCGATGGACCAGGCGTTGGAGGGCCGCGTCGCCGGGCTGCGCGAGGCGCTGGAGCAGACCATCCGCCAGCAGCAAGCCTTGCGCGACGACCTTCGCGCGACCGCGCAGATCACCTCCGCGCAGACGAACGACTCGGAGGCGATGCAGCGCGTGACCAGGCAGGTGCTGGCGCGCTTCGACGAGTATGTGAACGCGCTGTCCGAGCGCAACATGTCACTGGAAGAACAGAACAACGGCGCGGGTGAGCTGTTAAGCAGATTACACAACGCCGCGTCCGAACAGGCCGACTACCTCGTCCAGCTGCGCGAACACCAGGAGGCGCTAGAGAAATATCTATTGGATTATAACCTATGGATGCGCGGTTTCGCGGAGACGCTGGGCAGTCACACACAGAGCCAGCGCGAGGCGTTGTCAGCCATCGCCCACGACCTCAAGGAGGGCGCGGACATGCTGCAAGGCTCGTACGGCTCGTTCGTAGAGAATATCCAGGAGGGACTGGCCGGGGCGCTGGGGCTGTTCGACGAATCCATCCAGAAGCAGACCGGGCGGATCACCCTCGCGCTTGACGCGATGATGCGATCGCCCGCCGCGCGGAACGCGCTGGGCCAGCTTGACGACGCGCAAGCCCGCGAGGATATGCGCGGCGACATGCGGGAATTGACGAAGGCCATCGAAACGCTCAACGCGCAGCTATCAAGGCTGCCGCAAGAGCGCGGCGCGGTTTAGGCCGGGGGGCAGCGATGATACAGGTAAGACGCCCCAAGTCCCTCGTCCGCCGCGAGAACGCCAGCTACTGGATGAGCTACTCCGACGTCATGGCGGCATTATTGCTGATGCTGTCATTGTTGTTATTCTTCTATGTAAACCAGTACATGACGGCGCAGCAGGCGCGGGAGCGGGAGGTGGCGGCCAAGGAATCGCAGCTTCGCGAACAGGAGGACTTGCTGGAACAGACAGAGTACCTGCTGGCCCAGAAAGCCGAGGAGCTGGCGATGGCCAACGCCACGCTGACCAACCAGCAGTTCGAGCTGGACGACAAGAGCCTCAAGCTGGAGGAATCGCTATCGAAACTGGCGCGGCAGCAGCTGGATATCGAGGAGCAGAAGGCGTTGGTCGCGTTGGCGATCCAGGAGGCCGACAAGACCCGCGCTCAACTAGCCGACAAGCAGAGCGAGCTGGACCAGACCGCGTCGCGCCTAAGTGAGCAGGATATCGCGCTGGCGCTGCAGCAGCTGGACGTAGACCGATTAAGGCAGTTATTGGAAACGCAGACCCAGCAGATCGGCCAGCAGCAGATGCTGATCGACCAGATGATCGGCGTAAGGGCGGCGATCATAGCGCAGTTGGGCGACGCGCTGTCCCGCGCTGGAGCGAATGTGGCCGTCGACCAGAACACCGGGGCGATCACGCTGAGCAACTCCATAATCTTCGGCTACAACTCCTCGGAGATCAGCGCGGAGGGCAAGGACCTGCTCAACAAGGTGATCCCGGCGTACGTGCGGACGCTGCTGGACGGCGAGAACAGCCAATACGTGTCGGAGTTGATCATCGAGGGGCACACGGACCGGAAGGGATCGTACGAATTCAACCTGAACCTATCCCAGCAGCGGGCTTACAGCGTGGTCATATACTGCTTGAGCGGCCAGATGACCGGGCTGACCAGCGCGGAGAAACAGGCCCTGCGCGACAAACTCACCGCGAACGGGCGGTCGTTCAGCGAACCGATACTGAACGCGAACGGCACGGAGAACGCGGACGCGTCCCGGCGCGTGGAGTTCAAGTTCCGGCTGAAGGACGATGAGATGATCAGCGGCATGAGCGCGATACTAAGCGGGATGAGCGAGAGCGCCGGCCAGTAGCCCGGTGGCCTGTCGTCGTCACTCCGGCGTTAGATACACGCGATGTTCCCGTCGGCGCGAGGCTCAGTCCCGCCGACGAGGGTTCCTCCAGGAACGCGCAGTATGACCTGCCCGCGCCCGAACTCCAATCCGTACAGCGAGACCTCGACCCGGTGCCCGCGCGAAGCCAGTTGGCGGGCGATATCGTTTGGGAACGACTGCTCGATGAGCGCGCGGCCATCCCTCGTCCATTGCCAGCGCGGAGCGTCCAGCGACTGCTGCGGGTTCATGCCGTAGTCTATCAGGTTTGTTACAACCTGGACGTGTCCCTGCGGTTGCATATACCCGCCCATCACGCCAAACGGCCCGATAGGTTCGCCGTCCTTCATCAGGAATCCCGGTATTATGGTATGGTATGTCTTTTTTCGCGGGCCGACGCGGTTTGGGCGCGACTGGTCGAGCGAGAAGTCATGCCCCCGGTTCTGCAGGCTTATGCCCGTGCCGCGCGCCACCACGCCCGACCCGAATCCCTGGTAGTTACTCTGTATGAACGAAACCATATTCCCCTCGCCGTCCGCCGCGCAGAAGTAGACCGTCCCGCCTTTGGGCATATTGACGGGCTGGCGGTTCGCGGCGATGGGGCCGATCTCACTGGCGCGGGCCGCTCCGTACCCCGGATCGAGGAAGCGGCGGTAATCGACATCCATGTGGGCGGGATCGGTAATATTTGCCAAACCGTCCGCGAACGCCATCTTCATCGCCTCCCACTGCAGGTGGAACGCGCGGGCGTCCTCGCGGACCGGGAAGCTGAATTCCTTCAATATATTGAGCGCCATCAGCGCGACTATCCCCTGTCCGTTCGGCGGTATCTCGCACACCTCGTAGCCCCGGTAGCTGATCCGCGCCGGCTCGACCCACGTCACGTCATATTCGGTAAAATCCGACCTGTCGTACAGTCCGCCAAACTCCGCGCTGTCCCTTAGTATGGCGTCGGTCAGCCCACCGTCGTAGAAGGCGCGGGCGTTCGACTCGCCGATCAGCTCCAGCGTTCGGGCGTGGTCCGGCAGACGGACCAGCTGGCCGGGTTCGGGACCCTTGCCGTCCGGCGCGAACACGCGGAACCATTCGCGAAACTCCGGTCCAGTTAATATATCACTATAACGTTTCACCGCGCCCGACCATGCCCGCGCCAGTCCCGCGGCGACGGGATACCCATTACGCGCGTAGTCGATAGCCGGGGCGAGCGCGTCGATCAGCGGCAGTCTGCCGAACCGTTCGCTGACAGCGGCCCAGGCTTTCGGGGCGCCGGGAACCATCGTCGGCAGCCAGCCATGCGAGGGCATCTCGCCCGAGCCGCCCGCCAGCCCGACGGCCTTCTCCAGCGTGAGCGCCCGAGGAGACCATCCGCTGGCGTTCAACCCGAACAGCCGCCGATCCCTTTCGCTCCAGATCAGCGCGAACGCGTCCGAGCCGATGCCGTTGGACGCGGGGTCGACGACGGTCATAGCGGCTGCCGAGGCGACCGCGGCGTCCATGGCGTTGCCTCCGCGCCTGATCGCATCGATCCCAGCCGCCGACGCTTGCGGCGACGATGAGCAGACCATTCCCTTATGGGCGTATACAGGAGCGCGGCGCGACGGATACGGGTTGTGCAGCGGGTCGTAGAACATGGCGGTCTCCTTAGGGAGCGTGTTGTCGATGGCGCAATTATTACCGCAAGGTTTCGACACGGGCCGCGCGGTTCCTGCCTGATAGGAATATTTTCGCGGGTTCAGCGGATGTTCTTGAGGAACGTCCCCGGTGGTGCCAAGCCGGCAACGGGGCATCGCCTTACCGCCGCGACTAAAAGCCCCAATCAGCCAAATTTGCCAAACCGCGTATTTATCCCAGCCTCCCCACTTGACAACACTCCCAGGGTTCGTATAGACTAACTATGGTTAGTAATGCCTAACACACCCTGAACAGCGAGGAGTTGGTTGGCTGTATGATATCGCGCCGGGGCTGGACAGGCCGCAAGGCCGTCGCTGCCCGATTGTTGCTCCTGCTTGCCCTGGCCACGCTGCTGGCCGCGCCCGCGCCCGCCGCCGCTGAACAGGCGGCCTCCGCCCGGTGGGGCGATGCCGCCGACGCCATCGACAAGTACCTCGACGCCGCGTTCGAGTACTACCTCGACGGCGAGTCCTCGTCCGCCTACAACGCCGTGAACGACGCGTATTTCCGGGTTTATGAGGTGACGGGGTTTGAGCGGCAGACGCTTAGCTACATCTCCGGCCCGCGCAAGAACGCCGTCGAGCTGCAGTATTCGGTCTGCAAAGGCGCGGTCAAGAAGGGCGCCGCCGACGAGGAGATTAAAAAGGAAGTCCGCGCCTCGCTCAACAAGCTCAAGGCCATGATCCGCGAGGACGGCAACAAGCTTGCCGCCAAGGACGGCGAGGCCCCGACCGAAACCAAATACTACCTGCGCGGCGAGTTGGTGGACTACGATCCCTACGCGGACCTGGCCGGCGACCCGAACGCGGTCGTCCGCTACGCTAATTGGGCGGAAGCGTCCGACGCGGTCGGCGAGCTGCTGGACACCGCGTTCACAGCCTACAAGGGCAAGGACTACGAGGCTACGCTCGACAACGTCAACACCGCCTACTACAGCGTGTACGAGGAGTCAGGCCTTAGCCACAAGATATTTACCGACCTGTCGCTGGAGGAGCGGGAGGAGGTGGACGCGCGGTTCGCCGGGCTGAAGGAGATCGCCACGGGCGAGAAGTTCCTGCGCAACGCCTTCCAGCGCGAGACGCGAGAGCTTAGGAACCTGATCAACGCCAAGGCCGCCGCTATCGACACTAAGGAGGCCGAAGCCAAGGCGATCCTGGCCGCCGAAGCCCTCGCCGCCGCCCCCGCCGAGGAAACCACGCGCGGCAATCCCAAGCTGCTGGTATTCCTCGCCTCGTTCGGCATCATCGCCCGCGAGGGGCTGGAGGCCATCCTGATCGTCGCCGCCATAATCGCTTACATGGTCAAGAGCGGCAACGGCCGTAGCCTTCGAAACGTTTACGTCGGCGCGATCGCCGGCATCGCGTGCAGTTTCCTGGCCGCGTGGGGTTTCGCCGCCGCGAAGAGCGCGTGGGCTGGCGCGGGGCAGTCGCAGGAAGTGATAGAGGGCGTGACCGCCTTGATAGCGGTATGCGTGCTGTTCTACGTAAGCAACTGGATGATCTCCAAGTCGGAGGCCGCCGCGTGGTCCGGGTTCATAGACAGCAAGGTACAGTCTTCCGTGGCGCGGGGATCGTCGTTCGCGCTGGCGTTCACGGCGTTCCTGTCGGTCTTCCGGGAGGGCGCGGAGGTGGTGCTGTTCTACCAGCCGATGCTGGGCGAGGGCAGCCCGGAGATGGTCTGGGCCGGGTTGGGCGTTGGATGCGTGATGCTGGTATTCATATACCTGGCTATATCCAAACTGTCGATAAAGCTGCCCATCAAGGTGTTTTTCACGGCGACAAGCGTCCTGATGGCCTTGATGTGCGTGTCATTCCTGGGCGCGGGCATCAAGGAGCTGGCCGAGGGCGGCGTGTTCGACGCGACGCTGAGGGTGCCCGGAATCCCCGAGAACGAGATTCTTCAGATATTGGGTATCCACCCGTACCTGGAAACGCTCGCGCCGCAGTTGGCGCTGGCCGTCATACTGCTCATAACCTTTATGGTCGCCCACTACCGCGGCAAGCTTAAGGCGGCGGTCCGTGGGACGGTGAGCGACGGCGCGGCGCTGTAGCGATCGATACCTTTGGGCTGGCGGGCTGCCCCCCGCGCGCTCGCCAGCCGTGGTATATGCCAAGCAACGAGGGCCGCGCTCACGCGGCTGAATAGAAGGAGAAGTTATCAATGAAGAAGTTTCTGGCTCTGGTTCTGGGCGCGATGATGGTCCTGGGCTGCGTCGCGTCGACGGCGGCCGCCAAGGAAATTGGCTTTGAGGAATTCCCGATCGGCGAGGAGCAGGATGTTGACGTCCTGCATGTGGCCGCCGTGTATTTCCAGCCCGTCGATATGGAACCGATGGCCGAGGCCGGACTGTCGGCTGAAGAGGCCGACCTGCACATCGAGGCGGATATCTCCGCCAACGAGAACGAACTGGGCTTCGGCGTGGGCGACTGGGTTCCCTTCCTGACCGTTGACTACACGATCGTCGGCTCCGACGGCAAGGTCGCCGCGGAAGGCACGTTTATGCCGATGGCCGCCAGCGACGGACCGCACTACGGCGCGAACATCGCCCTGCCCAACGCCGACACCTATACGCTGATCTTCACGATCCACAGCCCTGAGGAGAACGGTTACCTGCTGCACGTCGACGCGGAAACCGGCGTCACGGGCCGCTTCTGGACCGAACCGCTTACCGTGACCTACGAGGGCTGGGAGTATATTCCGCAGGAATGGTAATCATCCCTGCTGGATTTTGAAAACATAACAGTCCATCTCTGCTGGCACGCAATCGCGGGGTGTTGCGTGTCAGTAGTTTGTCGTTAAGAACCGGTATAGTTATAACTAACGCCCGCGATGGAGGCTTGCAAGGTGCTGAAATACATCGTAACGGTCACGGAGGACCTGCTCATCCCCGCGTCGCTGGCCAGCCTGCTTTGCGCGTACTGCGAGCAGGTTTGGGGCGGCGGGCGGCGCGTAAGCCCGCGCGTTGGCGTCGCGGTCGGGTTTGCCGCGTCCGTCGCGATGGCCGTCGTCAAGAACACAACCAAGCTGATATATACCAACCAATGGAACCTGTGGATATTCCTCGCGACGATCGCCGTTTCCGTATTGTTCATAATCATTACGAGCGTATGGGGAAGGAGGGGCAGGCCCGGCGCGGTCGGGGGTATCATCCTTACATTGGCCGCCGCCATAACCGCGCTGCTTATATTCTATGAAATACCTGATGCGCTCGCCTACCCGTTCCTGTTCGATACGGCGGGTAACGGCGCTCTCTCCGTGGATTACCTCGTACGGTTCATCGGGTGGTCGCTGGGCCTGATCCTTATATCAGTATATATGTGGTATATATACAGGTGCGCGGTCTCGCTGCGCCGCGCCTCGCTGACGCTGGCCGTCCTGAACCTCGGTTTGGCCGCCAACGCGCTGCGCTGCCTGGGTCAAGCGCTCCGGCCATGGCTCACGCGCGCGAAGTGGCTGCCCGGGTTCCTGCCGTCATACGCCAAAGCGGATTACCCGTGGGCGTTCCCGTTCACCGCGTTCGTCGCCAACAACACGCTGTTGTTCAGCCTCGTCGCCGCTGGACTGGCGATGGTCGTCCCGGCCGCGCTGTTCGTTGGCAGCCTGCGCGTGACTGGGACATACGGCAACCCCGCGCAGCGTCGCAAGCTCCGCTCGACCTGCCGGCGCAACCGCCGCCACGCCGTGACGGTCGCGGTCTGCTTCATGCTGGCAGTCATGAACCTGACGGTGGTCAAGGCTTACGATAACCGCGTGATCGAGCTATCGCCGCCCGAACAGTACGCGGTCGAGGACGGCAATATCCTTATACCGCTGGATCTTATGGAGGACGGCCACCTGCACCGCTTCGAGCTTGCCGCCGAGAACGGGACCGTAATCCGCTGGATCATCATAAAGAAGCCCGGCACGGCGTCCTATGGCGTGGGGTTGGACGCGTGCGAAGTCTGCGGCGACGCCGGTTACTTCGAGCGCGGCGGGCAGGTCGTGTGCAAACGCTGCGACGTTGTGATGAACATCAACACCATCGGGTTTAAGGGCGGGTGCAACCCGATTCCGCTGGCGTACCGGGTGGCGGACAGCCAGGTGGTTATATCGCTTCAGGATGTGCTTGACAACGAGAAAGAATTCCGGTAGGAATTAGGATAAAGGGGGGGTGGGCGCGTGTTTTTCAGGATGGTCAGGGGCGCGTTGTTCCGTCAAAAAGGGAAGATGCTGCTGATCGCCTTCACAATCGCGCTGGGGGCGTCGCTGGCGGCGGCCATGCTGAACACCATGCTCGACGTGGGCGACAAGGTCAACATGGAGCTGAAGGCCTACGGCGCGAACATCACCGTAAAGCCGAAGGATTCCTCGCTGTTGGGCACCATCTACGACGTGGAGGGCGTGGGCGGCGACGCGCTTAAGCAAGCGTACCTGCGGGAAGACGAGTTGGGCAAGCTCAAGACGATCTTCTGGGCGTTCAACATTGTAGATTTTTCGCCGTTCCTCAACACGCGGGCTGTTCTGCCGGATGGCGGCGAGGTCGAGGTGGTCGGCGCGTGGTTCAACCACCACCTCGACCTGCCCACGGGCGAGTCGCTGGACGCGGGGGTGACCGGGCTTCGCGGTTGGTGGGATATCACCGACGGCGCGTGGATCGACGAGGGGACGCCCGGCGCGGATAGTGGAGTGATGCTCGGCGCGGCGCTGGCGCGGCGGCTTGGGCTGACCGCGGGCGATACGCTTACACTGGCAGTTTCCACAAAATCGCGCGATGTGCCAATTACCGGAATCTTCGACGCGGGCGGGGATGAGGATGATCAGGTGTTCGCGTCGCTCGACCTGGTTCAGGAGCTGTCCGGCCTGGAGGGTAAGGTCGCGTCGATCGAGGTCAGCGCGTTGACCACCCCGGACAACGACCTCGCCCGCCGCGCCGCGCGGAACCCCGCCGCCCTGTCCGCGCGCGACTACGAGACCTGGTACTGCACTGCGTACGTCAGCGCCATTTGTTACCAAATTCAGGAAGTTATCACGGATTCGATTGCGTCCGCTGTCCGGCGCGTCGCCGAGTCCGAGGGCGCGATACTCGATAAAACCCGCTTCCTGATGATTCTGATCACCGCGCTGAGCCTGGTCGGTTCCGCGCTGGGGATATCCAACCTGGTGACGGCCAGCGTGATGGAGCGCTCGCGGGAGATCGGGCTGCTGAAGGCTATCGGGGCGCGTGACCGCGCGATAACCAGCCTGGTCCTTACGGAGATACTGCTCACCGCGCTGCTTGGCGGCGTGGCGGGTTACTTCCTGGGGTTCGGCTTCGCGCAGCTTATCGGGCGCGGCGTGTTCGGTTCCGCGATCGAGATGAAGGTCATGGTGATACCCATCGTCGCCGTGCTGATCGCGCTGGTGACGTTCGCGGGCAGTCTCCCCGCCATCCGCATGGCGTTGAGGCTGGATCCCGCGCAGGTGCTGCACGGCAGCAAGGCGTGACGGACGCCGCGCTAATTAGGGAGGGCGGTTTACGGGAATGAACAGGCGGAGGATGTTCCTGCGGATGGTCACCGCGTCGCTGCTGCGCCGCAGGTCGCGCATGCTGGTCGCGCTGCTGTCCATCGCGATCGGCGCGACGATACTGTCGGGGCTTGTTACGATCTATTACGACGTGCCGCGCCAGATGGGGGCGCAGTTCCGCGGTTACGGCGCGAACATGGTCCTGCTGCCCAGTGACGGCGGGACGCTGACCATGGAGGCCGCCGAGAGCGCGATGGCCGTTATCGAGGCTGATCAGCTGGTTGGGGCCGCGCCATACCGTTATGCGAGGGTGGACATGGTCTCGCGCCAGCAGTCGTTCATGGCGGCTGGCACTGACTTCGGTCAGGCCCGCAAGACCAGCCCTTACTTCACCGTGGAGGGCCGTTACCCGGAGAGCGAGCGCGAGGTTCTGGTCGGCAAGGCGATCGCCGACACCATCGGCGTTAACCTTAAGGGCGTGATGGAGTTGACATACCAGCCCACGGTTATCTTATCCGACGGCGAACAAGCCGGCGGAGCGGCGGGATCAACCCAGTTAAGCGGCGGCGCGGAGGGCTGGAACGGCGGCAGGGTCTATGTGACCATGCGGCTTGACGACGAGGGGCTAATCGAATCCATTGAGGCGGACACATCCAGCCAGACCCCGGAGATTGGCGGCGCGTGCTCACAGGAATCTTTTACCAGCCAGTTTGTCGGAAAGAGCGCGCCTGTGACGCTGGGTTCGGATGTTGACGCGGTATCGGGGGCGACTGTGACCTCCGCCGCCGTGGTCGACGCGGTGAACAGCGCCCGCTCCGCGTCGACCGCTGTAGAAAGCAGGACCATCAACTACACGGTCGTCGGAATACTCGACACCGGAGGCGATGAGGAAGGATATGTGTTCCTCTCGCTGGACGGGCTGGCCGCGCTGACGGGCGAGGCCGGCATACTGGACGTGATGGAGCTAAGCGTATCGGCGACGCAGGACGGGTTGGATCGATATATCTCCATAATCGACGAGGGTGGCGAGGTGGCCGCCCGTCTGGTCAAGCGCGTTACGCGTTCCGAGACGGCGGTGCTGTCCAAACTGCAGGCGCTGGTCTTTCTGGTCACGGTGGTGGTGCTGATGCTGACGATGATCTGCGTATCCACCACGATGATGGCCGTGATATCGGAGAGCCGCAAGGAGATCGGGCTGCGCAAGGCGTTGGGCGCGTCTGACGGCGGGATCAGGTCGGAGTTCCTTGGCGAGGCGCTGCTGCTGGGATTGCTGGGCGGCGTGTCGGGCGCGATGCTGGGTTTCGCGTTCGCGCAGTTGGTCAGCGTGAATGTATTCGGTTCATCGATAACATTCCAGCCGCTGCTGCTGCCCGCGGCCGTGCTGGTCTCGATGGCGGTCACGGGGGTATCGTGCCTGACGCCCATCAAGCGGGCGGTCGCGATCGATCCCGCGCTGGTGCTGAAAGGCGAGTAGGCGGGGATAGTATCTGCCATGCAATGGGTTTTGCCCCGCGTCCTCTGTCGCGAGAGGGGTCTCGCCTCGTCCCCTTTGTCGTTGCGGCGGCTCTCCCCCTATGGGGGCGACAGGGGAACGCGCCGATTCGTGGGGAGAGTGGGATGTGCCGCTTCGTGGGGAGAGTGGGACGCGCCGATTCGTGGGGAGAGTGGGACGCGCCGCTTCGTCGGGAGAGTGGGACGTGCCGCTTCTGCGGGAGAGTGAGACGCTCTGCTTCGTCGGGAGAGTGGGACGCGCCGCTTCGTGGGGAGAGTGGTACACGCTGCTTCGTCGGGCAAGAACGAACGGCGTAACCCGTACCCGCTATCTGCCGTCCCAACTCCCTTGCCGCCCCCTTAGGTGGAGATGCCGCCGGCAGCGTCAGAGAGGCCTTCCCCCACCCGCCACAGCAACGCATGCCCCCCCTTGCCGCCCTTTAGGTGAGGCCCCCCGCAGCGCTAGAGGGGGCGTAGCCAAACCAATCATAAGGAGAACAATCGCATGAGCCTTCTGGAACTGAAACGCGTCTCCAAGCTCTACGGCGAGCTGAAAGCCCTCGACGATGTAAGCCTGCGCGTCGAGCGCGGCGAGTGGATAGCCATCATGGGCCCGTCCGGATCAGGCAAGAGCACTATGATGAACATCATCGGCTGCATGGATAAACCCACGATCGGCGAAGTGATGATGGACGGCGTGGATATCTCAAAGGAAAACAGGAAAAAGCTGACAGAGATACGCCGTGACAAGATCGGCCTGATCTTCCAACAATTCCACATGATCAACTACCTGACCGCCGTGGAGAATGTTATGGTCGCGCAATATTACCACTCCATGCCGGAGGAGTCGGAGGCGCTGGAGGCGTTGAGCCGCGTCGGGCTGCGCGACAGGGCGCGGCACCTGCCCAGCCAACTATCCGGCGGCGAGCAGCAGCGCGTATGCGTGGCCCGCGCGTTGATCAACCACCCGGAACTGATCCTCGCCGACGAGCCGACCGGGAACCTGGACGAGGCGAACGAGAACATAGTGATCGACCTGTTCAAACAGCTCCACCGCGAGGGGACGACACTGATCGTCGTGACTCACGACCCCGAGGTCGCCGACGTCGCGCAGCGCGCGGTCGTGCTGGACCACGGGCGGGTGGTCCGGGAGACGCGCGGCGCCGCCGTGGTGGGGTGATTATATCAAGGAACGCCGACGGGCGGGCGGGACGCTTACCCGTTCGCCTCGCGCGTGATGGTCATCGAGCAATTCGCCTCGATGCCGCTGCGCTCCAGATAGCCCGCGCCCCAGTGATACATCGCGAACAGTATCGGGCGGATGCTCATCCCCAGCTCGGTCAGCGAATACTCCACCTTCGGCGGCACCACCGGGTAAACGGTCCGCGCGATCAGGTTATCATCCTCAAGCTCGCGCAGCTGCTGGGTCAGCATCTTGGGCGTGGCGTGGCTTATCAGCCGGCTCAGCTCGCCAAAGCGCAGCGTGCCCTCGATCAGGTGCCATAGTATCAGCGACTTGTACTTGCCGCCGATCAGCGCGAGAGTCGCTTCCACCGGACAGTTATGGTCGCATGCGCAGGACATCGGCATACCTCCCGTAGTACCCTATGGGTACTAAGTTACTATTATGTATGTACCGCCGCGCCGGGGATTTAGTATATAATAACGCGCCTACTCCATCCAGTCAAGCGGATATATTGAGCGAAGGTATAGTACCCTTTTGGGTACTATATTACATTAAAGTGCGTACTTGCGGAAATATAAGTTTGTGTTATGATGCAATAGAAGCGCGGAACGGGTGAGCGCGGAAAGGAGAACGGGCGAGTGGAGAGCCAGGTATTAAGCATAAGGGGCATGACCTGCGCGGCGTGCGCCCAGCGGATCGAGCGGACCGTGCGCAAGCTCGGCGGCGTCAGCCAGGCCAACGTGAACCTGGCCAGCGAGAAGCTGTTCGTGGAGTACGACGGCGAGGACGTGAAGCTTGCGCAGGTCAAGGACGCCGTTTCCAGGATCGGATATGAGGTGGTCGAGAGGACGGAAAGCCAGAACGTGACGATCCCCATCGGCGGCATGACCTGCGCCGCGTGCGCCCAGCGCGTGGAGAAGGCCATCCGCAAGCTGGAGGGCGTTGCGAGCGTATCGGTCAACTACGCGACGGAGAAGGCGACGGTCACGTATTACCCGCGCCAGGCGAGGCTCTCCGCGATACGCGAGGCTGTCGGGAACGCCGGGTACAAGGCGCTGGAGGTCAGCAAGACGGACGCCGCCGACGAGGACCGCGCCCGCAAACAGCGCGAGATCAGGACGCTGTGGACGAAGTTCACGGTATCCGCCGTATTCTCGCTGCCGCTGCTGTATATCGCGATGGTCCCGATGCTGACGCGGTGGGTGCGCCTGCCCTACCCGCGCGGGCTCGACCCGATGAACTACTCGCTGATATACGCGCTGCTGGAGCTGCTGCTGGTCATCCCGGTTATCGGCGTGGGTTACAGGTTCTACACCGTTGGGTTCAAGGCGCTGTGGCGGCGCAGCCCGAACATGGATTCCCTGATAGCCATCGGCACGACAGCCGCCGTGGTCTACAGCGTCTACAACGTGTTCCAGATAGCGGGCGGGCAGTTCAAGGCGGTCGACGCGCTGTACTTTGAGACTGCGGGCGTGATCATCACGCTGATACTGCTGGGCAAGTCGCTGGAAGCGGTGTCGAAGGGGCGCACCAGCGAGGCCATCAAGAAGCTGATGGGCCTGGCGCCCAAGACCGCCATCATCATACAGGACGGCGAGGAGAAGGAGATCCCCATCGACGAGGTGGAGATCGGCGACATCATCGTCGTGAAGCCCGGCGCGAAGATACCCGTCGACGGCACGGTGACCGAGGGCCACACCGCCATCGACGAATCCATGCTGACCGGGGAGAGCATGCCCGTAGATAAGGCCGCCGGCAATCCGGTATACGCGGCGTCGCTGAACACGACGGGCACGGTCCGGTTCCGCGCGGAGAAGATAGGCAGCGACACCGCGCTGGCGCGGATCATCAAGCTGGTGGAGGACGCGCAGGGCAGCAAAGCCCCGATAGCGCAGATGGCGGATATCGTCTCTGGGTATTTCGTGCCGGTGGTGTGCGTGATCGCGCTGGCCGCGGGGCTAGCGTGGTTCTTCGGGACGGGCGGGGACCTGAAGTTCGCGCTGACCATATTCATATCGGTGCTGGTGATCGCCTGCCCGTGCGCGTTGGGGCTGGCCACGCCCACCGCCATCATGGTCGGCACGGGCAAGGGCGCGGAGAACGGCGTCCTCATAAAGGGCGGCGAGGCGCTGGAGACCGCGCACAAGGTCAATACGATCGTATTCGATAAAACCGGGACGATCACCGAGGGCAAGCCCGCCGTGACCGACACCCTGGCCGTCGGCGGCGTATCCAGCGACCGTCTGCTGCTCATTACCGCGTCCGCCGAGCGGGGTTCCGAGCATCCGCTGGGTCAGGCGATCGTGGCCGGGGCGCGTGAGAAGGGCATGGAGCTTATCAAGGCGGATAGTTTTGAATCCATAACCGGCCGGGGCATCGAGGCGCGGATCGACGGTCAGGACGTGCTGGCCGGGAACCGCAAGCTGATGGACGAGCGCGGCGTCGCGCTGTCCGCGCTGGAATCGGAATCCGACCGCCTGGCCGCCGAGGGCAAGACGCCCATGTATGTAGCGGTCGATGGCCGGCTAGCGGGGATCGTCGCCGTGGCCGACGTGGTCAAAAAGAGCAGCCGCGCGGCCATAGAGTCGCTCCATAAGATGGGGATCGAGGTGGCGATGATAACGGGCGACAACAAGAAGACCGCCGACGCTATCGCCAAACAGGTCGGCATCGACCGCGTGCTGGCCGAGGTGCTGCCGCAGGATAAATCCAACGAGGTCAAGAAGCTCCAGGCCGAGAACCGCAAGGTCGCGATGGTGGGCGACGGCATCAACGACGCGCCCGCGCTTGCGCAGGCGGATATCGGCATCGCTATCGGCTCCGGCACGGACGTTGCGATGGAGTCGGCGGACATAGTGCTGATGCGCAGCGACCTAATGGACGTCCCCACCGCCATCAACCTGAGCAAGCGGACGATCCGCAACATCAAGCAAAACCTGTTCTGGGCGTTCGGGTATAATGTTATCGGCATACCGATAGCGGCGGGCGCGCTGCGACTGTTCGGAGGGCCGCTGCTTAACCCGATATTCGCGGCGGCCGCGATGAGCATGAGCTCCGTGTCGGTTTTGACGAACGCGCTGCGGTTAAAGAGGTTCAAGGCTTCGCGATAAACGTTATCTACAATAATGAAAGGGTTGGTAACCACCATGAGAAAAACCAAACTGGCCGCCGCCGCTGTCGCGGCGCTGGCGCTCGCGCTTGCGCTAGCCGGGTGCGCGGCCGGGCTGAAGAGCCTGGACGTCGTCGGGCAGCAGTCCGTCACGTCGTTCGACGCGGTGCTAAAGGTTATCCCTGACAGGGTTCAGGCGGACGAGGCGAACGTCGGCTGGTCGCTGACCGCGCCGGATGATTCGGTACGGTTCATCTGGAGCGAGGACTACAGCCGCGCCCCGCTCCATGACGTGATGCTGGAACTGGACGCGCGGCCGTTCCTGGACGCCGGCCTTGACCCCGAAAAGCTGCCGGACAACTACGCCTTCTACGAGGGCGAGGCGATGGGCGGCATGGGCGCGAAGATGCTGATGGTCGGCGCGAAGCTCGGCGGCGACAAGCTCGCCTACAGCGGTGAGCCGACCGCGCTGGCGGCCTATGAACAGATCGTTAACAAATATCGCGGCGCGGTCAACTTCCACACGTCGCTCGACCATTTCGGCGTGCTGCTGGGCGACGGCAACCTGTTCGAATGGGCGAAGGATATGAAGACGAACGGTTATGACGATACCCCGCAGGACAAGGATATCGTGTTTGTGCTGAACCCGGAGCCGCTGATCGCGTCTGGCGTTGATCCCGAGAAGGTGGTAGACTGGGCGTACGCGCAGGTGTCGGTCGATGTGGACGGCAAGCCGGAGCTGGTTTGGAAGTTCCTCAAACCGTTCGACCTGCAATAAAGGAGGCGTGGCAGTTTGACAAAGTCGGTCATAAAGGTGGACGGGATGTCCTGCGAGCACTGCGTCAAGGCGATTACGAACGCGCTAAGCGCGCTGCCCGGGGTAAGCGGCGTGTCGGTGAACCTCAAGGGCAAGACCGTCGCGGTGGAGCATGATCCCGCGAAGGTTCCGCTGAACAAGATCCGGGATGAGATTGAGGACCAGGGGTATGAGGTCGTAGCGTAACGCGCCGCCGGGCGGCGAGGCGTCGGTCGGGAACCGCGAACGCGGTTCCCGGCGGCTCGGCTGTCCGCGGCAGCGCGGGCTGGCTCATTCCCGGTCGTTTGGGGCTATGGATTTGGGAAATTTATGCTTGACATATGTTCCAGGCCGTGGTAAGATATTGCACATACAGGGTTAATTGTCCTGATATGGTTTCTCATGAAGCAGTATAAGGCGGCGCACGCGGATTGCGGCACGTTGGAAGCTGTGGATATAAGGTGAGGCTTGTTTTCTGCTATGGGTATATTAGCGGATGGCGAAGCTTTGCCTTCTTTGAGTTGAATGGATTAGGCGCGTGTTGATGAGGGGTTGGTGAGGGGTGGGCTTGAGTATGAAGCCATGATAGTATTCGCTTTATATACTCCTGTTTTTTATGTAGAAAGCGTTAAGGAGTGGGTGAGGTTTGGCTCAGGGATCAGCGGCTAGGAAGTTACCGTTACAGGAACCAATACAAGAAGATGAAATACAGTATCAACCAGTTAATGATCCTTTATATTATCGTATTATCAAACGGTTTCTTGACTTGTTGTTAAGTGTAGTTGCGTTAATTATTTTATCTCCTATTTTCCTTGTAACCGAGATAGCTATTGTTGTTGATGATTCTAAGGGCGGGCCGATCTTTACACAGACACGTATTGGGTATTTAGGGAAGCCATTCAAATTCTATAAGTTTCGTTCGATGTGTGTTGACGCGGAGGAGAAACTGGAGGATTTGCGTACTAAGAACGAAATGACAGGTCCTGTATTCAAGATTAGAGATGATAAGCGAGTTACTCGCGTTGGGAAGTTCATTAGGAAGTATAGTATCGATGAATTACCACAATTGGTTAACATAATCAAGGGTGAGATGTCTATTGTGGGGCCTCGACCTCCGCTTCCCAACGAAGTAGAGCGTTATAGTAGTTTTGAGCGTCGGCGGTTGTCGGTTGTTCCTGGACTTATATGTTATTGGCAGGTCAGCGGGAGGAACAGTGTAAGTTTTGATAGATGGATGAAGTTAGATATGATGTATGTTGAGCATCATAGTCTTTCAGTGGATATTGGTCTGTTCTTGAAGGGAATACTGACGGTTGTACAAGGGGGGGGTGTTAAATATGAGCGGATAAGTTTTACGTCGATTGATGATAATGGACTTGTTTACGAAACAGAGCGGTTTTTATATTTGGTGTGCAAGAGAGTAATGGATATAATATGTTCTATGGTTGCGTTAGGCGCGTTATCGCCGGTAATGGGTATAACTTCGGCAGCTATAAAGATTGAAGATAGGAAAGGTAAGGTTATATATAAACAGCAGCGGGTTGGTAAGCATGGTAAGTTGTTTGTTTTCTATAAATTTCGTAGCATGTATGAAGATGCTGATAAACTGCAGGAAGAATTACAGCGGATGAGTGATCCTAATAGTCCGTTTTATAA
>JAISWI010000088.1 GCA_031270865.1 Oscillospiraceae bacterium
TCTGGGCGACAAGGTGATAGCCGACACGAACGTCCGAATCCGCCTGAAATCCCGATTGAGGGACGCGATCGACCTGGCCGTCAAGCGGGCGGATTGGAACTACAAAACCGCCGTGCCTATGTACAATCCTAACAAGGACGTGATGTCGCTTCTGCTTCCGCTGCGGTTGATAGGCGACACGATCGATCTCGTTCTGGTTGTGGAGCGCAACGCGTCAGGGACCTATCAAGGCCAAACGGTGCTGACGCTGCCGATGGCGTACAACAACGCGCGGTTGGTAATGCGGCTGGACAGCGAGTGGCTGGTCGCGGAAACGATCGAGGAGATGTACGAACTGAACGACTCCGATCTGCAGGACGATGATCCGGAAGCCGCGGTTGTGGAGGTTCAGGATCAGATTGGCGAGCAGGTCGCCTCGATCGAGCGGGCGTTGGAGGCTATGAAGCAGTAGCTATTCGTGGCGGACTACGCGGCATTTAGCGAGGAGCGCGCGGTGAACCGCCGCGCGCGCTCCCGCCCTGTTGGTAACACAACCCCGGCGTGTGGACCAACCCCCGCCCGTCCCGCGGCATCGGCCGGACCCGCGCCGGCGAACATGGCGCCAATAAGCGCCTTCATCCTACTCATACCAGCTGCCCGGCACGATAAAGTCGTCGGGATTGCCCTGCGTCACCTCGCATTTTGAGGCGGGCAGCCAGAACATCTCGTCGTGATCGCTGACATAGTCGTCGATATAACCATACCAGACCTCGCCCTTGAAGGTGGTTGTCGCGACGCACGCGATTGTTGCGTCCTTATACCAATAATAGTTATAGGAGGAGTCGTTCTTGCTCCGCTTAGTCTGGGCGGACAGCTTGGGTTGTGAATAGAAATACACCTGATCAGTCGTTTTAACGCTAAAACGGTACGTCAGGTTTGACAAGGTAGGGCCGCTGACGCTGGAGGTATCAAGACGCGTAAAGTCAGTGCTGCTATCGACATAACCTTTCGACCCATCGAACAGTATAATCTCATAGAAACCGTTGTCTTTTTTCGCTGTGCACAGATATCGCTCCCCATAATGTACATATTGCATACGTTCGGCTGATACGCTGTTAGTCGCGTACACGCCGAAATACCCCGATCGGACAATCCGCACGGTTCCGATATACGGGCTAATGGTCGGTTTGGGCGTGGGGGTAGCCGTTGGGCGCGGGGTCGCGGTAGGTTTCGGCGTAGGGGTAGCCGTAGGGCGCGGGGTCGCGGTGGGTTTGGGGGTAGGCGTGGCTGGAGAGGTATAGTGAATAGTGACGTTATCTTCAAAAGCGTCTTCTTCTATGACGCAGTTTCGGTTCAGCACGTATGCGTCCGTAAGGGCGTCACAATGAGCAAATGCAAAAGCCCCAATATATTGAATAGATTCGGGAATTATGATAGTTGTTAACGAATCGCAACCAGAGAACGCACAAAATTCAATACGTTTAATGGATTCGGGAAAGACCACATCTGTAAGCGAGAAATGGTTCGTAAACGCGTAATCGCCAATCACTTCAACAGTATTGGGAATTTGAGCAATCCGTATGGTGGTGGGAGCGTTTCGCAGCAGAGTTTTCATATCTTTACTGTATAAAGCGCCGTTTTCCGAAGCATAATATGCGTTCTTACTGTCTACTGAGAACTCGCCGACAGTGGTATACGCAAAAGAACTTTTATCAATGTATTCAACAGATGCGGGTATGGTAACGTTTGCTATTCCAGTAGCAGACACATAATAATTGTAGGTGAATGCGTTGGACGCAATGCTCTGGACAGTATTTGGAACAGTGAACGATGTTAAAGAGCAGGATATGGCAATGAGTGTTTTCATGTCTTTCGAGTAGAGAGAACCATTATCAGACATAAAATAGGCGTTCTGCGGGTTGACTTCAAACAACTCAATCGAATGATAAAAGAATGCTTTTTCGCCGATTGTCGAAACATGTTCAGGAATATATATGTAACTAATGACCGAATATGCAAGAGCATATTGGCCGATACTCCGAAGCGTAGACGGCAATGTAAGCTCCGTAAGCGTTGATAATCTAAAGGCCGCATCGCCGATTGCGGTTACCGGTTTCCCTTGAATATAGTCGGGAATGATAAGCGTACTGCGTTCGCCGGAGTAGCCCGTAATGGTCACGTTATCGCCATTGATCTCGTATTCCAAGCCATCCGGAACAGGCACTGACGACGTAGGCGTAGGTGTAGGTGTAGGTGTAGGTGTAGGCGTAGGTGTAGGCGTAGGTGTAGGCGTATGCGTAGGGGTAGGCGTAGGGGTAGGCGTAGGTGTAGGCATAGCCGTAGGCGTAACCGCCGCGGCCGCTTGGTTCGAAATCTCGAAGCTGACGCTGATTATGCGCTCTTTAGAGTCAAACACCCCTTCGACGCTGATCTTGAAAAGCTCGGAGTAATACTTAAACGCCCCAATAAAGTCGCCATTCTCCTCACTAAGACGCGCCATGGCATAGTTCAGGTTTATCCCGCTGTCCTTGAACGGCGCGGACAAGCGCTCAGCCGCCTGCTCCCACTCGCTATTCTCGATATGGATCAGTCCCTCGACATAGACAACATACTGCGGGCTGTCCTTGTAGTCGCCTGCCTGTTTGAATATTTCAAGGGCCACATCAAGTCTTCCCTCGTTCAAATAATCAACGGCGGCTGTGTATGCCCATTCAGTCTGGTCCAGGTCCTGCTGAGCGTACGCTGGCAAAACCTGTCCTCCAACCAGTCCGGCGACTAGCGCCAAAGCAACGGCAGCCATCAATACACGAGAGCGCATCATGATATCCCCCTTATTGTAATTCAAGGAACCATTCATTCCTGTTTATAATCTTTTTATAGATTTTGCTGGAGGCGCGGCATGGTTTTCTAGATGTTTTGCTGGGAAGAGGCATCGGTGTCAACCCAACCGTCGGTTGCGCGGCTTCTATCATGCTGGGACCAGGCCCCGATGTCGCCTCGACCGTCGGTTGCGTGGTGTCTATCACGCTGGGAACAGGCGTCGGTGGCAGCCATACCAGCGGCCACGCGGTTTCCATCACGCTGGGACCAGGCGCAGGCGTCAACCCTTCCGCCGACCGCGCGGTTTCATCGCCGACGTCTGGAGTTATTACAACCCCGGGCAGTATAGGTGGGGTTTGCTTCGGCGCCATTGTGGGGACGCGGCTGGGCGCTGCCGTCAATTCAGGAGCCGCCGTGATATACGCCAACGCCGCCGTAGGCGTTGGCGTCGGCGGCTCTGTCCATACGGCGGCGTAAGCGATCTCCGGGGTAACCGTCGCCAGCGGAACAACGCCGCCGTCCGGCTTCGATTGTCCAATCCATATGGCCGCAGTCAGCGCTACGCACATCCCGAGCGCGGCTATCAATACCGCCCATAGCGAGCGCAGCCGTTTCCTCCAGCCGGGAGGATTCTTCACCGCTTGCGGAGCTTCCGGCGGCAGGCGCAGATCGACTGTAGGCTCGACCGGAACATCCCATAGCGGGCGATCCTCGCGGTATTCTCCGCCCTCATGGTCTTCCGGCAGCGCGTGAAGCGCGATGACCGTCACGTTGTCCCAGCCGCCAGCGTCCAGCGCGGCCTTGACCAGACGGTCGCATAGCTCCGCCGCGTCCCCGCCCGACGCGCACAGCGCGGCGATAGCGTCGTCCGGCAGCGGATCGGTCAGGCCGTCGCTGCATATAATCCAATAATCATCTGGCGTGAGCGGGAAGGGCTCCGAGACATCCGGCACGATCGTCAGTTCCTCCGGGCTTACGCCCAGATGCTGGGTCAGCGCGTTGCCGCCGTTTTTCCGCGCGTCCTCCAGGTTCGAGGCCATGCCCAGCCGGACGCGCCGCTGGGCCTCGGTGTGGTCGATGGTAATCTGTGTCAGGTTATCCTGCCTGTATCGGTATACGCGGCTGTCGCCCAGGTGCGCGAACCTTATGCTGTCGTCACTAATGACGGCCATCGCGAGCGTGCTGCCTACGCGCTGCCGGTCCTCCGTGTCGCGCAATCGGCACACCGCCTCGTTGATACGGCGTATGCCCTGCGCCAGGCGTTCCGGTTCGCCAGAGCGCAGCGCTTCTATCTCCAGGAGCATTTTGACGGCGGCGGTGGACGCCTGTTCCCCGGCGGCCTCGCCGCCCATGCCGTCGCACACCGCGTATACCTGGAACGGCGCGGCTGAGCGCAGCGCGCGCGCCGCGCCGCCATCCATGTCCGCAAGCTCCATCGTCTCGCCGTGGAAGTAGAAGTTATCCTCATTGTTGCGGCGCAAACGCCCAACATGGCTTCGCGCGGCAGCGTCGATCAAGACCATCCGGCACCGCCTTCCCTAAGGTTCATAGGATTATTGGGTTGGCCGCACGATGACGCGGGTAAGGGGGCCAAGCCTGATAAGGTCGCCGCCCTTGATGGGCATGGGACGCGTGACGCGCTCGTCGTTGATGAATGTTCCGTTCGAGCTGCCCAAGTCCTGCACGACGATAGTCCCGCCTACGCAGCTCAGCGAGGCGTGCTCCCAGGAAACCTGCGAGTCCCGGATGGGCAGGCTGCAGGCGTCGCTTCGGCCAATGGTAAACTTACCCTCGATGACCGCGGGAACGTTCCTGTTATCCTCGTTGGCGGACGTGACCGCGATCGTCACGCTCATCCGGCCTGAGCCGGGCACGGACATGGTCGCCTCATGCTTGCTGCCCACGGTCTTCTCATGCGTCCTATTGCTTGACCTGACCGTCGCCTCATGGCCGCCGGCTCCGGTTCTGGCCCCGGCCCCGGTTCCGGCTCCGGCTCCGCCTCCGGCGAACATGGTCTTGTCATGGTGTGTCCTGCCGAAGTTCGGCTGTTTTGGATCGATGATCGGCTTTGGCGGCGCTTTTTTGTTTTTATTTAACAAGCGCGGGAGGAACAATACGCCCGCGATAACCAATATCAACACGGCAAGCGCGGCGATCACCCAGATGATGTTGTCTGACAGCGCCTGCGCGAATGTTTTGGCGGGCACGGGCGTCACGGTTGGCGCGGTGGTGGATACGGCCTGGCGGGTGGGGGCGGCGGTTGGCGTGGGCACGGCGGTTGGCGCGGGCGTTGGAGCGGGCGTGGGCTGCTTTGTGGGAGGCGGCGTGACGGCGGTGAGCGCGGCCATAACCTGCGCGGAGCTGCCCACGCCGCTGTCGCCGGATATCCTCACGCCGACGTTGGACTTGCCCGGGTTAATCCGCGCCCCGGTGATATCAGCCGTGGCAATATAGCTGTCCTTCAAGCGCAGCAGCAGGCGCTCGAACGCTCCTTGGATGGCCGCGCCCGTGTCCTCCTCGTCGCACAGAACCATTGTCCCTCCGGTCGCGATCGCCGCGCGTCCCAGCGTGTTGAAGGACGAGGTGTCCTTGTATGTGTTGTACCCCACGACATACAGCGTTATGCCGCCCTTCTCAACCTGTTCCGTCAGGCGGGTTTCAGCCGAGGAGGGCGAGCCGTTGTCCTGCCCGTCGCTTAGCATGATGACTATATGCCTCTGCGGAAGCTGCCACTTCGCGGTCGACGCGTCGAAGTAATCCACCGCGTCCACCAGCCCGGACAGGAGGTATGTGTTCGTCTTAGCGTACTTGATCCCCTGGTTGGCGCTGAGCAGCGTATCCTTGTTGTTCGTAAAGTCCACAAGGACGCTCGACTTCACGCCGAATGTCATCAGCGCGGTCATGTCGCTGACGCGCATCGCCTGGATACAGCGCCTGATGCCGCTTCGCAGCGCGGTTTGGTTCTTTTCGTTCAGCCCGTAGGACACGTCGGCAAGGATCAGCGTGGCGTAACCCTCGTCCGACTGCGCGGTGGTCATGAGGCTGGCGGCGGGCACGGCGGCGCCGTTGACCATGATGGCGACGTCGCCGGGGTACAGGCCGCCGACCGGCGAGCCTTTTTCGTCCACGGCGTCGAAGTAAACCTTAACCGTGCCGCCTTCCTGTGAGACATGCGTGATTGAGGCGCTGACGCTGTTGACAGCGGCTGCGGGCAGGCATGGCATGAGCGTCACGCAGGCCGCGAGCGCCAGCAAGACGCGGGTTTTCCTGACGAGGTCCATATAAAACACTCCTTCCAGTTATTCCGCGCGTCTTTCCATCCTGCTTACGCCAGCCGCGCAGACAGCCAGCGACACCAGCGCGATCAGGCCCAGCATGCCCAGCGAGCCGCCGAAGTTCGCCAGGCTGTGGGCGTACTCGTCCAGATCCAGCGCGTCATGCGCCTGCTGGAGCGCCTGAACGTCCGGCATCAGGTACGGCATATCCAGCGCGGTCGCGTTGATCGCGCTGGCCAGCGCCTTCATCGCCCAATGCGCGATCACGGGCTGCTTGACCGCCTCCATCACCCCGTCGGGCATCTTGAAGATCACCCCCGAGAACACCAGCTGAGGCAGCACCAGGTACAGCGCGAACACGTTGGCGGTATCCGGCGAGGACGTCCACGAGGACACCGCCAGCGCCATGCAGCCTGACGCGAGCATGGCGGCGAACAGCGCCAGCCCCATGCTGAACAACGGGATATTAAGCGGCCAGTGCCCCCAGGCGACCAGCGCCGGGTCGGGCGGCCTCGCCAGCAGGCAGAACGCGGCAAGCGTCAGCGCGGTTTGGATGATATATCCAAAGGATAGCGTGGTAAGCTTTGACGTCAGGTAGGCCGCGCGGCTCATCCCCGCGATCAGCTCGCGCCGCGCGATCGCGCGTTCCTTGCAGATCTCCGTGACCGCGCCCAGCGTCCCCATCCAGATGGCGGCGATCACCAGCGTGAACAGGATGGTTTTGGTTAGCGGATACATCGTGAACACGTCGCTCTTGGGCCTCGCGGCGGCTGAAACAATTAAGCTGAGTATGGGCGCCTGCGCGAGCAAGCCAACCACGCGCGGCGCGTTATTCAGCGCCAGCTCCGCCCCGCGCCTGGTCAGGAGCAGGTATTGCCTGGTAAAGGACAGCCCGGACCCGCGCTTTGGCCGGGGCCTTGGACCACGCGCCTCGGCGATGGATTGGCCGCGCCTGCCATACTGGTCCGCGAACTCGTCCCGCCGTGTTTTTACAATATCATAAACATCGACGAGATCGCTTACATGGTAATAACGCTTCGTATCTTCCGGCGACAGGCACGAGCACACGCGGCCTTCCGCGCCCATGACGATCACCTTGTCGCACAGGCGCAGGTTAAGCGTGGTATGGGTTACCAGCACGACCGTCTTGCCCTGGCGCGAGATCCTCCGCAAGGCTTCCATCAGCGAGCGTTCCGTGCCGGGATCAAGCCCGCTCGTCGGCTCGTCCAGGAAGAACAGGCCCGGGTCGGCAAGCAGCTCCACGGCGATGCTGGCGCGTTTGCGCTGGCCGCCGGAGAGAACGCCGATCCGGTTGCGCATGCTCTGGTCGTCGAACTCCAGGACAGCCGCGACCTCCTTGACGCGGTCGGCGCGCTCCGCGTCCGATGTATCGCTGGGCATGCGCATCCTCGCCGCGTACATGAGCATACGCTCCAGCGTCAGCCGCTCGAACACGATGTCCTTCTGCGGCACGTAGCCGATGCCTGACTTAAGCACGGGGAAGCCCGCGTACAGGTCCTGTCCCCGCGTCAGGACGCGGCCTTTATCCGCGCGGCTGAATCCGCTTAACGCGCCCAGGAGCGTTGATTTACCTGTCCCGCTGCCGCCGATGATCGCCACGAACTCGCCCGGCGCGATCGATACGGAGGCGTCGTCGAGGATGGTCCTGCGCTCGAAGCCGAACGATCTATCCTTATTCTTCTTCACCCATACGCGTTTGGTAAGGCCCGACGCCTCCAGCGCGAAGCCGTTCTCCTGCGTGATGACGAACGCCTCCGTCAGCGACACGAAGATATGCGCGTTCGCCACGCCGATAACGTCGCGCCGCTCCACGCGGACCGCGCCGACTACCGGTCGGTTGTTCAGCAGCGTGCCATTGGTGGAGTGGTTGTCCTGCAGGATAAACGCGCCGCCCTGCCGGGTCAGCGTGGCGTGCTCGCGCGACACGCTGACATGCGGGACGACGATATCGCATGACGGCTCGCGCCCGATGGTGAAACTCCGCTCCGGTCCCAGCGGGACGGACACCCCGGACACCTGTTCCGCCGCCGGGATGAATACGGCCTGCAGCCCCTGCTCATGCGAGCCAGCCGGGGCGTCTATGCGCAGCGTGTCGCCGCCTGACAGACGCGCGGCCATGACAGCCTGCCCCTGCAGCGATATACGCGTCAGCGGTTGGCCGTTGACCAGCAGGTGGTTGGCGACGCCCTCCCTCTCGCATACATACCACTGCCCGCCCGCCTGCTCAAACCAGCCGTGCTCCCTTGAAACCAGCAGGGAGAACAGCTGGACAGCGTTGCCATCCTGCCGCCCGAACGACACGAGATCGCCCGCCTTCGGCCGTGGGGTCAGCGCGCGGACGCGCTCATCCGCCTCCATGACCAGCAGGCGGAAGCTGTCGGAGGCGACCGGCTGGGCGGGGAAGGTCTGGGATACGGTGGGCTCCTGCATGGCGGATCCCCCTCAACGCGAGAAGCCTATCCCTCCTGTTCTCACAGGACATAGGCGGATCATTTCTGGACAGCGCGGCTATGACGCCGAGTATACAGCCGCGAGCTTCTCTATGAATTTAGCTCGCTCGTCATCATCAAAGCCACGGAAGAATACCTGCGCGATATCCTCATGGCTGAACAAAAACTGGAACTTCGGGCCTAGGTTCCCCTCGGGGTACGCCACGGCGACATAGTCGTATTCCTTGTTTACGTCCTCGGTGTCAGACTGCTTCACGCCGTAGATCATCAATTTCTTTTCGCCCTTCTTTAAAAGAACGACAGAGCCGATCGGAAGTAGTTCCTTGATATCCATTATATTCCCCTCCTCGTTTTACTTGGGTGCTGTATGCTGTCACCGGCTGCCGCCGCCGCCAGCAAACGCTGGCTCGGGATTACCCCAAAGGGCGTTCCATCCTTTGCTGAACGCGTTGCCAAACGCTGTCACCGCGTTTGTCGCGTGTTCATACGCGGCAACCGCGCCATCAATGACGGTATCAGAGATCAGCTCCGAAAGCTTCTTGTCGGTTAGCTTTTCCGAAGCCCAGTCAAGAAACATGCTTACGCCTACAGTGGCCGCGGCGACGGCGATAACTGGCGCGGCGCCAAAAACCGCGCCGATAGCTGCCGCGGCGCCAACCGCTATTAAGGTGTCGGTAACCCAACTCACGGCGGTTTCACCCACAGTTTCCGCATAGAAGCGCGCGTTTCCCCAACCGCCTTGATCCTTGAACTCATCCCAGTTTTCAAAACCAGAAATGATGCCGGATACTGCAATACCGCCCCATTTCAACGCTGCGGAAGCGCTGAACCCTTGTTTTGCCCCTGTTACCGCGTCTGTCGGAAAAAGGTTGAGTTCGGTGATTTTCTTATTCAACGCGAAGCTGGTGTTTTCTCCCAACCCCGCGATTCCTCGCGTGGCGGCGCCTTCGAAAAAATCATCAAGACCAAACAGCTTATTCCACCATTTCGCCTCTGGCATAATGTCGTGGTTTCCAGCGAGCTTCTTCATGTCTTCGCCTAGGATTTTTACAAGCGCTTCACCTGCCTTCAGATCGCCTTTGAGAATCTTTGCCAAGCCTATAGCGGAACCATCCAACCACTCGCCACTGCTATTAAGCAATAGCGCGGCCCACAGCGGAGCCAGGCCGGAGCTGATCACGCCTGCTTTCTCACCAAACTTGAGCAGGAACGTTTGCCACCAACTCGGTTCTTTTTTCGAAGCGTCCAAGGGGTCGGCTGACCCTGCCGCCGCTTCGTCGATAATACTTCCCGCCCAGGCGCCAGCGCCTGCCCCTCCGGCGGACGGCGCCGTCTTCAACCTGTTGTCAGCCAGTTCATCTTCATATTGCCGGAATGTCTGCGCGGCCTGAAGCGTGGCGCTTGAGAATCGGTTCGCGACATTGCCCACAGTCGCGAAGGCCGAAGCGACGCTCCATATCGCGCCGGCGGCTGAACCGCCGCGCGTTGAGGCAAAGCGAAGTCTGCCGTTCAGGTTTATATACAAATTCCCAAGGTTTGGCAGCGAAGACGCGATACGCGCAAGCCGCCCCTGCGCGTCGCTCATCGCTCGCGCCGCGTTGCGGGCATGCGCGGCGGTCTGTTGCAGCGCGTCGGTGTTCACCCACAGCGCGTATGACATAACCATTACCTCCCTGGCGTTAGGATTTCAGCAACATGTTAAGCTTATCGGGAAGCATCATTGGCTCGAATAACGTTTCTGTCGCAATAAATGTCGGCTGGAGAGGATTCAGGTATACCCGGCTATATGTTATGCCATCACACATCCACCAAGGCATATCTATTCTGTTAGACTTGTTATGGAACGGAACGTTGGGCAGAAGCCCGGGATTGAGCCCGCCCGGAAGAACCGGAGGTTTCATCTCCTCAATATCGGGCAGTGACTCCGACTCGCGGGCGACGGACCGCTCCGCCTCCTCGAGCGTCCGGGCGGCCTCAAAAAGGGCTTTCCGGTCAATGTCGAGGGCAGTCGAATACGCGCGAGCCTTCACTTTTAGTCGAGATATGTCGACGATATTGAAGACCCGTTCCGGCTCGAACAGGACCACCAGTTTGAGGATAGAAACGACCTCGTCGACGGCGGCGCGGGCGCAGTTATCAACCGCGCTTAGGTACCTGGCGGAGTCCTCGATCCGCTCTGTGTCACACGATAAACTATGCACACGCGCCGCCCCTTCCTGTATAAACGTTATGACGCTGCCTGTAAACGTCAGTCATCCAATAAACGTTATGTCGCTGCCCACAAACGTTCTTCATCCTATAAACGTTATGGCGCAACCCATAAACGTTATGATACCCTACGCGCTGTAGGTCGGCACGTCTTCCAGCGAGGCGACGTCCGTGCCGCCGATCTGCTGTTCTGTCTCCGCGTAGGTCTGGCGGGCCTGGAGCAGGTCGGCCACAGCGTCGTTCATCGGGCGGCGGGCTTCCTGGAGTTTCCCGCATAAAGCGTTGAATTTCCCGGCGTAGGACTGTTCCGCCGCGCCTTCCCAATTCGCCTCAAGCTGGCTCATCAACGCTTGCAATTCCTGGATAACGCTGTCCATTTCATCGGAATCCTTCGAGAAGAGCGTCGCGCTCTCAACCATCTCCTCCAGCGGGACGAGCAGTTCATAATTCGAGGCCATGGTCAAACCCCTTCCTATGCGGCTTTGCCGCTATCGTCCTTGCTGCCGTAAGGCAGTTTGTTGGTCAGCCGTGCATCTGCGCGACGATACCCGCGGCTGTGCTGTCCGCATCGTCATACTTACCAGCGGCTTTGGTCAAAAATTCTCCGTACTGCTCAACGACCGCGCGAATCTGCCGGAGATAGCCGTCCGCCGTCGACATCTGGGATTCGAACGCGGCCTGCGCCTCGCCGCGCCACTTCGCGTTGATGTCCGCCGCGTGCGTTCGCACGTTGTTGACGACGCTGTCATAGGTGCCCAGGATACTCGCGATGCGCCCCGCGATCGCGGACAACTGCGCGGAGTTTACGCCGAACTGTGCCATAGAGGAACCCTCCTTTTATTTTTTGCCGTTAACCCCTGGAGCTTTGCACCTGCCGCCGGGCCTCCCTGTCAGCGGCCTCAAGCCGCGCGGCGAACGCGCTGAGCTGGCCCGCGATGGAACGGAGTTCTGAGACGAGCGCGTTGCCGTCCGACTGCAGCAGGCTGATCATTTCGGATACAGCGTTCGCCGTTTTGCCTTTGAATTCCGGGAATAACGTGTCCCGCATGGTCCTGAACTCACGGTTCACATCGTCCGCGAGGTCGCCCGCGACGCCTAGGATACGGGCGGCGCATCGGCGTATCTCCGCAACATCATATATAGTTGCCAATATCATCCCTCCTCCCGCTAAAGCAGCGTCAAGCGCCAGCCGTCCATAATCCCGCACTGCGCGACCGTCGCGCCTCCGGGCAGCGCCTTGCGCGTGTCCCTGTCAAAGAGCGTCAGGCTCTCCATGTCAAAGGCGATGTTATGCCGCGCCGCCTCGAGCGAGCGGGCCATCTGAAGCGCCATCTCGGAGATAATGCCGTCCACGGGGAGCTGGAAGTCGAACAGCGAGCCTGTCGCCGGGATGAACACCTCCGCCGTTACCCGTTCCATGGCCATTGCCTTTCCAGCAGATCAGCCCGTATTAGCCCCGCGACGGCGTCTTTGCCGCCCTCGACCGACGCTTCGCCCGTCAAGCCCCATCGGAATGACGCCTCATCGGATTCCTCCAGCGCGTCCAGGAGACAGGCCGAGGCCGTTTCCTTATCCTCCAGCGGGGTGATGGAGACGCCGCCGCCCTCGCTGCCGCGTATCAGGATGGGGATGCCGCCGCCCTCGTACAGCGCCCACACGCGTCCGCCCGCCATCAGCGCCCATGCCTTCGGGCTTGCCGCGATCCGCTTCAGCAGTCCGTACAGCCTTTCCTCTACCTGGAACCCCTCGTCCGTCCTCCGGATCAGCCCGCCCTGTTCCAAACCTGCCGCCGCCGCGTTAGCGTCAGCCTCGTCCAGCGAACCGCCGCCGATTCCGGTAAGACCGGCCAACAGCGCCATCTCCTTCCGGCTTAGCAGGATTCCAGCGCTCTCGACCTTCATTCCGGACATTCGCTCAGCCCCTTCCCTCTCACAGCGTCATTGTACCTAAAACAGTCCCTGGCGTCCCGTTTTCTGACGGACGGTCGTTTTCGGGCCGCGAATGGTTTTCGGCGTCCAGATACTGGCGGATATCCTCGCGCCTCGCGCGTGATATGGGCACCGACGCGCCGCCGCGCACCGTAATGGTGAGGCTGGCGAAGTCGACGGACTCTATCAGCCTGGGATTGACGAGGAACGCGCGATGACAGCGCAGGAACGCCGATCCCAGCTTGGCCTCCATATCCGTTATGGTTCCATATACGCAGAAGCATTGCCGCGACGTATATAGGATGATCTTCTTATCACGCGCCTCTATGTGGGTAACCGACTCGCGCGGCAGCCTGCGCGCGGAGGACCCGAAGTCCAGCAGGATCCGCTCCTGGCGCGGGCTCATCAGCTCCGCGTAGTCGAGGAACACGCTGGTCAGCGTTTCCTTAGCGCGCTCAGCCGTGATGGGCGGCAGAAGCACTCCGGCCGGGCGCGGACACACGCGAAGCATACGCTCCAGCACCCCCGACTGGCGAACCCAGAACACCGGGTAGGAGTCGCGGCAGCGCTCAAGCATCCGGCGGGCAAGCCTCGCGGCGTCGTTGACGTTCTCGCTGGTAAGTCCAGCCATAAACAGGACCGCGCCCTCCACGTCCTGGGCGGCTTTGTCCGCCTCAACATGCGTGTCCGTGCTCATCACGATCCGGACGGGACAGCCGCTCGCGAGCGCGTGTTCCAGTACCGCGCCGCCCAACGCGCGGCGAAGCTCCTCGTCCCGTTCCAGCAAGATGACAGGCAGCATGCTCATTGCTCCTTTGTTCCATCAAGGTGATGGAACCATGATTTCGCGGACCGTGTCGCCCATGTACAACAGGCCATGCCCAGCCTGGAACGATTCCCGCCTCTGCGCGGACCGGGGCAGGTTCCACGGGCTGGCGAAGCCGACGCCGTACCGCCCGCCCAACAGGATTCCGCGCTGGGTATCCGCGAAAGCCTTCACTAAGGGTTTGGACGCGCAGCCCTGGTAAGAGTCATGCGCCAGCGCCGCGAACACGTATATGCCGTACATCGCCGCCCTGCCGATGGTCGGCGGCAGGAACTTCAGCGCGTATTCCGAGCCTTGGCCCGCCATTTGGTCCAATTCGTCGATGAGTATCACAATGGGCTGCAGCTTCTCCGCGTACGCGCGGACGGCGGGTTCGCCGCCTTCCTCCCGCGCCTTCGCCTTGCCCCGCGTCCGTGTTCCGTTGATCTCGACGGATACTGACCGCAGCGCTTCATCCAAACGCTTGTCGCTCCAGGAATACCGCTCAATGCCCGGGGGATCGGAGGCAAACGCGTTCCCGCCTCCGACCGCGATGATCCTCGCGCCGAAACCGGCGTACAGCCGCGCGATCTGCGTCAGCAAGCCCGTCTTGCCGCCGCGCCTCGCGCCGAACACCAGCCAGGAGTGGTCGCGGTCCAGCGGCAGATGGAACGGCGAGCCGTCCTCTATATCGAATCCAACGGGCGCGCGCCATGGCGACGGGTTTGAGCACGCGGGCAGCGCGAGGAATTCGGCTTGCGCGATGTTTTCGGGAACGCGCGGTATCGGCCGAGGACGAACGCCGTTCCACGCGTCGTCCATTGCGTGAGCGGCGTCGGCGATCCGGCCGATCCTCGCCTCGTCGCCCTGTTCCGCGCCATAGAGCGCGGTCTGGAACTCATGGGGGCCGTCCATCCGGAACAGCCCGCGCCCGGGAAGCTGCGGTATGGACGCTTCCTCCGCCTGGACCACGCATCCCAGCGCCTCGCGATACGCGCCTTTGTCCGATTGCTGCAGCGCTATGCCGGTAAAGCTGGTATGCAGGTTGCCGGGCAGCTCGTTCATGCCCATCGCGGTGACAATGAAGCAGATGCCGCGCCCAGCGGTTTCCCTCATCAGCGTGAACAGCTTCCGGCGCGTGTCGTCGGGGAACGTGTCCTCGCGCGCCTGTTGGACGCGGTCGACCATGATTATCCATAACGGCAGCGGAGCGGCGTTCTTACGCGCCATGGCGCGGTTGTACTCGGCGAAGCTGTCCGTGCCCGCCTCGGCTAGAAGGGCGCGGCGGCGCTCGTTTTCCTTGTCCAGCATCCTCACAAGGCGCTGTATCTCGGCTTCCTCATCCTGGTAAACGACGTCGCCCACATGCGGCAAAGCCTTCAGAATACCCAGCGTCCTCGTGGTCAGGCTGAATATATAGACCTGGACCCGCGCGGGCGAATACATCCGCGCGGCGGACAGCGCGAGGGTCTGCAGGAATGTCGTCTTGCCCGCGCCCGTTAGACCGCAGACAATGACGTTGCCGATATCGGCGAACGGCAGCCGGACGGGTGTCTGGCATTGCCGCCGCAAATCGTCCATCACGCCGACGACAGGCGAGACGTCGGAGGAGGAGGGCCAGCCCTCGCCGTTGAAACCGCTGGTTTCATATTCCTCTATATCTTCCAGGAACAGGACCTCTTTAAGCGGTTCCTTCCAGAGCTGGAACGCCTGGTTGACATCGCGCGACCTCGCGACGTCCTCTATACGCGCGAGGACGGCCTCCATCTCCGTGATACGCGCTGACCGCGGAACAATCCTTTTAGGCTGCGCCAGCGGAACCGGACGGCCCAGGTCGTCCAGCAGCGCGGCAAGCTCGTCCGCCCGCGCCATGTCCGGATCATACGGCGCGCCGCTGTAACTGGTTTGCAGCTGTATGAACAGCTCGTCGTTGCCGACCTGCAGATAACACCTGCCCGCGCCTTTCAGGTAAGCCGCTTCGGGATGGTGGAGCATCTGCGAGCTGTCGGCGCGGTCCTGCACGCGCAGGCATATCTTGAAGCGGCTGTTCGCCCATATCTCGTCGCTGACGGAGTTGGAAGGCTTCTGCGTCGCGAGGATCAGGTGCACGCCCAGCGAACGCCCTACCCGCGCGATGCTGATGAGGTTGCTCATGAAATCCGGCTGGTCGCTCTTAAGCTCGGCGAACTCGTCCGTTATGATGATAAGATGGGCGAGCGGCGCCATATCCTGGCTGGCCTCGCGCATGCGGATATACTCGTCGATCTTCTCAACGCCCGCTTGGGCGAACAGCGTCTGCCGCCGCCTCACCTCAGCCTGGAGCGAGACGCGGGCGCGGTAGATCGCGCCGCCGTCCAGATTGGTAAGGATGCCGGACACATGGGGCAGGCCCACGAACGGCGCGGTCATGCCGCCGCCCTTGTAGTCGATGAGCAGGAACTGGACCTCATCCGGCGAGTAGTTGACCGCCAGCGATAGGATATACGTCTGGAGCATGACCGACTTGCCCGAGCCGGTCGTTCCGGCGACCAAACCATGCGGGCCGTGCGCGTTTTCGCACAGGTCCAGCGCGAATGGCTTCCCGCCCGCGCCAAGCCCCACCACGGAGCGCATGCCGTCGTAGACATGGTTCTCACTCCATAAACGCCATATGTCCAGGTCCTCCGCCCTGCGGACGCCGTATGTTTCAAGGAATGTCACGCTGGTTGGTATAGCCGTGTTGATGGCGGTCTCCGTCACGCGCATGGGCGCGAGGGCGCGCGCCAGCCGCTCAAGGCAGTCAGGGTCCATGAACTCTCCGGTCAGCGGCGAGCGCTTGCCTATCATCTCATAGAGCGAACAGCTCTCCTTATCCGCTTCGAATACCAAGCCGCATTCCTTTGGCAGCTGGTCCATGTACGGCGCGGCGGCGATATAGGTCAGGCCTGGGGCGCCGCCGAGCAATGTCGCCAGGAACGGCTGGTCCTCGATTAGTTTGGGATGCGTGGCGCATACCACGTAGCGCGGCAGATCGGCTGGCGTTCCTTCTTCCCCGGCGGCGTCCTTGCGGTTAGCGAATACCTCGGATACATGGGATAACACCGCGTCCACGTCGGACGGCTTGCCCGCGATGAGGCGCAGCTTGCGGTCCGACGAATCGTAGCAATGCGGCAGCCAGCGCGCCCATTGCCAGCGATCCTTCTCGCCGGGGCCATGCAGGATCACGATACGAACATCCGTATAGCTGTGCGTGGCCGCCAGCCGCGCCACGATGGACCTCAGCATCTCCTGGACGCTGTCAGAGCCAGCCAGCCCGAACACGGCCTGGTCGATGAGCGAAATGGATACGGGCATGTTCCTAAGCGTCCTGTATTTGGTTTGGAGCGTCTCGGGATAATCGCGCAGCTCGTCGTCCATGAGGGACAGCCGGTTCCGCGGAATCTTTATCTCGGCGGGGAACGGAACGTCGCCCACGCCCACGCGAACGCGCAGGAAATCCGGATGGCCGGGCATGCGCTCCCAAAGGCGCGTCCGCCTGCCGGAGGCGATCTCGAAGACCCGCGAGGGCGAAGGATACTGCTCCAGCAGCCTGTCGCACTCAGCCTGAGCGCGTTTGCCCAGCTTGTCGTCAAGCTCGCGGAGGTAATCGCCGTATACCTGCCGCCGCTTCGCCTCGCCACGCTTCTCCAGGCGTTTTTGGTATTGGCGGTTCGCTGTCGCCCACACGATGGCCAGCAGGGACGAGAAGCCCACCGTTACCAGACTGAACACGCGAGTACGGCTGTCCATGCCCGCCGCGGAGTACACAGCCACGGACGCTGCCATCGGGATGGCCATCGTCATGGACGGACCAACCTGAAGGAACCACGGGGGACGGTTGGCCGCCGCTTTCTGGACGGGACTCTCTATTTCTACGGCCATGGTGTCAGGCGGACTCAACAGGCGGGGAGCGCGGTGGAACTCGATTCGCGCGGAAGGCGGCGCGTCCGGTTCCGGGATGGCGGAACCAGCCGCCGCCTTCTCCAGCGCGACGCTTTTCAGCGTTGGAGGCTGGTTGACAGCGAGCATGCCGTCCAGCCATATGATCCTCAATCCCGTCGGGATCTGGATAATATCGCCAAAAGACAGGTCGTGTTGGCTGTTCAGCGCCTTTCGCCCGTTTACGTAGCTGCCATTGGAGCTGGTATCCGCGAAGACAGCGCGGCCGCCGTCAAAGGCAATCGCCGCGTGATGGCGCGATGTCTGGGGATCGTCGTTGAAAATGGTATCATGCCCCGACTTGCCGATGGTGATGGTCGAGCCGGCGGCGGCGCGGTACTTCATGAGGCGCGTTTCGCCTTTTGATATCGCGCGGACCACCAGGCCGACAGCCGATCCGCCGCATATGAGCGTTTCGTTCACGCCGTCCCCTATCTGGATTTCACAGCCTTCCGGCGAGGACGCGAAGCGCGAGCCTTCCGGCGCGGCCAGGTAACACAGCCCGTCCAATTCCCGCGCGGATAGGACGACGTCGCTGGGACAGCCGAAGTCTGAACGCGAGAGTACCAGCTTCTCCGTCCATGTCCGCTGGTCGGGGAGGTAAAACTCGCGTACCCGCGAATTGGCGTACGCCCATATACACAGCACCGGCGCGCCTTCTTCCCAATTTAGCGTTGATCGCCAGCGGCAATCGTTTTTTAATTATACCAGAAATCCCCAAATAAACCAATGTCGCGTCCTCGACAAATCAGTTAAATAAAAGACAAAATTTGGCGACAACTGTTACCAAATATTAACACAATACATCCGTGAAACGCTTGAACCACGCGGACCGGCACTATATAATTATGAAGCGTTGAGTGAAGCTCGCCGCCCACACACGAAGGATGGATGCGCGTGGATGGAATAACCGCCAGGTTACGAAGGTTTGTTGTGTGGAGCGCTGCCATACGGCTGCTTCTGTTTTCCCGCGCCAGTGACGCGGTCGCTTATGTCGGCCAAACCCTGTTGAACACATCCTTATCCGAATGGATATCAAGCCTTGCGGATGGCCTCGCCATGTCAGCCGAACCAACAGCGTTTACTACAAATGCCGCGATGGGGCGGGCCTTTGGGGACCCTTGCGCCCTGCCGCCCATGGATGAATTATTGCGCTGGGAAGCGCGTCGAATCCATTAAAACGTTTCGATTGAAGATTGAAGATTGAAGATTGGGGAGGAGATTGCTACGAAACAGGTTATGTTGGATCTTTCTTGGCTTGCGCTTTCAGCGAGAGCGGAGGCCGCGCCCGACACCGCCGCGCCCGCGAACGACACTCTCGCGGCGTGGCTCGACTTTGCCAGGGACACGGTTGAATCCGCGCTCCAGTACTTCAGCCCGGAGAGGGCCTTGATGTCCAATCCGCTGTTTCTGGCATGCGTCGCCGGGGCCGCGCTGCTCATCGCGCTGACGCTGACGCTGGTAGTCCGCGCGATTACGCGCTCCTCACGCAAACACGCGCGGGAGAAACGCTTGCAAGCGTTCTCGCGGCTGCAAGCGGCGCCGGAGACTGTCACGCAGCCTTATCCGGAGAAACCCGTCGCGTATACCCCGCCGCCCGAACCGCCGCGACACCAGCAACCGCCCGAGCAACCGCGACACCAGCAGGCGCCCGAGCAACCGCGATACCAGCAACCGCCCGAGCAACCGCGATACCAACAGCCGCCCGAGCCGCCGCGCTACCAACAGCTGCCCGAGCAACCGCGATACCAGCAGGCGCCCGAGCAACCGCGATACCAGCAGGCGCCCGAGCAACCGCGCTACCAGCAGCCGCCCGAGCAACCGCGATACCAACAGCCGCCCGAGCAACCGCGATCCCAGCAGCCGCCCGAGCCGCCGCGATACCAGCAGGCGCCCGAGCAACCGCGATACCAACAGCCCGCGCAGCGTCCGCGCGTGATTGACCCAACCGTCGCGGTCGCGCCGTCCGCGCAGGTTGGATCGTATGATAAGACGGTCTCAATCGTTTCCGATAAGCGGATTCCTATCCACGTCCAGGTCACTGATGACAAAGGGCGTGTCTCTGATCGCCAGCTTGTCATAGAAGAACGGCTGGAGATCGGCCGCTCGCCGGAGTGCGGCCTTGTGCTGACCGACTCCGCCGTGTCACAGCGGCACACGCTTCTCCGCGCGGAAGGCGGGAAGCTCACCGCGCAGGATATCGGCTCGACCAACGGCACGCTTCTATATGGGCAGCCCTTGAAAGGCGCGGCCTCGCTGTTAAGCGGAAGCGTCCTGAAACTTGGCAACACCACGCTGACGATCAGGTATTGATCCCGCGTGAAAGGCGACAACGATTAAGGAGGCGCGCGTATGAAACTGTGGAAGGCTTGCTTGCTGGCGCTGCTCGTTATTGCGGGTTTGGCGGCGTCCGCCGCCCTTAGCGAATCCGGGGACGACGAAATGTCGAAGGCCGAATGGCCGTACCAGGCGCTTATCGAAATGTTCGACGAAGCGATGAACAGCGAGGAACTATATACAAACCTGTCCGAGGACGCGCTCACGGAGCTTGGCAAAGCGCGAAGAATAGCGGAGCAGGTGTCTGGCTATAAGGACAGCGCGCAGTGGATCATCTACATTGACGGCGTCGTCGCCCTGCTGAACAAGGACTATCAGCAGGCCCAGGAGCTTTTCTCGCGGTTGGACGACCCGGGTTTCCACAACAACGCCAACGCCCTGCTAGCGTTCGCGAACGGCCAGCTGCTGGAGCGGTCCGGCGACATCATCAACGCCGCGCTGCAGTACAAGGCGGCCGGCGAGTTCCTCAAGACGGAGGCTGAAGCCATGTATGAGAAACTCACAAACCCGCAATTCATCCGGGCGGCGCTGTTGAAGTATATTGAAGGCAAACAGTATTCCCACGTCATCGCCATGGTTGACCAGCTTGAGGCGAATTACATCGACGTGCCCCAAGCCGCTCTGTATAAGTCCTACGTCATGGGTTTGATAGAGATGGAGAATCCTGACGTGAAGGACGAGGACACCCGCCTCGCGAACGCGCTGCCTTACTTTGAGGCCGGGGCCGCCGAACACTTTCTGGACAGCGAGGCGGAGGCGGCGGACATCAAGGCCAGGCGGATTGAGCTGTCCGGCAACCTGCGCGGCGCGGTGGCCGCGTACGTTGAAGCGCTGGCGATCGCGAAGGCCGACGCGGTATCCGGCGATAGCCTGAACTATTCCGACAGCCGGCTGCCTGTCTGCCAGGACGCGCTCTACAAACAGGCCGACGGCCTTTATCAAAAGGGAGCGGCCGCCTTAGACCGCGACAGCTACCGCCAGGCCAAGGAACTGTTCGTGTTCCTAGGCGGATATGAGAACAGCGCGGCCAGGGCGGAGGAGGTCCAAGCGGCCATCAATGACATTCCAATCCATGACATAGCTAATCTTGATCTATACCAAGTGGAGGCGACCACCATCAAACTGTCATGGGAGGACGCGGTCGACGGGCCGTGGGAGGTCACCGTACGGCCCACGGGCATGCGCTTCCCGGTGGAAACGTTCACCACGAACCGGCTCTACTATACCATTGACAACCTGCTTCCCGACACCGCGTACTCGATCGACGTGAAGGGGCAGATAGGCGAGAGCAAAACGCTGACCGGAAACGCGAAGACGAAGGAGGTCGCGCTGTTTACCGCGCAGGGCTTCGAGTTAGATGTCCCTGACACGCTCTACCAGTACAAGTTATCTGAAGAACGGACGATAGAATTGGTTAACATGGTGGCTCACGCCAAGGACAAGAATAAGGCGTGGGAGCTTATAAGACTATACGGCGAGCTGCCCCTGCCGAAAAGCTCGCTTGAGGACGCGGATATAGGTTTCGTGGTGGCGCCCGAATTGCTGCATGCTGACCACGCTTTAGCCGAACTGACGTGGATGGTCCGCATGGCCCTTACAGTCGACGGGGTTGGCGTGGTCGATTACACGAAGCAGCACAAGGTCGCCGACGCGTACTTCATAGGGCTGTGCCTTGAGCTGAACCCGCTGCTTGACAAGCTGTACGAACAGAACGGCTCATGGCCGACGGGCGAGGCGAGGCTGGACGCGTATATCGACGACACGCTGCTCATGACCGATACTCTGCGCCTTACCGCGCTATCAGGGGGGAGCTCCGATGTCAAATGACAGCCGAGCCTCGGCGCTGCAGCGTATCCTGAACTCGATGCCGTTATGGGACAAGTGGACGGTCGGCGAGTATCTTGGCTCAGGCTCGTTCAGCTATGTGTACGCTGTGTACCGTCAGGAAGGCGAGCGGAGCGTTTCGCAGGCCTTGAAGTGGATACCGCTGCCGCATCCGCAAAAGTCATACTGGGAATATAACAAGGACCTCCTGGGACAGTCCGACCAGACGATCCATGACTATTTCCGGAAGATATCACGCGCGCGCGAGGACGAGTTCAAGCAGATGATGGAGCTTAGCTCCTCGCCGCACGTCACGCAGTGCCGGAACTTCACCACCTATGAGCGCGAGGACGAGCCGGGCTGCGACATCCTGATACGCATGGAGAGGCTGCTGCCGCTTGACGACTACCTTGCCAGCCGGTCCGGCTTCAGCGAGCGCGACACTCTGCGCCTGGGCATCCACCTGTGCGAGGCCTTGGAAAACTGCGCGATACTGAATATCATCCACCGCGATATCAAGCCCGGCAACATCTTCGTCGGGTTTGACGAGGATGGCGAAGCCGTCTACAAGCTGGGCGACTTCGGCGAAGCCCGCGCGTTGTCGGACGGCAGGACCTCCACGGTCTCAATGACGGGCACGCCATCCTACATGGCGCCTGAAGTAAGCAATTACCAGGACCAACACGCGGATGTCGACCGCTATTCGCTGGGTATCGCGCTCTATGAGCTGGTCAACAACCGCAAGCGCCCGTTTGAGCCGCAAGGCGTTATCCTGACGCCCAATGAGGTTGAGGCGTCGCTCAGGCGGCGCATAAGCGGCGAGCCGCTGCCCAGGCCGCTCAACTGCTCCGACGGGCTTTGGGAGGTTATCCGCAAGGCGTGCGCGTTCCTGCCGCAGGACCGTTATTCCAGCGCCGCGGAGATGCGCGCGGAGCTGGAGCGCGTCGCGCCGGAAACGTGGGCGCTGCCTCCATCAACCGGCAAACGTTCCGATTCGTCGTACGCGCCGCCGCCCCGAGGCTCGCCAAACAACAGCGGCCAGCAAAACAACAGCGCCTCGCGCGGCGCGAAGCGGGGCGGGGTTAGGGTTGACGAAGTAACGATCAGCGCGGCGGGAACGCCCGGCGGCCAGCCGCCTTCGCGAGGGGGGTATGGCGGCGACACGCCTATAACGATCGCGCCTCCCTCGCGGCCGAAGAAGACGCGGTGGGTATGGATTCCAATCCTGCTGGCGCTCGCCGCTGTCCTGGCGATCGGCGTGTATCTATTGGCCCACATGGACGTGTTGGCCATGGTTAGCGTCGACGCGTCCAGCGTGGGTCCCAACCAGGCGCGGCTTGACGTTACCGGCGTGTCGAGTTCCGACCTTATCCGCTATAACGCGGCTGGCGTCGCGCTGGCAAATGGCCTGACGGTGTCGGCGAAGGCTGGCGTCAACCTGGCCATGCTGATACCGGAATCCGTTTACGCGGCGGCTGTGGAGCGGAACGGCGAGTTTATCTCCGAAACGGAGTTCAGCACAGGCGAAGCCGTCCTGATGCGGGACGATACGCTTGAGCTTATAGGAAGCGTTAAGGTGACGCCAAGCGAAAGTCCCGTCAGCCTGGTCAGCCTGAAGAACGCCCCTATAGCGGAGCAGGAGATTCATCCGTCGGTCTCGTTCCAATTCTTCGCGTTTCCAAACGATCTAACCATGGTGGATGTTCTGCCGGACCGCGTCAAGAATAAACCGACGCTGCAAATCGTACTGCGCGAAAGCGAAAGGGTGTTTTTCGTGGACGCCCAGCCGTTAGTATGGATTATAGAGGATGTGGAAGCGGAAGGCACCAGTAACGGCTCCATGCGCGCCTTTCCGTTTAATTCTTATACTTTCAGCCTCGACACCGTATTGGACGCGCTGTGGAGGCACAACGGCGGCAAGTGGCCCGCGCGGTCCATGACGCTGGAACTCTACCTTGACGGCGAACTGCTAGGCTCAACGCCCCTTGGTATCCAAACGAGCGACTGACGCGCGACGCGCGCGAAACACGCGTTTATATAAGAAAGGAGCGTCCACCATGAAAAGCATCCCATTGAGCGTCCCATCCCGTAAACGAGTGGCCGCGCTGGTCCTCGCCCTGCTGCTGGCGCCGATTGGCGCGATCCTTGAGGAGGTCGTCTCGTACAACGCGGCCCGTCGCGCCTACACCGCCGCCATCGACTATTTCGAGGCCGGCGAGCGCGCGAAGGCTAGGTCCGTATTCAATCAGGTGAACGGCTACGAGGACAGCGGTCTGTATGTCCAGTACATCGACGGCGAGGCGTACCTGGAGCAAGGCGAGCTTGCCTCCGCCGCGATCACCTTCCAGACGCTCAGCGGCGTGGAATTCCTCGATTCCAAACAGTTATACGACTATACGCAAGGATTGCGGGCTGAACAGACGGACAAACCGCGGCAGGCGATGCTCATGTTTAACCGCGCGTCTATCCGGGATTCGATAACCCGATACGCGTCGCTGGCCGCGCGGTATCCGCAAATCGACATATCCAAGGATGAGCTGCCCGAGCTGGCGAAGGTAAACGGCTACGCGTTCGTTGCCAAGGATGGCCTTACCCCCGTGCTCGCGCCGGACATGGCGCCGCTGCCGACGCCGATACCATCCGAAGCGGAGCGGGACAATGGCGAGCTAAAGATTTTCGACGTCGTCAGGACGCTGGCTTTCGCCTGGGGAGCGAAGGGCAGGGTATGGTCGCGGATCGCGCCCACGGACAAGGATGAAGCTCTGGGATTCGTCGATCTGGCCAGTCTCTACCTTATGACGGCGGACGACGAGGCCAACTACGCGGCGGCCCTGGCCGCCAATCCGCCGCGTACGGACCATTACGCGTACGTTAACGTCAACACAAAGCTCAACATACGCCCGCAAACAAGCAAGTCGGGCGTTGTGACCCAAGCCGACAGGAACAAGATAGTACAGGTCCTGGAATCGCCCATCACGGGTGAGGACGGCGCGGAGTGGTCTAAGGTTTTGGTGGGCGGCCAGCAGGGATACGCGCCTAACGAGTACCTGCGCCCAATGACCGAAGCGGAGGAGGAGACTTACCGCCTTTCGATAGGGGTGACGCCCGCGCCGACAGTTCGCGTAACGCCGATGCCGACGCAACGCGCGGCCGCGGCGGTCGTTTCGGTCGGGACGCAGCCCGCGCGTCCGCCGCTGCCATCGTCCATACCCGCGCCATCCGCCAGCGAGGAGGAGTATGACCTCGCGCTGTGGCTGATGAGCGTTGGGTTCACGCGGTACGACCCGTTGGATTCGCTGCAGCGGGCCGTCTCGCTGTTTGAAAAGCTCGGCGGTTACAAAAGCGCCGACGTCTACGCGGAGTACGCCAGGTTCCTGCTGTTCATTGAGCTTGGCGCTTACGACGTGGCGCAAACGCGGCTGGACACCATGTATAAGGAAGGATTCTTCGCGCCGGAGAAGCTGGCCCTGACGTACGGCGAGATACCCGTTCCCCCGGCGGATGACCTGTATATCTACCTTCTGGCGCGGAACGCCGCGCGTTCCGGCGAAGACATAATGTACGCGATCGCGCTGCTTGACGGCCTCAACGCGCTGGACGCCACGGAGCGCATGACCTTGCTTAGCTTGTCTATCTCGGAACCGCCAAACGTGGAGGACGCCGCGATGGAGCGCCGACCGCGCGACACGATCAAGAAGCCGACGCGGTATCCGGAATTGAGCGCGGAGGATCTCGCGCTTATGCGGGCGTTGTACGACGCGGCGGAGCGCGGCGACATACCCGGCGCGGCGACGACGCTGGCGAACCCAGGCTTTGCCCGCATATTTAACGAAGTGTTGAAGGGCGAGACGTTCCTGTTCGACGGCGAGTCCATACTGCCGCTGGAGAATGGTTACGGGCTGGTCCTGCGAGGTCCGGACAGCGCGTTCTTTGGGGCGTTCTTGAACGGGCTGCCCAGCGGCGCGGGGGTCGCGGTTGGGGTCGCGGTTGGGGTCGCGGGCACGGCGTATGTCTCCGTATCCGGGAATTGGGCGGACGGATACCCGATGGGGCGGACGACGATGCGGTATATCCAGGGCGCGGACGACCGGACGGTTACCGTTAACTTCAACGGCGGCGAGCTGGCGAGCGGCGAGGCTGTCCACACATTCAGCGAGGCCAACGGGTGGCCGTCGCTGACGTTCACATACTCCGTGAGCGGCGGCGTTGTGCAGCGCGGCAGCGGCTTCAAGCAGATCACAACGCGCGAGGACGACACCCAGCGCTGGCGCGTGATGCAGGAAAGCCCGACCAGCAAGGATGGCGGGCTGCGCTGGCATCTCGCCGACAACGGAGCCTCGCTGTCCAACTGGGTTTCGTGGTATGACGGCGTCGGCGCCCACGGCTATGAGGGCAACACGCCCGGCTCGGTCACGTACAGGGTCAAGCCGAAGGCCACGCCTACGCCTGAACCGACACACGCGCCTGTAGTAGTGACCGCGCCGCCGACACAGGCGCCGCGCGCGGACATCGGCCCCGGAACGGGACGCTGCGTTGATGGCTGCGCGTGCGGCGATACATGCGGATGCGGCTACGGCAATTGCGGAAGCGTGTACCATTGCGAGTGCTGGCGATAACCTTAACGGCCGGAGACGGCCAACCCAATAGATGGTAGTCAGAGGATATTAATATTCAACGACTTTCGAAAGGATAAAACATGGGAAGAGATAATTTCTAACTATGTGCCATGGAATAGAAGGTGATGTGGATTAACCGGCTTGCCGGCATGCCAGCCGTATATAGAGCCAACCCCCGCGAGTAAGAGACGGAAGGCGGTGATCATGTGGGTAAACACGCTGATCCACGGCGCGTGGCCGTGGCCGTGTTCATTGGGCTGACGCTGTTCAGCGCCGTGGTTTTCGCGGAGGAGCTGTCGCCTGCCGAGTGGCCGTACCAAGCCGCTATCGAGCTGTATACGGAGGGCGAGTTGGAAAAGGCGCGCGCCGTGTTCGATCAGGTGAACGGCTATCGGCAGAGCAGGCAGTACATCGCCTGCATCGACGCGAAGACGGCGGTCAAGCAAGCCGCTTACGCGGAGGCGGTCAGCCTGCTGGAGCCGCTGGCGCGGGAAGGCTTTCTTGATACGCTGGCCTATCTTCGGTATGCCAAGGCGCTGGAGGCTGAAGCGTCGGGCGATATCCTCCGCGCCATCCTCTACTACAGGCGGTTGGGGGTTGGGTACGACGCGCTGAACAGGCTGATCTCGCTTCAACGCGAGTATCCCGATTACTTTCCGTCGGAGTTGGAGTTTCCTAGCGGGGCGGTTGAAGGCGCTCCCGCCATCGTTATGAAGGAGAATGAGCCGGTCTTCATTTCGCTCAACGACACGCGCGGCGACAGCTTTGATCAGCGCGCCGAGGTCAGGGCGCTGGCGTTCCGCTACGGGGCGTACGGAGCGTTATACGCGTGCGTCGTGCCGATGGACGCGCCCGAACAGGACGGCTTCGACAGCGACTTGGACGGGGATTTGCTGTACATCGAGGCTGAGGCGCTGTTCTATAGGACGGTTGATTGATCCGCGCGCGTTTGTTTTCGCGTCTGTGTAGCAAAGCCTGCCCGCCGTAAGGCGGGCGGGCTTGCGTTGCGGGGTTAGTTGGATGGTTATAGTTTTATCCACATCGCGGGGCGGACGCCGCTTTGTTTGTTTGACACCACACGACCTATGATGTGGACATTGCCATAAGTGTTAACGAACGCGGACTCGCGGCTAGAGTTGCCGGGAGAGCGAAGCAGCCAGTCAGTGGCTTGACCTTTATACATCGCTACTCTATCATTATTATATTCGTCGGATAATAATGCTTTATTTGGTGAAATATTAGCCAATTGCCCGCTGTCCCCGAAGTACTGTACGCATTCCTGTATACTTAACAAAAAGACTTTATCCTTTGTGTCATTGCCGCCATCCGTGGCATACCTGGGACTATCTAGGTTTTCTATGGTAGTCTCTATAATACGCGCCTTCTCCTCGGTGTTAAAGTTATCATAGAAGTCGTTGTTCAGGTATTTTCGCAAAGTACACGTTTCCCATGTGACGCTTGTGAAAGCTGTATTATAACTGCGCAGCTCAATGACGTCCTTGGTGATGAGTAGCGCTTTATCTTGCCGCGCGTCCAGCACAAGCCAGTCATAATTACCAAATCGGTAGATATCGCCAGCTTTAATGTTGGTTTCGGGCATACTGTCCTGGAGCGTCCATGCCCGCTGCAGCGCGTCCATCACCCCGTTTATGTCGGCGCTCACAATGGATTGGTAATGCGTGAACGCGCCGTCAATGTCGCCGTTTTCCTCGCATATCCGCCCCTGCGCGTACTCCAGATACAGCCGCGCGTCAAGAAAATTGGAGAGGGACGCGACGCGCAGTGAGTATTCGGCGGCGGCGAAGTATCCCAGCTCGATATTGATCAGGCCATCCAGATACAGCGAGTACATCTTGCTATCCTTATAGTCTCCCAACTGTTCGGCGAAGATACGGTACGCGTCGCCCAACCTGCCTTCCTCGGCATAGGAGATGGCGGCCTGGTAAGCGCGCTCACGGATATCAAGGTCCACGGCGTACGCGCGTGGCGCGAGCGGCGTGAGCCACAACGCCGCCAGCAGTAACGCGATAACAACGTGATTGCCCATGCGCTTCATACCGAAACGCCTCCTATCCTTATGTTGGTTGGCGCAAGCGCGGTCCGGTTATACGCCGGAACGCGCCTTGCCGCTAGGCTCAACGCCATCCATGGCGGGCATCCCCGCGCGCATATGATATCATACGCCGGGCGCATTGTCAAACTTTGTAAATTTCAATGGTGAATAGGATGTTTACGGGGGTGGGGGTGAACTTGGTCACGATGGTCGCCTGGCCGGGGATCATCATCGCGGCGAGGAACAGCGCGGACAGCGGCTCGCGCAAGCGGAAGCGCGGCTTGGCGAACGCGCGCGCGGCCACGGACGATATCACGGTCCGCGCGATTAATATGACACGATAATTTTTATAGTGTTAACATGATATAATTACTGCGGCCATGGTAATTTTTATAGTATTAACATAAATTACTACGGCTAGTATAATTTCTATAGTATTAACATAAGTTACTATGGATGGTATAGTTTTTATAATACCAACATAAATTACTATGGCTGATGTAGTTTTTATAATACTAGCATAAATTACTACGGATAATGTAGTTTTTATATTATTAACATAAATTACTACGAATGATGTAATTTTTATAATAGCAGCATAAATTACTACGGATAGTGTAGTTTTTATATTATTAACATAATATAACGGGAAGTTATACCGCCCCAACCATACCTTAACATAGTATTCAACTGTGAATGCAGGGGGAACCCGCTGGACCGGATAATTGAAGGCGCTATTTTCCAATTTTGAACGACGCGCAGAGCATCCAAGCCAGCGTGAAGAGCATCGTCGCGGAGAACAGCCCGACCACGCTTGAAGTGGCAATCCGGTCAATGTCGAGAATTGCGAAAAGTCGTTTTCTGTCGTTATGTGTCATGATTCGCCCGCCTGATTTGGGCGCGGCTGGACCATCGTCACCGCGAAAACCAGCGCGAACATGATCCACGCGCGCGTTCGCCATGCCCATGCGGTACGTCTCGAACGCCTCGCGGTATATGTAGTAAGCGGTAACTACCGTAGCGCGGCCCGGCCCGCCCTCAATCCCGATAGGAATACCACAATATTATCCCCCAGCGTCCGCCAGACCTGGAACATCATCAGCGAAGGCAGCGCCCACGCGGGATCCACGAACCATTTGGGTGGGTTTTGGACTCCGACAGCCTGCGGGAACGCGTTAACCGGACCGTAAGACGGCTGCGGTATCACCTGCCACGCGACGACCGACGCCACCACGCTGGATATATATGGAATAAACACGACCGGCTTGAACAGGTTTGGAGCGTACGCGCGGCGGGTTTGGGGAAGGGTTTGGCAGGCGCGGCTGTCACATATGTCGCTATCCTACTAATTCCTGTCAACATTATGTGGATGTATCGCTAAATATCACCTGTTTTTTTCACCGCCTCGCCAACATTCCGCTTGCTTTCTAGCAAGATGTATAGTATAATATTCTCAGCGTAAGGAAATTGGATTAGGAGATGATGAACAATGAAGAAAACCCTCGCGATCGCCCTGTGTACACTGCTTCTGCTCGCGCCCGCCGTCTCGCTTGCCGACGGGGTTCAATTGACGATGGGTTCGTGGCGCGTCGACGACTCCGTGCAGGTCGAGGCCATGCTCGCCAAGTATAAGGAACTGTCAGGCGTGGAGATCGTCTTCCAGCCCACGACGTCCGCGCAGTATAACTCCGTGCTGCGCATGCAGCTGGACGCCGGCACCGGCCCCGACCTGATGTACGCGCGGTCGTATGAGACGGGCCGCGACCTGTACGAGGCCGGTTTCCTGGTGGACGTCTCCGGCATACCCGGCGTGAAGGAAAACTTCGCGCCATCCAGCCTGGAACCGTGGCAGAACACCGACGGCAGCCTGTTCGCCGTGCCGTTCGCCGCCGTTTCGCAGGTCATCTACTATGATAAGGACATCTTCGCGGAACAGGGCATAGAGGTGCCTTACACTTGGGATGAGTTTATCGCGGCGTGCGATAAGCTGCTGGCCGCCGGGATCACCCCGATCGCCAACGGCCTTGGCAGCAACTGGGACATACTGGAATGCGTATTCTTGGGCATGCTGCCCAATTACGTGGGCGGCTCCGAGAGCCGCGCGTTGTATGAGTCCGGCGAAAAGGCGCTCAACGACGAGGCGTTCGTTAAGGCTTATACCGATTTCCAGCAGATGACGAAGTATTTCCCCGAGGGCTTCGAGTCCATCGGCAACGACGACGCGGTGATGGTGTTCGCCACGGGCCGCGCCGCGATGGTGATGGATGGATCATGGTCATGCGGCACGAACGATGAGTACGGCGCGAACTGGGGCACCATGGCCTTCCCGGTCCCCGAGGGCGGCGAGGCCGCGATGTGCTTCCATCCGGATATGGCCATCGCCGGCAACTCCATTTCACAGTATCCCGATGAAGTCGCCGCGTTCCTGGAGTGGATCGCCACGCCCGAGGGCGCCCAGATCGTGGCCGATTACCTCCCGGCGGGCTTCTTCCCGATGATCGACGCTCCCATCACCTTCAAGAACGAGCGCGTCACCGAGATCCTCGCCTTGAACGAGGGCCGCGTCACCGACGCGCGGTTCGTCTGGCCCAAGCTGATGGGGCTGTATAACCCGATGCTCGAGCAGCTCAACGCCCTCGCCCGCGGCGAAACCACCCCGCAGGCCGCCGCCGACGCCGTAGCCGCCGCCAAATAACAGCGGCGCCAACCAAGCCGGCCGCCGTCTGCGCGAGGCGGCCGGCGCATAGGTTTTACTGACCGTGGGACGCGGCATACCCCCGGCGCGCTTGATACGTGGAGGCCATATGGACGCGCGAGCTATTACCCGACCGATCCGCCGGGGCGGCGGCAGTATACGCCCCAGCGGAGCGTACTGGATATGGTATATATTGCCAGCGTTGTTGGTCTACGCCGTGTTCATGGCGTATCCGATGCTGGATTCCGTGCGGCTCAGCCTGTATGAGGGCACGACCGGGGCGCGGCGGTTTGTCGGCGTGGCCAACTACGTCAAGTTGTTTACCGACGCGGTGGTGTCCCAAAGGTTTTGGAACGCGTTCGGGAACACGTGGGTGTTTTTCGCGTTCCACATGCTCCTGCAGAACGTGCTGGGCATCTTCTTCGCGCACCTGCTGACCAACCGGACGATGCGCGGCAGCGGCATTTACCAATCCATTATATTTATACCGTGTACGATAGCGGTTCTGGTCACGGGCTACATGTTCAAGATGATGCTCAACCCCATGTGGGCGGGGCCGACGCTGAAGAACATCGGGCTGGCGTTCCTGTCCAGGCCGTGGCTGGGCGAGAGGTCGACCGCGCTGACGGTGATATCCCTGGTGTCGTGCTGGCAGTGGCTGGGCATCCCCACGATGATGTTCGTCGCGGGGTTCCAGGGCATCGACGAGGATCTGCTGGAGGCCGCCTCGATAGAGGGAGCGAACAACTGGCACCAGTTCTGGCGTATCAAGCTGCCGCTGGTCATACCGGTGGTGGGCATGATCGCCATACTGACGTTTGTGTCCAACTTCAACGCGTTCGACGTGATTTACTCGATGGCCACGCCCAACGGCTCGCCGGACTACGCGACCGACCTTATCGGCACGCTGTTCTACCGGTACGGCGTGGCGGGCGAGCACCCCATAGGCATACCGGAGCCGGGACTGGGCGCCGCCGTATCCACAACGGTGTTCGCGATGCTGCTTTGCGGCGTGATACCCACGCTGCGGGCGACGCGGGGGAAGGAGTGACCTGGCATGACACGAAGCTTCGAGCGTGAGCGCCGAACCCCCGCCGCCCCGCGTACCCGATCCATGCGCGTGATGAATATGCACATATTCTCACACGTGTTGTTGGTCGTTTGGTCGTTCGTCGCGCTGTTTCCCGTGTGGATGCTGATCATCAACGCGTTCAAGTCGAAGCGCGAGATATACGCCAATCCGTTCGGGCTGCCGGGAGCGTGGACGCTGGAGAACTTCACCTCCGCCATCCGCGACGCGAACTACCTGAATTACTTCCGCAACAGCCTGACCGTTGTGGTCGTGTCGCTGTTCATGATACTGGCGTTGGGGTCGCTGTGCGCGTATGCCCTGGCTCACTGGCGCTCGAGGCTTAGCGGCGCGATCTATTTCTTCATAATAATAGGGATGATGCTGCCCATCAAGATAGCGACGATCCGCCTTCTTGAGATGATGAAGGCCTTCGGGCTGCTGAACACGCTGTGGAGCCTGTTCCCCGTGTATATCGCGATGGGTATACCGACATCAATATTCATACTGACGGAGTTTATACATGGCCTGCCCAACGAGCTATACGAGGCGTCGTTCGTGGACGGGGCGGCGCGGCTGCGCATCTACTCCAGCATTGTCTTGCCGCTGATCCGTCCCGCGCTGGCGACCGTCGCGATATACAACCTGGTTCCCATCTGGAACGATCTGTGGTTCCCGCTGATATTCATCAACAAGGAAGCGCAAAAGACGGTGTTGCTGGCGGTGACGAAGCTTCAGGGGCAGTACGCCACCGACTGGCCCAAGGTGCTGGCGGTGCTGACGCTGTCCGCGCTGCCTGTTATATTGCTATACCTGATGATGTCGAAGCAGTTCATCAAGGGTTTGACGGCTGGGGCGGTGAAGGGGTAAGCAAAGAGTATAATCTGTATTAAGCCGCCGCTCTGTTTATTCTAATATGAACAACTGCTAACGGATTACTGATGCGTCCATGGTAAATTCATACAAACGAAGGGGAAGCGTTGTCGGACTTGCCTTCCAACGATTCCCCTTGCTATAACTTACGCCAGCCGTGTCCATACCTGCATCTCGCCTTTGCCGCGATTTGCCCAGAAACTGTAGGGTATGTATGTCAGGCTTATTGGTTCGCGGCGGATATCCGATTTATCCATGTATAACGTGTCGGTATCGGCAGTGTCGCGGAACCCGGACGCCTTGATTCTCACAGAGCCGGGCATCAGGCTGTCATCCGGTTCCGCCGTGATCGCGCTGGCGTCGGCGTGGATCGTGAGCGCGGACAGGTTCGCGCCGTTGTCCGCTTCTTCCAAGCAGAACACGACAGGCCCGCGAAGGATCGCCGCCTTGCCAGCGTCAGCGCGAACAAGCGGGTTGGCGCGTACCAACCGGGTCGGCATGGGGAAATCCAGCTCGACGGTGTCGCCCAGCTTCCACAGCCGATTGATGTACAGGTATCCGTTTTCAGCGCTGTCGGTTTGGATCGTCGCGCCGTTCACGCTGACGGCGGGATCAGCGCACCAGCCGGGCAGCCGGAGCGCGAGGGTCCACGCCACTCCGCTCGTTTCCGTGACGACGATACGCGCCGCGCCGTCCCACGGGTACGCCGTGTCCACGCGGATGGCAGCCTCGCCGCCCGGAACCGTGATCCGCGCCATCCCTGCGGAGTAAAGGTGCACAAAGAGCGTCCCGTCTTTTTGACCATACGCGTATTCGCCAAGCGACGCGTAAAGCCTCGCCACGTTCGGCGGGCAGCACGCGCATCCGTACCAGCCCGGACGCTCGGGCAGCGCGTGCTGGCGGCCCTGGTTTTTCTCCGAAGCCTCCGGCCAAACCTCCAGCGGATTCACGTAAAAGTAACGCTTCCCGTCCAGCGACATCCCGGCTGGGATCGCGTTGTAGAGCGCGGTCTCCATCACGTCCGCGTATTCCGACCTCGCCTCGCTGTCCAGCATCGCCCGCGCGAAGAACACTAACCCGATGGCGGCGCAGGTCTCGCCGTAAACCGTGTCGTTGGGCAGGTCGTAGCCGAAGGTGAACGCCTCGCCGTGGCTGGATTGGCCGATCGCGCCGGTCACGTATAGCTGGCGCCCGACGATATCCGACCAAAGCCGGCGGCAGGCGGCCATCAGGGGCTCGTCGCCCGTCCGAAGCGCCGCCATAGCCATTCCGGTGTAGAGGTAGGCCGCCCGCACTGCGTGGCCGACGGCGGCGGTCTGGTCGCGGACGGGCATATGCGCCTGGTAGTAGGCGTAGCGGCCTTCCCGCTGGACCTCAGCGTCGGAGCGTCCGCGGCGCTTCTCCTCTAGCGCGAAACAGTTCGGCGATGTTCCCCGGGCGTCAAGGAAGTATTTCGCGAGCCTCAGGTAGCGTTCCTCGCCCGTCACATCGCTTAGTTTTATGAGGGCAAGCTCAATCTCCTCGTGGCCGGGACAACCTTCCGTCTTGCCGCCGCCTTCCCCGAAGCGCGCGCACAGCATGTTGGCGCAGCGGCGCGCGACGTCCAGCAGCTTGCGCTTACCTGTGGCGCGGTAATACGCCACAGCCGCCTCGGTCAAGTGGCCCATGCAGTATAGCTCGTGATGCTCCAGCAGGTTGGTAAATCTCTCCCATTCCGGGTGGAGGATATAGTAGGTATCCACATAACCGTCCGGCTGCTGAGCCTTTTCTATGAGGTCGATGACGCCGTCAGCATCCGATTCCAACGCCGCGTCCGGCTGGGACTCCAGCGCGTACGCCACGGCTTCAAGCCATTTTGCCACGTCGCTGTCCTGCCACGGGCAGCCGCCGTGCCGCGCCTCGACCATACCGGCGGCCGCGCGGAAGTTGCGCAGGGCGTACGAGGCGACGGCGCCGGGCACGGCGTCGTTGAGGATGTCGCGCTGGTAGGGGATGGTCGCCTCGCGCGCCAGTCTTTGGTATAAGCCCCACATCCCGTCCAGCCTGACCCGCGAGAGCGGGACGCGGGCAGTGGAGGGGCGAGGCGGTTTAGCGGCGTTTGCGGGCATGGGTCGGGCCTCCTCGCTGCGTTTATCGTTGTTGATCCTATTCTGCGCCATAGCGCGTGGTTCCTCCAGGAATTGCCGGGGTTATTCAATATTATCTGTGGATAACCTACAGCTTAAGCGTACACGCGCAGCTGTGCCCAGGCGAGCGCTCGACCAGCTCCGGCATCGATTCCGCGCATGCTTTCATGGCCGATTTATTAAAGCAAGCACGGCGTTGGATGGTTGGTAAGTGTACGCCTGGAGGAACAACTTACCCTGGCCACGAGGGTCCAGCGTCACGCTGGTCAGGGGGTCAAGGGGGGTGAAACCCCCTTGCGGGGTCTGGGGCAGCGCCCCAGCGTCCCCAACTCCGCGTAAAGGGCGAAGCCCATT
>JAISWI010000054.1 GCA_031270865.1 Oscillospiraceae bacterium
GCCGCTTCACGTCCGGATTCCGCAGCGCGGTTTGGGGGTAAAGCTCCAGCGTCGCGGGGATTACCCGGACATTTGCCTTATTGCTCATGGACGCGCCTCCCGATGCCTACGGTATGCGCGCTGCCGCGCCGCCTCGCGCATTTCCGCCGTCCATGAATGTTTGCGGGATGGGTTCTTCCATTCAGTGCTTTCGTGATGCCCATCCGCGAAAACAAAATCCAGTTTTCCATGTCCTGTCACCAGGATGGTTTGTACATTAGAACGCAGAGCATTCTTGTCGAACGCATCCAATCGCAATATCTCGGCACACTTCGCCATTAGAATATCTTCCGGAATCTGTTGGCTGGCGCACACATCCTTGCCCAAACGGTCAAATGTGATGCAGATCCAGACAATCTTCTCATATTTGCTTCCAGCGGCGGCGTGTTTGCGCTTGTACGCCGCGCCGCATATTCCGCACTTGATCATCCCTGTAAACGCATATTGATCCCGACGAGGAATCTTTGGCTTATTATACATCGAAGCTCTGCGAGCGATCTCCGCCTGAACCGCAAGAAAGGTTTCTTTGGAAACGATCGGCTCATGGCTGCCCGTAACGTAGTACTGCGGCAACTGTCCGGTGTTCTTGACCAGACGTTTTGTGATGTGATCGGATTTAAAACGCTTCTGCAAAAGCAGATCTCCCGTGTATTTTTCGTTTCGGAGCATGGAGAATATGCCAAAGGCGCTGATTGCCAAGCCCTGTTTTCGGCACTTCCTCATGATGGCGGATATGCCCATACCGCTCAAATAGTCCGCGAATATGGAGCGAACCCGTTCCGCCTCTTGAGGAACCACCCGCAGCCGCCCTTTATGCACGCGGTACCCCCGCATTTTCATGCCGCTGATCTTCCCCTCGCGGAAGTCCTTTCGGATACGCCATTTGCAATTCTCGCTGGCCGATCGGCTCTCCTCCTGCGCATAGCTGGATAGGATGGTCAGCATGACCTCCCCCTCCGCGCTCATGCTGTGAATATTCTGCTCCTCAAAAAAGACGTCCACCCCAAGGCTTTTTAACGCGCGTACCGACTCCAGCACGGTGACGGTATTGCGAGCGAACCTCGAGATGGACTTCGTCAGGATCAGATCGATGTTTCCCGCGCGGCATTCCTGGAGCATTTTTTGAAACTCCGGTCGGTTGTCCTTGGTGCCGGTCACCGCCTCGTCCGCGAACACGCCCATATATTCCCAGTCAGAATGCGTGGCAATGGATTCGCTGTAGTAACTAATTTGAGCGGACAGGCTGTGAAGCATGGCTTCCTTGCCGGAGGATACCCGCGCGTACGCGGCCACCCGCTTGCGCTTTGGAAGCGGCGGAGCGGCTGTGCGCAGCTGCCTGACAAGCATTGAAATCCCCTCGCTTTCAGACGTCATGTTCGCTCTGAATCGGGATGAAGTCAAGGAATTCTTGGCGGTATTGCGGTAGAGATATCCGGGTAAAATTGGTTCATTGCGCCAGTTTCACATCCTTTTCACATCGAAGAACGGGCGTGAATCGTTCGGCGCAGAGGCTCTCGATCCGCCGAAAATCAGACGGATCGATCACACCGGACGCCAGCATCTCGCGCGCCAAAAGCAGCGCGATACCATAATCCAGCTCCTTCTGAAAGGCGGACTTATCCATGGCCGCTTACCTCGCCGAACCGCGAGCGTATGTAGCACGCGTGGCAGCAGAAGCGCTTGGGACTTCCGACGCGCTTCATAAACGGATCGCCGCAATTGGCGCAGCGCATTGCCAGCACACCTTTTTCAGCGGACATGCGGTTGTGATTCCACCATAATGCCCGGCACTTTGCCGAGCAGAACTTTTTGGGTTTGCGTCTCGGCGCTTGCACGACCACCTCGCCGCAGTGTAAGCAGAAGCCGTGTCGGGCTTGCGGAGCAGCAGGCGCAGCCGTCTCGTCCCGATGCCGATAGCAGTACGCCTTAAGCGTATTCAAAGACACGCCGACGGCGTCGGCAATATCGGGACGAGAAACCCCTTGCCGCAGGAGCTCGGATATCCGCTGCTTTTGCGTCTCCGTCATACAATCACCGCCTGATTTGGATAGAAAAGAGCGTCTCGCATAAGCCGCCCCAACGATACTTATGCGAGACGGTCTGTCCTATAGATCGACAGCGATTGTCCTATTTTGTTGGAAAACGCGGTGGGGGATTTAGAGGATTGATAGGAGACTCTGGAGCTGCCGCGCGACATCCGCGCGAGGGCGGCCAACACCCAGCGCCACCCAGTCGAAAGCAGACGCGGGTACATCAAACGCGTTGTTCGCAGAATCAAACCCGTTGATCTTCTCAACGACGCCTTCCAGCGCGGCGCGAAGCTCCAGGATGTGGTACGGCCAGTCGCGGATCTGCGTGATTCCAGCGACGACTACCGACGTCCAAGTATATGCGGGCAAGCCATAATAATCACGCGCAGTATTCGCGGCACTGCGCAGCGCGAGGATATGGCTTGCCTTCACACGAGTGACCCCGGCGACTATTTCCTCAAAGTGTGAAGCCGCCACTGTCATTGTCCGTGTCGCACTCATGCCGACGGAACCCAGCGCGCTCCTGAACTGCACCACGATGGTATATGTGCCCGGCTCCAACGAATCATGCCGATAGACCGTCACGCCCGGACTTGCGAACGTCCCGCCGACAGAGAAATGGTCGGCGTCGTCCACGCTGTTGTGCCAAGCGCCGGACGCGGTTTGGACATAGACGGTCTGCGCGGAACCACCGGGGTTCTCCACGCGGATTAAGAAACGCGGCTGGTTGTTGTATGTCGCGCTTCCATCCTTCGGTGCGGTCAGAACCGGAGGCGGCGCGTAGGGATCTTTGCGAACCGTGTTGCTGATTACATAGCCGGATACCGCGCTCAACGCGTCCATTACGCTGATTCTGTAGCGCGTGTACATCCCGTTGACTGTGGACGGGTATGATTGGTACGTGCCGGAAGTCGCGGAGGAATTGACGGTCGCGGTGGTCTCCCACGATCCCCATGCCGCGCCGTCCGTTGACTCGCTTTGCTGGATCACATATCGCTGTATCGCGCTGGTTCCAGCTACAGTTCCAGACCAGTTGAGCGTGACGCTGGCGGTCACGTAGACTTCGGGAGACGCCGTAAATACCGTCGGCGCGGTCGGCGGGATGTTCCGTCTTACGGAGTTGCTGGATGTTTTCCATCCGCTGTAGTATGTCTCCCCAGCCGCTCCGAGCGTGCGAAGCTGAAAGCGGCGGTAATTTCCGAGTGCGGTCGGCGGATCGACGGAGAGCGTCCCGCTTGTGGCTGTACTGGTTATGGTTGTAAGCGGCTGCCAATTCCCCCAACTGCCGCCATCTGCGGACTCGCTGGACTGTATCTCATACCCAATAATCGCGTTGGACGATCCCGCCTTTGCGCCTGACCACGAGAGAATCACCGCAGTTTCCGCAATAGTAGCGTTCAGTGAACACGCGGTCGGCGGCTCGCACGCGCTGAGCGCGGGCGCATACTCCAGCGTGATCTTCCCGATCAATCCGGCAATCATCCGGAAGGAATCCGTCGTGCCGGACGACAGCCGCACGGTAAACGTGAGCGAGCCGTTCGCGGTGTTCAGCACAGTGTTGGTCAAGCCGGACAGCGCGACGGTCTCTTCATGCGTCGTTGATTTGTTGGGGAAATTCGCCGTCTGTAGCTGAACGCCGTTCATATAGAAACTCAGATACGCGTTTCCGGTGTATGTTCGAATATCGCTGAGATACAGCGTGCCGGAGGTTACGTTGACGTTTGTCGGAGCGGTCGCGGTTGTTTTGAGCGTCGCGGTAAACGCTGAGCCGTTGCCCAGCGTGATGCCCGTGCTGGAGAAGCTGCTGAGGTTGAAAACAAGCTGCGCCATACGCTCTCCTTATCTACTACTCGTAAACCGCCGAGATCAGCGAGTTGACCAGCCCGCACAGGCTGGGATTGAGGCGCGTGTCAGCAATGTTATCCCCCGTAACGGTGATCGCGCCCTTCGCGACCGCGATATCCGCAATCCCAAGCTCATAGGTATCGCTTGAGCGCGTCAGGTCGGGCGGCGTTGGAGACGCGCTTGCCGCGCCCGTTTTCACCGCAAGCCGTATCACGCGGTCGGGCAAGCTCCAGCGAACCACAACGCGATCCACGCGCGGGTTCACGCCGTCAGCCGTCGCGAGGGTCAAGTCCAGCGCGGTTGTGTTTTGGTAGTGGTATCCGTTTATCCACGCGGAACCCGGCTGTACGGTCACGTTCATGCCGGACGCGGGTACAACCTTGAGATTGTTTGCATCCCTGTAGAATATGCCGTTGCTGACCAGGTCGCCAAAGTACGCCGCAAAATCAGCGGCTTCGTATACCCGGTCGCCGCTGTTTGAGTTGAAAAATCCGGATTTTTCCATTACAGGGAAGCCTCCTTCAGTCGTTTGGTCAGCGTCGCCAGCGGTTTGCCAAACGTGATGTCAAGCGACATGCCGCCGCTGTCATAGCTCTCCGCGATTTCCGTGATGCGCGTGGTCATGCCGACATTCCACGCCTTGGATATCACGGTCACAACATCTCCCAAATCGAAATCTTGCTTGTATTTTAGGTTCCCATAGGGATGAACGGAAGCGTCGAACGCCTTGACCATCGCCTGTTCGGTGATCTTCGCGTTACCGCGAAACTCAAGCGCGGCATCATAATCATCCGGAAAATCCTCCGAACGCAGGTCTTTGGCGTCGACGAACAGTTCATACCGATCCAGCCCGGCGGTATCGCCAATGGCAATCATCGTCCGCTCCTCGCCTTCCCCCTCGCTGCCGACAAGCGCGGCGTTTGCGTAGTCGGTTACGCTCTGGGCGAAACTCTGCTCGCTGATGTTCTCAAACTCGCGAGAGAATACGGCGGCGGTTTTGGTTCCCGCGTATAACGATACTGTGAACATCTTCGCTGCAGGATCGAATACTGTGCGGATCCCCATATCCGCCGCCTCGCACAGCCCTACCACTGTATCCAGCAAGTTCTTATAAGAAACCTGACTGTTTACGGCAATGCCTGTTGAAGCTGCCGTATATGTAATGCCGCTGATCTTCCGGTTCGCGTCTGCAGGATTGATTAGGTGACGCTCCAGCAGCTGCCCGACGCAATCCCCCAGATCACCTGCCAACAGTTCTGTATTCCAGATAATTCGCCGCGCAAGCAGCGCGGTCGCGAACCGTCCGCGAACGACAATCGTCTCCCTATCTGCCATGGATAGTTCCAAATACTCAATGATCCCCGCCTCCGGATCATCATTTTTCCAGAGGATATTCCCGATTTGAAGCATAGCAGCGTTCTCGGGATGCAGCGGAGCCTTTAGTTCAAAGCCGCCGCATGTCGAATATCTTCGCGTCCAGCGCAGGTATTCGAACGCTTCCACCAACCCGATCCGCTCCAGCTGCGGATTGAACACATACATCTCCATATCAAACCGCCAAAAACTGGGGACGATAATACACCGTCACTTCCAGCATATCGAGGTTTGAAGACGCGTCATACCTGAATGTGTTACCGCCTGGGTTTATTTGAAGGAAGGTCGAGCCGACGTCCAACAGCGGGAACGCATTAGTTTCGGTACTGCCTGTTATGCTGACCACCTTCTTCCCCGCAAAGTGGGTGAACGCGTGTATCTCCTGCCCATTTGTCATCGTCACGTTCAGACGGATATATTCGTTCGTGTCCAGGTTCATAAGTTCGGGGTTCCCTACCGCACCCAACGCCTTGAACACGATCTCGCAGCCGCTGGCCGTATCGCCGATGTTGTTTATCGTGATGATCTGGCTAGGCTGTCTGACGCCCAGCTCAATGCCCGGCATGACGATTTCCAATGGAAACTGAAACTTTTCCTGCCAGGACGCAAGCTCCACGCGCAGTTCCTCAAGTGATTCAAAGAACGGCGACGGACACAGCAGGTTAAAGAAAAACGAAGGAGCGCGAACCGCCGTAGACACGCTGAACCCCGCTTCCTCCACGACACAGGCGATGCGCTTCTGGCGATATACCAGCGTGCCGTGCCGCTTCGGCGTGAACACGCGCAGCAACTGACGGCGGTACTCGTAAGCCTCCGCTTCGTCCTGCGCGAGGATGCTGCCCTCTATGGCGATATCCCGCATATCCAGCGAGGACGACACGAAGAACGCGCCGTCCTGATCCGGAGCCTGAAACGTCCGGACAGTGCCGCGTATCCGGCCAACGCCCTCCAACTTGGTCAGGAAGAAGGGTTTCGTCTGCCGCAGAACAACGGACACGCCGTCCTCGTTGATGTAGATCAGTTCCATCGTTATATCTCCAGCGCGAGCCGTCTTGAGAGCGTGCGGAATTCGCGGGCTAGTTCTTTCTCGGACAACGCCTTCGGGGATTGGATAGATATGCTCTGATTCACGGTCGTTCCCACTGGAAAGCCTTCGCCCGTCGCGGAGCGACTGTTGAACCCGCTGAAGCTCCCCTGTAGTTCCGGATGTATGTCGAAGCTGGTCGGTATCGCCGCCAGCATATCACGGGACACCTGCGCCATGGCGTCCTCGAATCCGACGCCCAACCCCTCGCCCATGTCGCGCCCTATGCCAGCGAACACGGTTGAGGGCGACTTGATACCCAGCGCGCTCTTCGCGCCGTTAACAATACTGTTGACCGCGCTCGTTACCTTGTCTTTCAGCGATTGGATTGTACTGGATATTCCCTGGCCGATACCGTCCATGATGCTTCTGCCGATGTCCGCGAACTGGCCGATCGCGCCCTTGAACGCATCGATCAACGCGGAGATAACCTGCCGCGCCGCGCCGCGCCGGTCACGGTTGAGATAACAGAGCCGAGGTTCTGCACAATCGCGGATAGCAGGTTCTGCCCGGCACTCGCGATCTGCCCCATGCTCGAAACCAACGCGGTTACCAGCCCCGCGACAATCTGCGGAATCGCCGCGACGACGGCGGTCACGATTTGGGGCAGGTTCTGGACGATCGCGGTAAGGAGCCTTACGCCAGCCTCAACGATCTGAGGAATCGACGTTGTCAGCCCTGTGACAATGGAAGTGATAATCTGCGGCAGCGCGGCGACAATCGCGCCGATGGCGGCGGGAATCGACTGCGCAAGGGAAGCGAACAACTGTGTTCCCGCGTCCAGTACCATCGGGATTGCCGATGTGATGAATCCTACCGCCGCCTGGATAACGCTGGGCAGCGCCGCGACCAGCACGGGGATGGCGTTCATGATGCCCTGCGCCAGCCCTTGGATCAACTGCAGCCCTGAATCAATGAGCATCGGCGCGTTCTGCAGGATGCCCGCAGCCATCTGTGTCACCACCGCGACGGTCGCCGGGATAAGCTCCGGCAGCGCGGAACCGACGCCGGATACAATCACCGCGATCATCTGAACGGCGGCGTCCATCAGCTGCGGCAGGTTCTGTACAATCCCCGCCGCGAGCGAAGTGACCAATTGCACTGCGCCCTCCGTCATCCTAGGCAGCGCGACGATCAGTCCCTGCAGTAGCGTCGTAACGATCTGGGACGCCGCGTCCACGAGCGTCGGCAGGTTGTTCATGATCGCGCTTCCGATGGACATGACAATGTCCATCCCCAGTTGCATGATATTGGGCAGTGCTTCCATGAGCATATTCGCCAGCCCGCCGACCGTATCCCCAATGACCGCGCTGATCTGCGTCCAATCCCCGCCCGCTTGCTGCAGCCCTGTGGTAAACTGTCCGAGCAGCCCGACACCCTCGACAGCAAGCTCGTTGAGCATAGGCATCAGCACCATGCCCAGCGTGTTCTTCGCGGCTTCGCCGCCCGCCTTGAGCCGCTGCAGGTTATCGTCGAACTGGCCGAGGGATGCGAGCGCGTCCCCGCTCAAGACCGTGCCCATATCGCGGGCTTCCTGCACGAACGCCGCCATCCCCTCGGAACCTTGCGCGATCAGCGGATTGAGTTCTTGCGCCGATTTTCCAAACAACGCCATCGCGATCGCGTCGCGTTCGGTCGTGTTCTCAATCTCCCCTAGCGCGTCAATGGCTTCCCAGTAGACATCTTCGCCGGAGCGCAGTTGCCCGTTTGCGTCGGTGACCGAAACGCCCAGCTTGTTGTACGCGTCCGCAGCCGCGCCGGAGCCGTCCCGCGCGGAATCCATGGAGCGTATATTGCGCGCCATGGAGTCTGTCAGCGTTTCCAGGGATACGTCCGCCAGTTCGGCGGCGTATTTGTATGCCTGTAGATTATCCGTAGATATCCCCGTGACAGTCGACATCGTGAGGATCTCGTCCGCGTACTGTGCCGCGCCGACGGACATATCGACCATCGCCTTGCCAGCCGCCACTGCCGCCGTCCCGATCGCCGCGAGCGCGGCTCCCATCGCGACGCCAACACCCTTCAGGATGCCGCCCAGCTTCTCCATGCGGCTGCCGCTGGTATCGGCTTCCTGACTGGTTCTCTGCAGTTGCTTGCCGAATTGGTCGGCTTGCTTGGCCGCTTGATCCGAAGCGGAGCCGGTTTCCTCCATGGCGCGCGCGTTCTCGCCCAGTTCCCGCTCCATGCCGTTGAGTTCCGCTTGCGCCTTGTTCAGCTGCACCTGCCAGTTTTGGGTGCGGCGGTCGGACTCGCCGAAAGAGGACGCGGCGTTTTCCAGCGCACTTCGCAGCGTCTCTATCTTCTGCTTTTGGGTGTCGATCTCTTTGTTGAGGACGGCGTTTCGAGAAGCGAGGGCTTGCACGGAAGCGTCCTGTTTGTCGAATTGGCTGGCGACGAGCGTCATCTCGCTGCCCAGCACCTTCATGGACTGGTTGATATCCCGAAGCGCGTCCTTGAACTGCTTCTCGCCTTCCACGCCAATCTTCAGCCCAAAGTCACTCGCCATGCCCACGCGCCTCCGTTCTACAGATCGACGGGGATGACGTCGTCGACCGTGATTTCCCTGTGCGTCTCTTCCAACCCCAAATACTGCCTATGGCACGCCCAAAGATCCATGAACAGTCCCATCGGCATAAGCCAGAATGCCTCGGGAGCCATTCCCATCTGCACGGTTCCGTGGTAAAATAGGCGGGTAAACAGTTCCTCCGCGCTTACCCGCCTTTGCGGTTTTTTGGTTTGCCCGCCTTCTCGGACACATGCTCGCCGCCGGGGATATTGCGCACTGTTCCCTTGAACAACGCCTCTGTCAGCGCGTCCTTGTACCCCGCAAGGTCAACAGGCGCGGTGAGAAGCTCCACCATCTCCTCGGTGAGCGGCTCGCGCCGCGCGTCCTTGTGCGTCAGGTTGAAGATCTGTATCGACTGATTCGCCAGCAGGGTAATCAGCCATACGATCTCGTCCAACGCCATCTCCAGGTTCTCGGACTTCATGAGCTTCTCACCCAGATTCTCCAGCCCGCCGTATCGTTTGGCGATTTCCCGCGTCGCGCGGGTCGTAAGAATGAGTTCGTACTGCTCATCCCCGATGGTGATCAGCGCGCTCCGCTCGGCGTCAATTTGCTCCATTGTGCGTCCCTCTCTATGCTACGATGCCGGTGTGGTGGCTGTTGTTGGTTCCGAGTTATACACAGGCTCGTAGACGGCAGTCAGCCAACTGGAAATGATCGAAGCGGATACGTTCGCGTCGCCTTCCGTTACCTCCGCCTTCGCGTTATCGTGAAACCCGCATCCAGAAGCGCGTTCACGACGCTCTTCGTAAGCCGCAAATAGTTCCCCTTTGAATAAAGCGACAACCGCGCTTCCTGCGTCTCGCAGTCCGGCTTGTTATCCGCGAACAGCGCGAACGTATCCGCCAGCGGCGTGACGACGACATACGCATCCGGAGCAACGCTTGAAAAGACGCCGGTCTCGACGGGTATATTGAGGCTCGCAACGAGCGCGGTCAGTTAGGACAACAGACTCATATCCCGTCAAGCTCCTGCTCCAGCTTCGCTTGCATCGCGGCGACACACGCCGCCTCGCTCTTGGATTTTGCCGGAGCCAGGAACGGCTTGGGCGGCTGATCGTGTTTTCCGAACTCAATGACATTCGCGACCATCGCGTTCGCGGAGCCGTCGGCGCGGGATTCGTCGAACCCAACCTTCACGTTCATGTTGCCGTCACGGTCAAGCTCGGCGGGAGAAAGCCCAAGCGCGCCCGCCAACTGCCCGGTTGAGCGGCTCGGATATTGCGTGCCCCGGCCAATGACCGCGCTCAGGTTCGCGCACACCTGCCCGAGTACCACCTCCCCGCCCGCCTCCAGTACGCGTTCCAGCACCTCGTCCGTCCTCTCTTCCAGCCGCGAGATCTTTTCCATGAAATCATCCGGCATCGTGAATTCTATCTTCGCCATGCCCCAGTCGCCTCATTGCTTGGAAGGTTCCAGTAGTTCCGCTAAAACCTCCACATACATCCCGCGTCCCCGCACATCCTCCGCGCTGCTGATCCGGTACCGCTTCCCGGCACAGCGGATATAGAGTGAGGGAATGATATCCAACCCAGGAATCGTCCGGAACTGAAACAGTGTGTTCGCCGTCGAAAACACAGCCCGGTTTGCCCAGCGTTCCGTACCGTGCCGCTCTTCCTTGTACGCGCGGACACTGGCAAGCACGACGTCGGTATGCGTCACGAACCCGTCGGCGTCCCGAACTGCGTCCGTCCTCACGATGTCAATGAACGCGGTCATCTTGCCAATGCCCATGCCTCACACTTTCCACTGACGGTCAAGGCGCAGAAGCAGGTTTACCGTATCCCACACCTGCCGCCCCGCTTGAACGGAATCGGCGAAGAACCCGCCCGTCGCGCCGTCTCTGCTCTCGTAAAAATGGCTCGCCAGCATGATCGCCGCTTGCTCCGTCGTCGGCGGCATATCGGCGGAGGCGTAGGTTCCGGCGGGGATGTGCTGATAGCTCTCCGCGTAACTGACTGCCGCCGTAATGAACCCCCGCAGCAGCGCGTCGTCCGCGTCATGCTGTACAATGAGATTCGCCTTTACTTTCGCCAGCAGATCCACAGCTGCCATACGCATCAGCTGGATGGCGCTGCGGCCATTTTCAGGATACGGACGGCTTCCGGCAGGATCAGCTTGCCGTCCACCCGCTGGGCCGCTATGAATCCGCGCTGTCCCGTTACGGCATACATCTTGTTTAGCCGCTGGAAAGCGTGTCCCGCAATCAGCATCCAAAGCTGAGCAAGGGAAAGTCATCACAAATATCGACTGCTTGCAATGTTCTATTATTGGCATTCGTTTTATTGTCGGTTAAAGATCTTAACCGCGAATAAGTAATAGGAGGGAAATGATTGTAAAATGTAATTTTATACGAGTAATCGTATTGTTTTCCATGGTGTTATGCGGTCTCTTAATCACCAGTACTGCCGCGTCCGCTAAGGAATATGCTTGCGTCGAGGACGCAGTTCGGGATTCCACGTTGTTGCACAATGCAGCAGGACGTTACGAAAGATCGGAATTTATAGTTGCCGGGGTGTCGATCCTGGAACAGCGCGTCGAAGGCGAAAATCTTATCGTTTCCGCTTACGTGTGTCCGGCAACCGTCGACACCGATGTAGCGCCGCCAGCAATAAGACATCGTACATATATACCGGTTCGCGTAACTTATCGCGTTACTTCGTTGAATGAATATGAAGAAATTGAGTACGTCAGGCCAAGAGACGGCTTTTTATTGAAACCGGACGCGAAGAAGCTATTCTCTGAAGATATATATATGCGACTCTTTTATTCAAATGTTGACGAACGCGTTGAACAGCAGCGATTAGTCGGTGAAGACGCTGACATGTCCGCAGAGCTATGTATTGCGGGTGATTCGAACGCGCGATCCCTCGCGCGATATTTTCTGCAAACAGGAAGCAATCCGGGCGCGCTTGACGTTATCGCGGCGTCTCCAATACGTTCTGGCGACAGAAGATATCCGTATTTTGAAGGAGATGTTATTCAGTTTGACACGCGCTTCCGCCTGATCGTAGAAGGTGAGAAAAGCTTTTCCGGCATATTGACCTTCGAATCCGAAGATTTACATGGCAATCCGCTTTCATACTGCAAAGTTAAAGTGGAAGGTGACGACCTGATAATTCTGGATGGCTCGTTGCAGTGATGAGATTTATGCCTGGGAGTTTTTAATAAGCCTCGGCGGTAATTCCGCCGAGGCTTACGGTTCATTTTACCCTAGTTCGACATAATCGGAGAACTTACACAGAATAGTGTCCGCCAGAGAAGCAGCCCATAGTTGATCATTTTTAGGGTCGCTATGCGCGTAGACAAACACACTGTTTCCTTCAATATGGCTTACAATCGCAACGTGATAAGCGGTTCTCTGTGGTTTTGAGGCTCCGTCATTGCTAAGAGCGAACACCAGATCGCCCTTCTGAAGCTGACTAACCTCGCTGTCAGCCAGGAAAGTCGCGGGCAATCGCGGATACCCAACAGTATTATTCTTCACATAGAGATGCAAACTCTGCGATCCGGCCCAACTCCCTGATCGGTTGTTAAAGTCGACATAATACCAACTATCATAGGAACCAGAGTCTGTGGTGAACTTTTCGGGGACTCCGCTACCCTCACGCATATATTGCGATACGAAATTAGCGCAGTCTGAATTGTTGAGAATGCTGTCAAAATTGTAGAACGTGTCATTATAACCGTTCCACCATATTTGCGCGTATATCATCGCCCCCTCGCGGCCATAGTGTTTATATGCTGTCCTAGGCAAGGTTACAGAATCAAACCAGGTGATCCCGTCCACAGAACCTGCAATAAGCTGAATTTCAGCGCTATAGATTTGTCCAATGGGACCATTGGCTGTGAACTGGTAATTCAATTGGACATAATCAGCGTTTGGTGTCAATTGAGGGATCATTGATGGGCTGTATAACGTCCCATGAGGGGTGCGAATTTATGTTCAAACATCCACATTTGAAGTTCTCTTCGCATAGAAGGAGAGCGTATATGAGGTTCTAGCTTTTATCAACACATTTTGATAGATGAAGCTCTAATCGGGGGCGCCGGAAGAACGGACAGTCAGTTTTACACAGTTTGAACCACCTACGCCGCCGCTACTGAGAAACTCAACTTTATTATCTGGAACATGCCAGACATATGAGTTCCGGTTCGCGCTTCCATTGCTGAAATTAGGGTTTGGAAATAGAAATAGACGCTATTTCTATTTCTATTGCTTCGCATATTGTTATGCGTTCGAAAAGAGCAAAAGAATCCGCTGGGGAGTGTCCTCAAGACTGTGTAAATGAATAATTCCAGAGGGAAAGGGAAACGAGCTTTTCCGTACGCGCAAGATTGGACGGAGCTGGAAATTGATTCGAGTGGAGAGTACGGTTTGACGGAAAGCGCGGCGCGTCACGGCACCACATCTTCTTTGTGAGCATGCGGTTGCCTCGCATTCCAGAAGACCACGGCAATGACCTTTGAAGTTCACGGGCGATGGGTAGTGGCTTAAATTTTAGCACAAAGCTGCCACAAAAGTAACAACTCGTGGATAATAAAAATGGCAGAGTGTACCCCGAGACCAAACGTAGCATTCTATCCTTTCTGACGCACTATGCCAAGCGCGTAACCCCACCGGAAGGTGGGGTTGCGTTTTTGACAGGCTGCGTTTCATAAATCGGCGCGCGCGTTAGCCGTAGCCGCAACGTTTGGTATAGTATCTTGGATCGTCGCGATGGTTTTTGTATCGTCCTTGGGTATGATCATTGAAGCGCTGGACTTCGGGGCGCTGCCGTTCACGCTGATGGGTTCGAAGATGTTGGCATAGGAAAGACACACGGCGCCAGTCTCGACACGTGAGATGGTTTCGGCCATTTTCGTTATTCTTCATAGAATCTATGTTATCTTCGTTATAGACACAGTAGTGGTCGGTTGCGGGAACGAGCGTCAACCTGCCGGGCGGTTTGATCACGAATGGCGAGATAAACTCTCCGAAACGTTCCGATCCCAGTAGCTGCTCCATCTCGGTGATGATGAGCAGGGTTTTCTAGTAGATATCTGTGAAGCTAGCGTTGAGAAGCTTCTAAACGACTACAACCTCATTTGTATACTTACAATTAGAAAGGCCTTATGCCAACTTGAATCCCGGCCACGTCTTCCCTTTATGGATGTCAGCTTCCAGCGTGTATGCCTTGATGTCCGCTACCCATGCAGTAAGCGCATCAGCCTTGCCGAGTATGCCGCCTATCTCGTCGTCGGTGGGAAGCGGCGGGGACTGGAAATCATGTTTGGCAAGCCAGAGGTTAACCTCCGCGCGGGATCGGCACTTAACAACGGCGCGACAGAACCGACAATGCTCGCCCGGACAGTAGTCGCTCTCGCCAGCGAACGCCAGCGTGGCGGTGGGTTTTGGTACGTGGTTCAATGATAATGTCAAGCAGCCCATAGTCGACGCGTTCAATGGCGTTGTGGACTGGGTCACGAACGTCCTCAAAGTGTCGTGGTCAAGCGCGTGGGACGGGCTAAAAACAGC
>JAISWI010000063.1 GCA_031270865.1 Oscillospiraceae bacterium
GCCACGAGGGTCCAGCGTCACGCTGGTCAGGGGGTCAAGGGGGGTGAAACCCCCTTGCGGGGTGTGGGGCGGAGCCCCACGTCCCCCGGTCGTCGTCGCCGAAACCCCAGCCCCGCAGGGCATAAATAAACCTTGCGGGCTTCGCCCTTTACGCGGAGTTGGGTACGATGGTACGCTGGGGCGCTGCCCCAGACCCCGCAAGGGGGTTTCACCCCCCTTGACCCCCTGACCAGCGTGACGCTGGACCCACTTGGCGCATATCAGGTCAATTCCTGCTATACCAGCTATTGACAATTCCCGCCAAAAGCGTATCATTATCGATATGATGCGCTTTTTTAACGCCGCCCCTGACGGCATGCTCGAGCTAAACCGCCCCGAACCTGGCTGCTGGGTCTACGCCGTCGCGCCTTCCGCTGACGAACTCATGCGCCTCCACGAATCACTTTCCATCCCCATCCGCTTCCTCCGCGCGGCTATCGACGACGAGGAAAACGCGCGTATCGACCACGAAGCCGACTGTACCCTCCTCATGGTTGACATGCCTGTCGTCGAGTCCGAAGGCACCGCGTTCGTATACTCCACTCTCCCCATGGGAATAATCCTTACCGACCACTGCGTCGTAACCCTCGTAACCCGCGAGTGTTCCGTCCTTAACGACTTCTTCGACCGTCGCGTCCGCGGCTTTATCAGCTCTAAACGCGCCCGCTTCGTCATCCAAATCCTTGCCCGAATCACCGGAAAATACATCGCCTACCTCAAACAAATCAACAAAACGGCCTCCGTGCTTGAATCCCGTCTCATCGGCTCTATGAGCTCTACCGAGCTAATCCAGATGTTCAAACTGGAGAAATCCCTGGTATACTTTACCACATCCCTTCGCGGTAACGAAGCCGTCCTTGAGCGCATACTACGCCAGGAACACATCGACAAGATCCCTGAGGACATGGGGTTGTTGGAAGACGTGATCATTGAAAACCGCCAGGCCATCGAGATGTGCGCTGTTTACCGCGACTTGCTCTCTGGCGCCCGGAACGCGTTCAGCGCCTTGACTGCCAACAGTTCACGCCGCCTTACCCGCGCTATTGTGCTTCTGGTTGCCGCGGTCGCCCCATGCCTGACTGCCGAATTATTATGGAGCCTAATGTTTACCCCATCATTACCAGGATCCCCGCTTGGTTTTACCATCATAACGGTCGTGTCGATCGGTCTGGGCGGCTGGCTTGCCTCATACATGTCGCGCAAAATAAAGTAATAATCCTTCCCAAAGCTGTCCATAATAACAATATAGGAAACCATTCCCATCCTTGCTGGCGCGTTCCAGCAAAAAATTGCATGGGTTATTCCTAGCGAAGGCGGTTAAAATGACGATCGGGATCAGGAACGCGAATAACGGCGAATCGCCGCTGATCATCCGGACGCTTACTAGATGTACGCGCCGCGCCGTCCCTCCAGTGATCGCGCTCGCGGTTATCGTTGCCGCGCTGCTGCGCTCAACGGACGGCGTTGATCCCCGGCTGCTGCTCTCGGGCAGTGGGCGCATGGGTATCGAGCCCTATGCGTTCTACGTCACGGGCAGCGTCGTAGTCTCTCCGGAAGCCGCCGCGTCGTACGAAAGCGCGGCGCGGCGGGCTTTCCTTGGCTCAAACGTGTTGGCGTTCGAATCCGGCGTGACCCAATCGGGCGTCTTAGCGTGCGTCGCGGCGTCGGCCGTGACCGTTCCGAACGCGAGGGAAGCCATGGAAGCGGTTCGGCGCGTCAAGGCAGCCCTGGGTCCGCGCTCGCGCGTAGCCCTGTGCCTGACGGGTCATACTAATGAACCGGCGGGCGTATCGGACCAGGACGGCGTGAAAGCCGCCGTTCTGGATAATGGCGACGTCTATCTGGGGACGACCTGGATCCCTATAACCTATTAACCAGGCGGCGCCTCGTTCGGCGCTGCCGAACGAGGGGGCCGTGGATATGGCGACCTATTCAGTGCGAACCAGCCCGCCGCTGCGCGGCGAGGCGATTATACATACCGCGAAGAATTCCGTGCTGCCCATACTCGCGGCCGCGCTGCTTACCAGCGATCCTGTCGCGATAGTCGGCACGCCCCGGCTTACCGACGTGGATACGCTGTGCGAGTTGCTGCGCTCATGCGGCTGCCAGGTCGCCTGGGATGATGATGTCCCGGCGGCGAAAGCCCCCGACCCGACGCTGAACCTATGCGCCAGGGAGCTATGCCTGCCGATGAACGACGACCCGATGCGCCGGATGCGCGCGTCGGTGCTGATAATGGGCCCGCTGCTGGCTCGGCTGGGCATGGCGCGGGTCTCGCTGCCGGGCGGCTGCGCGATCGGCCAGCGACCTGTCGACCAGCACGTCAAGGGGATGCAGGCGTTGGGAGCGGAGGTCGCGCTGCACCAAGGGCACATCGAGCTGTCGGGCAAGCTGCGCGGCGGCTCGGTCTACCTTGATATGCCCAGCGTCGGCGCGACTGAGAATATAATGATGGCCGCGACACTGGCGCAGGGCACAACGCGCATAGAGAACGCGGCGAAGGAGCCGGAGATCACCGACCTCGCGATGTGCCTGAACCAGATGGGCGCGAGGGTGACGGGCGCGGGTTCCGGCACGATAATTGTCCAGGGCGTGGTGAGGCTGCACGGGGTGCGGTACCAGCCGATACCGGACAGGATCGAGGCTGGGACGCTGGCGTGCGCGACGGCGATCGCCGGCGGAAACGTGCTGCTGCGCGGCGCGAGGAGCGAGCACATGCGGGCGCTCCTGTTCAAACTGCAGGAAGCCGGCGTTATCATACTGGAACAGCGCGAAGGCCTGCGCGTCCGGGGCAAGGCGGTTCAGCCGCTGGCCGTCCGGACGATGGTATACCCGGGCTTCCCGACGGACCTGCAGGCCCCGATAATGGCCGTGGCGTGCTTCACGCCGGGGACCAGCGTTTTCCTTGAGACGGTGTTCGAGAACCGGTACATGCACGCGACGGAGCTAAGGCGGATGGGCGCGAGGATACGCGTTGAGGACCGTGTCGCGCTGATCGACGGCGGGACTGAGATGCATGGCACGAGGGTTATGTCGTCGGACCTGCGGGCGGGCGCGTCGCTGATATGCGCGGCCGTCGGCGCGAAGGGCGAGACGATCGTCGAGGATCCTCAAGGGCATATCGACCGCGGGTATGAGCGCATCGAGCGGACGCTGGGCGAGCTTGGCGTTCCGATCCAGCGCCTGCAGCCGGGGCGCGTACTAACTTAAATTGACTTTCGGCCCGGGATCGCGTATAATATACTTATGATCCAGTTGATGTACCTCAAGCGAGGCTTCGACGTCCAGAAGGCGGAGCGGTACTTCAAGGAGCGGCGCGTGCCAGTTCAGATGGTGGATCTGGCCAGGGCGCCGCTGGGCGCGCGAGTGCTGGAGGGAGTGATGCGCGAGGTGGGGTTTGACGCGCTGTTCGATAAGGCAAGCGCGGCGTTCAGGGAGTGCCCGTCGCGGTATTCTGGAAACACGCATGCCTTGCTGGACGCGGCGGCGAGGGACCCGCGCATGCTGTGTATGCCGATAACGCGCAACGGCCAGCGGGCCGCAGTGGGCTACGCGCCGGAGGTATGGGAGCGCTGGATCGAGTGAGCGGAAGCGATCTGTCCGAATCCATAATCCGTCGGCGGATGCACGGGCTGTACCTGTCGCGCAGGCATGGCGACCTGGTAGGGCTGGCGCGTGAGCTGATGGGCTTGCACTGCTGGTTTTACCGGAACGTTTGCTTCTCCGCGCTGATACGGGGCGCGGACATAATCGGCTGGAAGGACGCGCTTACCAAGACGTGGCTCTATCGCGGAACGCTTCACGGCGCGGCGTATGACGAGCTGCCGACGCTGCTAGCGCTTCATTCGGACGAGTTGGGCCTGGGGCGTTGGTACGGCGGGGAGGCGGTCGAGGCGTTCGAGGCGGAGGTCGTCCGGCGCATGGAGGACGGAGTGTACTCCCGCGCGGAGTTCCGCCGGATATTCGCGGACGACTACGACGCGAGGTTCCTGGAGGCGATGCTCTCGCCGTGGGGCGGGGTGTTCGTTCGCTTGGCCAGGCAGGGGAAGGTAGCGTTCCGCGACATGGCCAGCCGCGACTTTGACATGGTCTCCGTAGAGCCGGTCCAGACGCGCGACGAGGTCCTGCCCGGGCTGCTGCGCCGATACTTTACGGTCTACGGCCCCGCGACGCTGAAGGACGCGGCGATGTTCTTCGGCTTCTGGAAGGCCGACGCGAGGAAACTGCGCGATATCCCGCTGGACGGGCTGGACCGCTTCACCCTGGACAGGCAGGATTACTACTATTCCGGTGTGGATGATACCGCCGACATACCCGAGATGACGCTGCTGTCCGGGTTCGACCCGCTGATGTCCGCGTATGCCGACCGGCGCGATATCCTGCCCGCCGAGTATAAGAAGCGGGTCATACTCTCGTCCGGGATATGTCTGCCGACGATCGCGGTCAACGGGCGCGTCGCCGGGCTGTGGAACATCAAGGGGAATGAGCCGGTAGTGGAGTTCTTCGAGACCCAGCCGCCAAGGATAGCGCGGGCGGCGGCGGATTCGGTGGACATGATCCGGCGCAGAGTGGCCGCGCGGAGGTTCTAGCGATTGTCCAGTAAACCCCGCCCGAACATTCGTACCCCCAACCGCCTGAAAACGCTTGACATTCCCCGCGTCCTTGCTATACTATATAGGTTGACGCGGTTTCGGCGCGGGAAGGAGGGGGAACAGTGGCGTTTGAAGGTTTGACCGGTAAGCTCCAGGCGGTGATGAAGCGCATCGGCGGGCGCGGCAAGCTGTCCGAGCAGGACGTTAAGGAGGCCATGCGCGAGGTGCGCTTGGCTTTGCTTGAGGCGGACGTCAACTTCCTTGTCGCCAAGGACTTCGTCAAGCGCGTTACCGAGCGGTGCGTAGGCCAGGAGGTCTCCGAGAGCCTCTCGCCCGCGCAGCAGGTCATCAAGATCGTGGGCGAGGAATTGACGGCGCTGATGGGCGGGGTGTCCTCGCGCCTGACGTGGTCGAGCTCGCCGGTATCGGTCTACATGCTGTGCGGACTGCAGGGCGCGGGCAAGACGACGTTCGCGGGCAAGCTCGCGATGTGGACGCAAAAGGAAGGCAAGAAGCCCCTGCTCGTCGCGTGCGACATATACCGCCCGGCCGCGATACGCCAGCTGGGTGTCGTCGCCGAATCCGTGAAGGCGCCGCTGTTCGAGCGCGGGACGCAGGACCCGGTCGTTACCGCGAAGGAGTCCGTCGCGTACGCCCGCGACAAGGGCTTCGACGTGGTCATACTGGATACGGCGGGACGCTTGCAGATCGACGAGAGGCTGATGGATGAGCTATCGCGGATAAAGGCGGCCGCGCGCCCGCAGGAGATACTGCTGACCGTAGACGCGATGATCGGCCAGGAGTCGGTCAACGTCGCCGACACGTTCAACAAAAAGCTGGGCATCGATGGGGTAATCCTGACCAAATTGGACGGCGATACGCGCGGCGGCGCGGCGCTGTCGATACGCGCGGTCACGGGCAAGCCCATCAAGTTCACGGGCTACAGCGAGAAGATGGACTCCATCGAGCCGTTCCATCCTGACCGCATGGCCTCGCGGATACTGGGCATGGGCGACATGCTCTCCCTGATCGAGAAGGCGCAGGAGACGTTCGACCAGCAGGAGGGCGACAAGCTCACTACCAAGCTGCGCAACGCGTCATTCACGCTGCAGGACTACCTGGAGCAGATGCAGCAGATGAAGAAGATGGGCTCGCTTGAGAGCATACTGGGCATGCTCCCCGGCGCGGCGGATAAGATGAAGGGCGTTAAGATCGACAACGACGCGATGAAGAAGCCCGAGGCCATCATCCGATCCATGACGCCCGAGGAGCGCAGGAATCCCGGCGTGCTCAACGCGTCGCGGCGGCGCAGGATCGCCCGGGGAAGCGGCGCGACCGTCCAGGACGTAAACCAGGTGATCCGCAACTTCGAGAACGCGCGGCAGATGATGAAGCGTATGATGGGCCAGAACCGCTTCGGGCGGTCGAGGCTCAGGATGCCGGGACTGTAGCGGTTTAGTCTGTTGTATGTGCCGTATAAATATAAAACATAATTGACGAGGAGGAGTTACACCTAATGGCTGTCAAAATCAGGCTCAAGCGCATCGGGATGAAGAAGCACCCGTTCTACCGCGTGGTCGTCGCGGACGAGCACAGCCCGCGCGACGGACGGTTCATAGAGGAGATCGGCTACTATGATCCCATGAAGCAGCCCGCCATCATCAAGGTGGACGCTGACAGGGCGAAGCTGTGGCTGGGACGCGGGGCGCAGCCGAGCGATACGGCGCGTATACTGCTAAGGAAGGCGGGCGCGCTTCCACCCTATGCCGCCATACAACCGGCGGCGGCGTCCGCGGAGGCGTAAGCCATGCCGGAGCTGCTGGGCTACATCGCCCGTTCGCTGGTGACACACCCGGAGGATGTGCGGATCAAGGAAACCCCGGGCAGCGACTCGGTGATACTTGAGTTGCGCGTGCACCCGGACGACATGGGCAAGGTGATCGGCAAGCAGGGGCGCATCGCCCGCGCCATCCGCGCGGTGGTCAAGGCCGCCACGCTGAAGAACCCGCTGCCCGTATTCGTCGAGATCGTGTAGCGGACGGGGCGCGTATGCTGCAGCCGTACATCCGGATAGGCCGCGTGACCCGCCCGCACGGTCTGCGCGGGGAGGTGCGGGTTGATCCGTGTACGGATGATCCGGCGCGGTTCGGCTCGGCGCAGGCGCTGCCGCTCGTGTATATGGAGCGCGGCGGCGTGTTCGAGTCATGCCGCGTGATGTCGGCGCGTGTGGTCGGGGCTGGCGGCGTGGTGATCGCGCTGGAAGGCGTGGCTGACCGCGCCCAGGCGGAGGCGCTGCGCGGCCAGTGGCTGTATGTCGACCGCGCCCACGCGGTGAAGTCCGATCCGGAGGCGGAGTTCATCTGCGACCTGATCGGTTGCGGGGCGTATGACGAGGCGGGCGCGTTTATCGGCGAGGTGGAGGATGTGCTCCAGCCAGGCGGCAACGACGTTTACGTGATCAGGACCGCGACGGGCTCCATTTTGACGCCCGCGCTTAAGTTTGTCGTGACGGCGGTGGATGTCGCGGCCAGGCGCGTCACGCTCGACCGCGGGCGGTTGAACGAAACGGCAGTGTTCGACTGATGCGTGTCCGGATACTGACGCTGTTTCCTGAAATGTTCGACGCGCTGAAGTCGAGCGTGGTTGGCCGCGCGTCGCGATCCGGGCTGGTCGAGATAGAGACGGTCGACATACGGTCGTTCACGCGGGATAAGCGTCACAAGGCGGACGATTACGCGTTCGGCGGCGGGCCAGGCCTTGTGATGTACGCGCAGCCGGTCATCGACGCGATGGAGTACGCGTCGCGTCCGCCGTTTGATCCCGCCAGCGGCCGTCGCGTGTCGCTGTCGCCGCGTGGATCGGTGTTGACGCAACGCGTGGTCGAGCGGCTGGCGCGGTATGACAACCTGGCGTTGTTGTGCGGCCATTACGAAGGGATCGACCAACGCGCGTTGGACGCGTGCGTGGATGAGGAGATCTCCATCGGGGATTACATCCTGACCGGGGGCGAGCCGGCGGCGATCGTGCTGGTCGACGCGGTGTCGCGCTTGGTTCCGGGCGTGCTGGGTTCCAGCGAGTCCGCGCGGGATGAGAGTTTCTCCGACGCGGGTTTGTTGGAATACCCGCAGTATACACACCCGCGCGTTGTGAACGGCGCCGCCGTGCCCGACGTGCTGATCGGTGGCAACCATGCCGCCATCGCCGCGTGGAAGCGTGAGCAGTCGCTGCGGATCACGCTGGAACGCCGCCCAGACCTGCTGGAACGCGCCGGCCTCACCGATAAGGAGAAGGGGCTTGTCGCGCTGTGGCGGCAGGAGCAACGCGCGTGAGACAATCGTCTTATATATGGGATTAACGCGCCCGCCGGGTCGTACGAAAGGGGTTTAACGCATGCTGGGGCATCCATCGCTTCGCGTCACCATACGAGGCCTGTTGGCCGCCGCGCTCATCGTGCGCGCGACAACCGGGCTGGCCGCTGAGCCGGGCGCGGCGCGTCGCGGCGTGGTCTGGACGGATGTCGCGCTGCGCCTGGCGTATGGCGCGGACTCGTCAACGCTGCGCCCGTCGAGCCCGCGTCCCAACGCCGCGCTGTTGGTCCTCGGCGAGGACAGCGAGTACCGCCCCGCCAGCGGCCCCGTATCCCAAAATCCCAACGCCGCGCTGGATGAGCTGGCGTCGGAGCTGGCCGCCGTCACGGAGGACCTGGCCTCGCGACTGGACGGCCAGCCCATAACGATAACGGATGACCCCAACCAAGCGGGACTGTTCGTTATACTGGACGCGCGGTATCCATCCGCCGGACAGTACGGCGGATACCTGAACGCGTATAACTGCATATTAACCATAACCGTTATAGATTCGTCTACAAAAGAAACGGTCGCGGCGGCGACGCTAGCCTCCGAATACGGCGATGCGATCGACGTGTCACAGTTCGCGGAGGGCACGACGACTATTTGGAAGAAATTGCCGCTTCCTAGCGAATCCAGTCAGATTGAGGGGTTTGCGGGGGTGTTGGCGAAATATTTACATATCCCGGAAATTGCGTCGACAGAATCCGCGCCGGCCGTGTTAGGTATAGAAGGAGCGCTGTTATATTTACAGAATGAATCCTTCAACAACCTCTACGCGTACCTGCGCGATGGCAAGACCTTGACGCGCGGAGCGTCCGGCGAGAACGCGAAGGCATTCCAGGCCATGCTGATAGACCTCGGCGCGGGGATCAAGGCCGACGGCCAGGCGGGTTCGCAGACGATCACGGCATATCAGTCGGTGTTCCGGGACGCGCTTGGAGAGACGGTCGGCGATTCGCTGGACCAGCGGGCGTTCGAGTCGCTGGTGTTCGCGATGGTCGCTGGCCGTGACGCTGCGTTGGCGCGGTCACTGTATCCCGACGCGCCGACAGAGTTGATAGACACGCTGCGGGCGGAGCGTTTGTTCAGCAACCAGCAGTATTATTCGGCGTATTCTTTGTTCATGTCGCTGGGATCGTACGGGGACAGCGCGGACCGCGCCGCGATGTGCGTCCAGCCGTGGCCGTCCGCCGGGGCGTTGGAACGCGCCGGGGCGTACCGCGGTACGTTGGCCGAGCTTAAGATCCTCTCGACGTACCCGTCCGACACGGCGTGTCTGGTCAAGATATACGCGCGTGACGGCGGGTTCGCGGCGTCGCTGTTCGTGCCCGGCGGCGAGACGACGACCATCGGTATCGCTCCGGGCGAATACATGGTGCGCGTCGGTTCGGGCCAGGCGTGGTTCGGCGCGGAGGAGGCGTTCGGCCAGGACGGGGCGAAATACTCCACGCTGGAATTCAACGGCGAGGATAAACTGATGCGCATTGAGCAGGAGTATACGCACACTCTTACGTTGTTAGCCAACGACCTGCCTAACGGCGCGGCGCCCGTCGGCGCGGATCCCCTGACCTGGGAGGCGTTCGCCGCTAAGGAGAGCGAATGATTCACGCAGTCAACAAACCCTGCTCGCTGATGGGCGGCAAGCCCGTTTTGCTGGGGCCGTGGCAGCGCCGGGCGGGACCGTCCGGCACGATGGCTGAGTCCGTGCTGGAGGCGCATGGCGGCAGCCGCGTAACGTTTGACAGCCTCCTCTCCCACGACATCACGTACGTGGGGATACTGCAGACCGCCCGGGCCAGCGGGCTGACGCGCTTTCCGATGCCGTACGCGCTGACCAACTGCCATAACAGCCTGTGCGCGGTGGGCGGCACGATCAACGCGGACGACCACCGCTTCGGCCTGTCCGCGGCGAAAAAGTATGGCGGCATATACGTTCCTCCGAACATGGCGGTCATCCACCAGTATGCGCGGGAGACGCTGGCGGGCGGCGGACGGATGATACTGGGCTCGGACAGCCACACGCGCTATGGGCCGTTCGGCTGCCTGGGCATTGGCGAGGGCGGCGGCGAGCTGGTTAAACAACTGTTGGGCGTGCCGTACGACATGCCTGACGCTCCCGTCGCGCTGGTTTACCTGACGGGCGGAATGCGGGTGGGCGTTGGGCCGATGGATGTCGCGCTGGCGCTGTGCGCCCAGGTTTACGCGCAGGGCCTGGCGCGGAACAAAATACTGGAGTTCGTCGGTCCGGGGATCGCCTCGCTCACGATGGACGACCGGATCGCGCTGGACGTGATGACCACCGAGACCACGTGTCTTTCCAGCATCTGGGAAACGGACGGCCTGACGCGCGAGTATCTGGCCAAGCGCGGGCGTGAGGACGCTTACCGCGAGATCCATCCCCGCGAAGGCGCGAGGTATGACGCGTTGATCGAGATCGACCTGGATACGGTCGAGCCGATGATCGCGTTGCCGTTCCATCCATCGAACGCGATGCCAATAGAACAGTTTTTGGGTAATCCTACCGAATATTTGAAACGGATTGAGGAAGAAGTGCTGTCATTGACCGACGGCCAGGTTACGCTGGACCTGCGGGGCAAGCTGCGGGACGGCGCGTTCTGGACGGACCAGGGGATCATCGCGGGCTGCGCTGGCGGCCTCGCGTCGAGCCTGATCGCGGCGGCCGCGATACTGTCGTCCGGGTCGATCGGCAGCGACGGTTTCAGCCTGTCGGTCTACCCGGCGAGCGTTCAGGTTGCCCTCGCGCTGGATAAGGCCGGCGCGTTGGCCAAACTGACCGCTGAAGGCGCGGTCGTCAAGCCCTGTTTCTGCGGGCCGTGCTTCGGAGCGGGCGACGTCCCGGCGCGCGGAGCGTTCTCGATCCGCCACACGACGCGCAACTTCCCTAACCGCGAGGGCTCAAAACCGGGAGATGGACAACTGTCGTGCGTGGCGCTGATGGACGCGCGGTCGATAGCGATGACCGCGCGGAACGGGGGGCGGCTGACCCCCGCGACTGACGCCGGAACGCCTTACCCGCTGGACGTGGAGATGGGGCTGCTCGACGCGCTGGCCGACGAGTGGGACGGCGCGATATACAATCGGATGGTGTACAACGGCTGGGGCAGGCCGCGGCCCGAAGCGCCGCTGGTGTTCGGCCCGAACATCGCGGACTGGCCGCCGATCCCGCAGTTAGGCGAACACGCGCTGATCGAGTTCGCGGCGGTGATAATGGACGAGGTCACCACAACCGACGAGCTTATCCCGTCGGGCGAAACATCCAGCTACCGCTCTAATCCGATGCGGTTAGCGGAGTTCACCCTGTCGCGCCGCGAGCCGAGGTACGCGCAGCGGGCGAAGGCCATCCAGTCGATCGAGCGTGAGCGCGTCAAGGGGATAAAGTCGCTGACGCTGATGGATTCACTGCGTAAGGTTGTTGAGCGCGACCCGAGCCGCAAGGCGGTGGATTTGTTGAAATCGACGCAGTTCGGTTCAGCCGTGTTCGCGCGTCGTCCCGGCGACGGCTCCGCCCGGGAACAGGCCGCGTCGTGCCAGCGTGTGCTGGGCGGCACGGCGAACCTGTGCGAAGCTTACGCGACCAAACGCTACAAGGGCAACTGCGTAAACTGGGGCCTCATACCATTTACGCTGGCGGAGGGTGTGAGGATCGACCTGCGGCCCGGTGACAGGCTGTTCGTCCCGGACATCCGCGCGGGCGTGCTCGATGGCCGCGAGACGTTTGTCGGGTTGCTGATCAAACAGGGATCCAGCAATCCGCCTGAAACACTGGCGTTAAAACTGGAGGGTTTGAACGAGCGGGAGCGACGGATCCTCGCCGCCGGATGCCTGATGAATTTCATGAGCGACCAGCGTGGAAGTGAGGATATGCCTTATGAGCAGTGATGAACGCATAATCATGCGCCACCCGATCGTCGAGATGGACGGCGACGAGATGACCCGCGTACTGTGGCGGAAGATCAAGGAAACGCTGCTGGCGCCGTTCGTCGCGCTGTACACCGAGTACTACGACCTGGGCTTGCCCGAGCGCGACCGCACCGGAGATGTGGTGACGCGTGAAGCGGCGGAGGCGATAAAACGCCTGGGAGTGGGCGTGAAGTGCGCCACAATCACCGCGAACGCGCAGCGCGTGGAGGAGTACAATCTAAAACAGATGTGGCCCAGCCCGAACGCGACTCTCCGCGCCGCGCTGGACGGCACAGTTTTCCGCGCCCCGATAACGGTCAGGAACATCCTCCCGACCGTTCGCACGTGGAAGAAGCCGATCGTTATAGCAAGACACGCTTATGGAGACATATATAAAGGCGTTGAGATGCGCGTGCCCGGAGCGGGCGCGGCGGAACTGGCGTTCACCGACGCCGACGGTGTCATGACGACTGTTCCGATACACCAATTCGTTGGCGCGGGTATCCTGCAAGCCGTTTACAACACGGACGCGTCGATCGAGGCCTTCGCGCGGTCGTGCTTCCGCTTTGCGCTGTCCGTCGGCCAGGACCTCTGGTTCGCGGCCAAGGACACGATCAGCAAACGTTACGACCACCACTTCAAGGATACGTTCGAGCGCGTCTTCGAGTTGGAGTTCAGGGACGCTTTCACAACCGTCGGTATTAATTATTATTATATGTTGATAGATGACGCTGTGGCGCGGGTTGTCCGTTCGGAGGGCGGGTTCGTCTGGGCGTGCAAGAATTACGACGGCGACGTGATGAGCGACATGGTGTCGGCGGCGTTCGGTTCGCTGGCGATGATGACCAGCGTGCTGGTAAGCCCGAACGGGCAGTTTGAGTACGAGGCCGCGCATGGCACGGTGACGCGCCACTACCGCAGGTTTTTAGCAGGGGAGACGACGTCGACCAACCCTGTCGCGACGATATTCGCCTGGACGGGAGCGTTACGGAAGTCCGGCGAGATCGACGGCAACGCTGATTTAGTAAATTTCGCCAATAGGCTGGAACTTGCGTGCGTCGATGTGATAGAAGGCGGTCAAGCCACGCGCGACCTGACGCCGCTCAGCGTCGCGCCAATGGAGGCATTGTCAACGGATGAATTCCTCGCGGCCATCAAAACGCGCCTCGCCAAAGCCTGACGCGAAGCCAAACGCGCCGGCGGTCGGCTCAAAGCGCGTTACGCCAAAGCCCGATCAGCCGCTACGCGTTCTGGTTGTGGCGGAGAAACCCTCCGTCGCGCGTGATTTGGCGCGGGTTTTATCTGCGCGGACCACGGGCGACGGCTGTCTCACGGGCGGCGGATACGTGGTCACGTGGGCAGTCGGTCACCTGGTGACGCTGCGGGAGCCTGACGAGATCAACCCGCAGTGGAAACGCTGGCGCGATGTGGATTTACCTATTATTCCCACAACCATACCGCTTAAAGTGATTCCTCAAACCAAATCGCAGTACGCGATTGTCAAAAATTGGATGCAGGACCCGTCGATCGAGCGGATCATCTGCGCGACGGACGCTGGTCGCGAAGGCGAATTGATATTCCGTTATATCTACCAAATGGCTGGTTGTCAGAAACCATTCGATCGGTTGTGGATATCCAGCATGACCGACGAGGCGATCCGCGAGGGATTCGCGAGGCTGCGGCCCGGTACAAGCTGCGACGCGCTGTACGAGAGCGCAAGGTGCCGATCGGAGGCGGACTGGCTCGTCGGAATGAACGCCAGCCGCGCTTTTACGTTGCGTTACAACGTGTTGTTGTCAATCGGCCGCGTGCAGACGCCTACGCTGGCGTTGCTGGCGCGTCGGCGCAAGGCTATCGACGCGTTTGTGCCCAAACCGTATTGGATTGTTACGGCGGATTTCGGCGATTACACCGGAAATCTAGTCGATCCGCAGACCAAGGAACCGCGAGTGTGGGACGCCGCGACAGCGCAAGCGGCGGCTGACGCGGTGCGCGGTAAGCCAGCGCGTGTCGACGCCGTCGAGAAATCCAAGAAGACGGATCTACCGCCACAACTGTTAGACTTGACAAACCTGCAGCGGGAAGCAAATCGGTTGTTAGGCCTGACGGCAAAGCAAACGCTAGAGGCCGCGCAATCGTTATATGAAAAGCACAAATTGATCACCTACCCGCGCACGGATAGCCGCTACCTCACGGACGACTTGCGGGATAGGCTGCCCGGAGCGATGAAAGGCGCGGTGAGCGCGTTCGGCGAACTTTCGACGTTTATCGCGCCGATCCTCGCCCAGCCGTTGCCCAGGTCCAGCAGGGTGTTCGACGCGGCCAAGGTCTCTGACCACCACGCGATACTGCCGACTGGTAAAACTTCGGGTTTTGACAAGCTCACGCCGGAAGAGCGAGGCGTTTATGGTATCGTATGCAAAAACCTCGCGGCGGCGTTCTCTCCCAGCCATGTTTATGAGCAAACGCGCGTCACAACCAGCAGTATTGGCCATTCGTTCATCAGCACAGGCCGCGTTGTGATCCAAAATGGTTGGAAGGCGGTTTACAAGCGGAACGATAGTCCGTCCGGCGAACAGACGCTGCCCGCGCTGGCCGTTGGCGACACGCGCGTGGTACGCGATGTGGTTGTGAAGGAGGACAAAACCAAACCGCCCGCGCCGCTGACCGACTCGACCCTGCTGGCCGCGATGGAGCATGCTGGCCGCGAGATCGAGGACGAGGCGTTACGCGAAGCGATGCGAGCTGGCGGACTGGGCACCCCAGCCACACGCGCCGCGACTATCGAGCGGCTGATCCAGGTCGGCTATGCCGAACGGCGCGGCAAGACGATCGTCGCGACGGATAAAGGTATGCGATTGATTGAAGTGGTGCCGGGCGTCGTAGCGGAGCCGGAATTGACGGGAAAGTGGGAGAAAGCGTTGAGCGATATAGCCGCTGGGCATGGTTCGGTGGAGCGCTTCCGCGAGGCGGCGCGTAAGATGGCGGCCAGGCTGGTGCAGCAGGCACGCGAATCGCGGGCGCAGGTTGTGTTTGACGCGGAGACCCCGAAGCCATCAAACAAAACCTACCGGAAATCTTCGCGATAGGACTTCCATACTGATTCAAACCACAGGTCACGGTCAGGGAACGGCCTCACTGGAACCGCTCGTGAAGCGCTTGCGTGACGGTTAGTTATGGTTTCTGTAACACAGTTTTGCTGTTTGTCGTTGTGTGGAACGTAGCCTCCGGTCTTATCAAGTATCAATCCCGCGCCCGTACTTCCATAGAAACTAGCAGAAAATACCATTGAGTCTATAACTGCGTCGAGTGTATACAGCATATCGTTGAGTTTGAGTTGCTCGACTAGATCGCCGCGCGCTGTGAGTTTTTGATCATCTACCGCTAAAGGTTGTGCGATTGCCCGCAACTCACGCAACTCGCTGCGTAGTTCGCGCAAGGCTTCTACATCTCTAAGGTGTGCTCCTACAGCGCTCATGCGTGACTGGAAGCTGCGTATGCATTCACTGGGATTGGGATATATTGGTATAACTATGCTGCTAAGCGCAGTGTTAACAACCGACTGCTGGGGCATCTTCAGCTGATGCAATACAATATGTTTTGCCGCCCGCATTGATCCTACTTGCGTTGAGTTTAACGCCGAGCCGCCCGGACGGTACGCGCCGAAGGTGCCTGCCGCCTCGCCAGCCGCGTATAAACCACGAATAGTTGTTTGCCAGTCGCTGTCTACGCTCAACCCGCCGTTGCAATGCTGGGCGCACACCTCGACACGAAGCATGGTTGTGTTAAGGTCAATGCCATGTGAACGGTACAACTCTATGGCGGGCCGGTTCATGCGCGACAAACGCTCAATCGGTGTGGATTGGGTTGCGCCGGATTTCTCAAGATATGTTCGCGTTTCATCGTCTAACAACCGTAAGTCATCAGTCCAACCCATTGGATTATGTAAGAAATCCATATAAACACGCCGCCTGAATGTATGAATCTGCTGATGCGTTAGCAGGTCAATTCGCGATGACGCGTTTACCTTCCGCGTGTCAAACGGCCATTGATATCCTTTTAGAAAAGTTAGCCGTGTCGCCTCGCGTGTCGATAAAACTTCTGGTAGGAATTCATGTTCAACGCCCGTTTCATCAACCGCGACGTATCGAGGCAGCGCCTGCTGATAACTGCCCGATACGTTCCAACGGAAATCCGTTGACGCTAATCCATACTGCCATTGATGTAAATTGGAAGCCGCCGCGCCTGCCGCCAACGCCATTCCGGTCATGCCCGTATGCCTCAGCGGATACACCGACGACGAATAGATGTAGGCTGGACCGCCTGTCGCCAGGATGATATGTGCGCAGCGGAGGGCGTGAAACTCACTGGTTGTCGTGTCGAGGCACAGAACGCCTACTGCCTGTCTGTCGAAGGTGAGTATTTTAAACGCCATGGTGTTGTCAAGAATGCGCAAACCTTTCTGTCGTGCCGACGCTTCGAGAGCCTCTGTCATCAGCCGCGAGGTTAGCGGTCCGGCGGATGTGGCCCGAGACCGCGAGTCGTGGTCTGTTTGGTATCCCACATACTCCCCGAAGTTGTTGTGAGGGAATGGCACGCCTAGGCTTGCCAACTTGAAGAATGATTGCGCGGAGCCTGCGGCTTCCGCCAAAGCGTTGTCAGCGTTGACGCCTTCCGACAGCATGTCACGCGCCATAGCTTCGGGTGAGTCGCCCGCCGCGCCGGACAGCGACAACTTATAGTAGGTTTGCTTATCGCTCCCGGCGTTGCGCGAGGTTCCGCGATCCATCCCCTCCGTGACAAGTATAACACCCGCCGCGCCCAGGTCGAGCAGCCAGTCCGCCGCGTTCAGCCCGGCGCATCCGGAACCTATCACGACCGTTTGCGCGTCAGTTATACGCATGGTCACAACCTTCTAACGTGATAACCGCCGTCCGCGTTCAGCGCCTGTCCGGTTGTGAAATCCAACAACCCGGAGCATGCGGCTCGCGCCATCCGCGCAACATCCGATGGATCACCGATACGCCTTATTGGTGTTAATCCGTCCGCAATCATGGCCTCGTACTTCTCCTTGACGCCGCTTGTCATGTCGGTTTCGATGATTCCGGGGCGTATCTCGAACACGGGTATGCCTTCCGCCGCGAGACGCGCCGCGAATAGTTGTGAGACCATCGACAACCCAGCCTTCGAGACGCAGTACTCCGCGCGGTTGGTTGATACCGCGTAAGCCGAGATGGACGTTACAAAAATCATTCGTGGCGAATAGTCGGGCGGCGGTTGCTGACGCAAGGCCAGCATTGCCTTCGCCGCCCGTTGCGCAAGGAAGAACGCTCCGCGCAGGTTGATCCCCATTACGCGGTCGTAACTATCAGGGGTTGTGTCCAGAACATCGAGCCGGACGGTTGGAGCAACCCCCGCGTTGCTGACGAATACATCCAAACGGTTGTATTCGCGGAGGATGAAGTCTATCAGCGCGTCCCGCTGGTCGGCATTGCTCACATCACACGGTTGGTAGGGGCGGTCGTCCGGTAAGTTGTCGGGGCGCGTCGAGCCAGTTCCGCTATATATGACCATATAACCATCGTCCCACAGCGCGTCGGCTATTCCCCTGCCGATACCGCGCGTAGAACCGGTTACAACCGCAAGTTTACGACGATCTCCGCTCATTACGCGTTCACCTTTCGATATTCCGCATCGCGGACTACACAACCCGCGGGCTTGCCCTGCCTCAACAGTCCAGCGCATTGTCCGCAGGTCAGGCACACCTTTTTAACGTCTAAGCCACCTGAATGGAGTATGTCATTCGCGAAATCCGGGTAAGCCAAAGCCATGCGCCCGAACCCCGCCATTTGGCAATGATTGCCATAAAGCATGCCGGAAGCCAACGCTGGCGAGAATTGCCGCGGATATGTAAACGCCGAACCGATAACCGCAAGTTGTGGGAAAGCGCACTGCACGGTCGAGACACACTGCGTCATACGCGATAATCCAACCAAAGGATGTTCGTCGGGAACGTAACCACCCGCGTCGTATGGCCTGTTCACGTGGGGATTCTTGTAAGGATTGCCGATAGTTATATCGATGACGGGCAAGTCAAACCTGCTTAGAAGCTCACTGACAACCTTCAGTGGTTCGGACAGGTCTGGCGTTAACTCGTCCTCGGGCTTGGCGTACGGCTTTACGCCAAAGCCGTACGGATACGGGAAACCGTCGTACACGTTTAAGCGCGTGGTCAGGATCATGTTGGAGGAAAGGCTGGAGCGTGTTGATTCCATCGCGTTAAACAGGAAGCGGGCGCGGTTGGGCAGGCCGCCGCCGTACTCGCCGGGACGGTTGTATGCCGACAACAATTCGTTTATCAGGTATCGGTGGCACGCCTTGACGTCAACGCCATCGAACCCGGCGCGTTCAGCTAAAGCGGCGGTTGTGCCGTACGCCGATTCGATTTGACGCAGCTCTCCATCGGAGAGAATGGCGGACGCTGGCAGCGGCGTATCCTCGTACAGCGGATTATTGTAAGCGATGCGCGGGTTGGGCGCGCCCTCGGGTTTGGAATATCGCCCGGAATGTGTGGCTTGCATAATTATCAATGGGGCATAACCATTAGCGTGGATACCGACCTCTCGGATTCTGTCAACGAGGCGCTTGTACGCGTCAAGGTTGTGTTCGGTCAGCATCAGCTGGCGCGGGTTGGCGCGGCCCTCATGAATGACGGCTACGGCCTCGAACCAGATCAGCGCGGCGCCGCCAGCCGCGAAACGCTCGTACCGCCTTACCGTCAACTCGCCCGGCGAACCGTCAAGCGTACCGTCCGCGCCTTCCATTGGTTGTATGGCTATTCGGTTTGACAACGTATGGTTGCGCATGGTCAGCGGCCTCGACAGCGTGGACAGGTCCTCGCTGAGCGGAAGCCACGCCGATTCGCGGGCGGCTGTCTGCTCAAATTCGGTTAGTGATCCATAATGGAATCGTTCGTGGGGCATGGCGTAAGCCTCCAAACAGGTTATTGTTATATGATAATCGAGCGAGGCGCGGTTGTCAAGGCGCGTCCTGGGGTTGATTAGAGCGTTTGGGTGTGGTACATTCTATATTATTGGCGTCGGCGCGTGTTTCCATGGTTTGGATGGCGGCGCGAAGCGTATACTAATGAACGATTCCGCTTATGAATCAGTAACGGTCGGAGGTCCAATGTTTGTCGAAACGCGCGGGGTTAGCGTCTACTATGAACAGTCCGGGCTGCAGGGTCCCAATGTACTGCTGCTGCACGGCTGGGGTTGCGACGTTACGTTGTGGCGGCCTATCATCGAACGGTTGTCGCCATACTGCCGCGTGACCGCGCTGGACCTCCCTGGACACGGCAAGAGCGGCCGCCCGCCCGAACCGTGGGACGCTAGGGCTTTCGCCGCGATGACCGCCGACTTCGTTATGAAGGTTGGCATAAACGGATGCCATGTAATCGGCCACTCGAACGGTGGGCGCGTCGCGTTGCGGCTGGCTCTCGACAGGCCTGAACTGGTCGGCAAACTGGTTCTGACCGGAGCGGCTGGACTGCGCGGCAAGCAGACGACCAAGCGGCGAGTACGCGCCCGATTGTATAAAATACTGCGAGGCTCACTTGATGGTTTAGATAAATTACATATATTCGGCGACGCGCCCGAACACGCGCGGGCAAAGCTGCGCGGCGTGTTCGGTTCGGCGGATTACAAAGCGCTGGACGAGGGGACGCGCCGGACGTTCGTGCTGCTGGTCAACACGGACCTGGAGCCGGAACTGCCGAACGTCCGCGCGAGCGTGTTGTTGTTATGGGGTGATAACGACACCGAGACCCCGCTGTGGATGGGGCGGCGGATGGCCGAGCTTATCCCGGACGCGGGGCTCGTCACGCTGGAAGGCGGCAGCCACTTCGCGTACATCGAGCAGCCGGATCGGTTCTGCCGGATCGCGCTGCAATTCATATTGAACTGACACAGCAAAAGGGAGTTACCTATGATTGATGGGTTGGATTTCCTGATCGGGCTGCCGTTTTGCCTGACCGCCGCGCTGATGACCGTGCTGGCCGCGCGAATCCCCCTGCACCTGCTGCAGCTGGAGAGTTACCAGCTGCCCGGATACCGACGCGCTGTCGGCGACAACATCATCCGCGCGTTGATGCCCGGAGTGGCGTGCGCGATGTTCAGCGCGGCGGTGTTCGGGCTGGCGTCGCTGGGTTTCATGTGGTACGCGCGGCCTCGGGCCTTGACGATGCGCGACGCGTGGGTGTTTATGTGGATGGCCGCCGCCATGCTGGTGAGCCTGGGCGGTGGCGTCGCGGTCGAGCTGTACATCCGGAAGAAGCCAACGAAGAAACCATTGGTTGTGACCGGGCGCGTGAAACGCCTGATCGTCTCGCTGGGGGCCGTCACGTTCGCCATCGCGTGTCTGATGGCGTTCGTCCCGCGCTGGGTCGGGGCCGTGCCGCTGCTGCCGATATTCACGCCCGGGCTTGCCGCGCTCGCCGCGCTCTGCTCCGAACCCGTCGAAAAGCGAATAAACAATAGATTTTTCAAGGACGCGCAGCGCATGCTGAGCGAACGCCCCGACCTGATCAAGATAGGAATAACGGGCAGTTACGGCAAAACTTCGACAAAATTCATACTGGCCGCGATACTCGGCGAGAAGTACAACGTACTGGCGACGCCATCCAGTTTTAACACGTCGATGGGCGTCACGCGCGTAATTCGCGAACAGTTGAAGCCCGAGCACCAGGCGTTCATCGCGGAGATGGGCGCGAGGCATGTCGGCGACATTAAGGAGTTGTGCGAGCTTGTGCGCCCGTCGATCGGGATCATAACCTCCGTCGGCCCGCAGCATCTGGAAACGTTCAAGAGCCAGGATAATATTGCCAATACCAAGTATGAGCTGATTGAGAACCTGCCGGACGACGGGCACGCGGTGTTCATCGCCGACGGCGCGATAGCCGAAGGGTTGTACAACAAAACAGACAAACCGCGCAAGCACCTCTCCGGCGAGCGCGTGGGCGGCGAGGGCGTGAAGGCCGAATCCATCACGTCGGGACCATGGGGCAGCCGGTTCACGATCGTGTTCGCCGACGGAACGAGGACGGCGTGCGAGACGAAGCTGCTCGGCGAGCACAACATCAACAACCTACTGTTGGCCGCAACGGTCGCGAAACTCTTAGGGCTGACACCCGAGCGGATCGCGACGGGCATCGCGAAGGCACAGCCGGTCGAGCACCGCCTCCAGTTGCTGCCCGGCGCTAACGGCGTTACGGTCATTGACGACGCGTTCAACAGCAACCCCGCCGGATCGCGGGCAGCGCTGGCAGTGCTGCGCGAATTCCCACAGCGGCGCGTCCTCGTCACGCCCGGCATGGTTGAGCTGGGCGATGAGCAGGACGCGCTGAACCGCGAGTTCGGCGGGTCGATGTTAGGCGCGGTCGATATAGTTATACTTGTTGGGGTAAAACGAGCGCAGCCGATACTGGACGGGCTCAAAGCCGCGGGTTTTGATGAATCCTCCATCCACCTGGCGGAGGACCTGAAAGCCGCGCAGGAGATCCTTTCAAAGATATTGAAGCCCGGCGATACCGTTCTGTTCGAGAACGATCTGCCCGACAACTATCAGTCGTAGGAGGTGTCGTCATGAAGAAGACCATGGCCGTATTGTTCGGCAGCCGCAGCGTCGAGCATGACGTATCGATCGTGTCCGCCGTACAATGGATGGCGACGGCGGACGCGTCGCGGTATGACGTCGTTCCGGTGTACCTGGCCCACGACGGAGCGTGGTATACGGGTGAGCCGCTGAAGGAGTTGGGCGCGTACAAGCCGTTCAACCCAACTTCGCCGGGGATCGTGAAGGTCCTGCCCGACCTGACCGCCAACGCGCGGACACTGCTGGCCGTGTCGGAGAAGCCGCGGCTGTTCGGCGGCCCAAGGCCCGAACTGAAGGTTGTCGCCACAATCGACGTGGCCGTCCCCATATTCCACGGCCTGAACGGTGAGGATGGGACTGTCCAAGGCGTTCTGGAGCTGATGAACGTCCCATACACATCCAGCGGTTTGGTCGGATCGGCGGTCGGCATGGACAAAATCGCGATGAAGCAGCTGTTCCGGGGCATGGGCTTCCCGATACTGGACTTCCACTGGGCGACGCGCGGCGCGTGGGACGCCCGACGGTCCGCGATCATCGATGAGATCGAGACGAAACTCCCTTACCCGCTGTTCGTCAAGCCGGCGAACCTAGGCTCGTCGATCGGCATAGCCCGGGCGAAAACCCGCGAAGAGCTGGTTAGCGCGATGGATGTCGCGTTCTCGTACGACCGGCGCGCCCTCGTCGAGCCAGCCGTCGTCGATCCTGTCGAGGTGAACTGCTCCGCGCTGGGCTTCGACGAGGACGTGGAGGTTTCCGTTTGCGAAATGCCCGTCAGCTGGCAGGAATTCCTAACCTTCGAGGAGAAATATATACCGGGCGCGAACGGCTCAAAGCTGGGCGAACCCGGTAAGGCCGCCGCGAAATCGCCCGGCGGCATGGCGAACCTCAAGCGCCGCGTCCCCGCGCCGATCAGCGACGAGCTTACCGGGCGGATACAGTCGCTGAGCGGTGAGATATTCCGCGCGTTGGACTGCAAGGGCGTCGTTCGTATCGATTACATCATCGACCCGGCGGCGGACGCGCTCTACGTCAACGAGATCAACACGATCCCCGGCTCGCTGGCCTACTACCTCTGGGAGGCGTCGGGCCTGCCCTACCCGAAGCTGATCGATAGGATGGTAGAGCTAGCGGAGCGGGCGCATGAACGCAAGAACGAGGCGAGGTTCGGCTTCGACTCGGCGATACTCCAGTCCGTCTCGATTGGGGGCGGGAAGCGATAGGGCGCGTCGCCCGCGGAGATGCTGATATGTACAATCATCAGGAACCTGAGACTCCCGCCGGCGCGGTGATATCAAACAACCCTACCGTGAACCTAACCGCGACGCTCGCGTCGCTGTCGTTCCTGGCAGGGCTGTTCCTGTGTTTCGCCGACACGCGCAGCCGGACCATACGGCGTTACTCGGTGCAGTCGGTAGGCCTGGGCGCGATATGGATCGCGTTCATTATGGCGGTATGGATACTCGCGCTGCTGGCCGCGTATATACCGTTCGTCGGCGGCGCGTTGGAGATCGCGTTCTGGATCATCGGCGGCGTTGGAACGCTTGTTTGTTTTGCGCTTCGCGTTCGGATGATGTTCAGCGCGTACCGTGGGCTGGCTTACGCGCTGCCCGTCATTGGCTCGACGCTTCGGAAGTTTGAGTAGCATGCCTCCGGCTCGCCGCCATGACCGCCAGCGCTATGCCGAACAGCAGGATCAGCGATAGTATGGAGTATGAGCTTCGGCCCGTGATCCCCTTGGTCAGCGCGTACAGCAGCGGGCCGACGATGGCGGCGAACTTCCCGAATATCTCGAAGAATCCGAAGTATTCCCCCGCGCGCTGCTGCGGCGTGAGTTTGCCGAAGTACGAGCGTGACAGCGCCTGAATCCCGCCCTGGACGGTGCCGACCATCGCCGCGAGTACCCAGAAGAGAATCGTCGATGAGGCGACCGCGCTGGTGTATATAGGCTGCGCGTTCCATGCGCTGTCGGGGATTCCGGCGTCTATCAGGGCCTGGTTGATCACGGTGAGGTTGCTGGTTCGCGCGATCGCCGCGCCCTGTTCCGCCAGCGCGTCCAGCTTTACCGGGATCTCCGCGCGCTCGATCAGGAATCCCATGAAGAACCCGACCACGCAGATCACCGTGTAGATCACAACCGCGATGGTCAGCATGTTCAGCGAACCGACCTTCCTGGCGAATCTGCTGAACAGTATGCTGAACGGGAACGCGACGATCTGGGTCACCAGCAGCGCCAGTATCATCCCGACCATGCCCAGCCCCAACTGCGCCCCGTAGCTCGTGGCCAGGCTGATGATCGTGCCCACGCCGTCTATATAGAAGAAGTACGCGATGATGAACAGCAGCAGTCCCTTGTCGGCCAGTATCTTCCTCGCCGTCTGAGCTATGCCGCCGAACGTGGCGCGGAGCACGCCGCTCTGTGGTTTTTCGACATATCCCACCTGCTTCACGTTCCGCAGGAACGGTATCGAGAACAGTCCCCACCATACAACCGTCAGCAGTACGGACAGCTTCACCGCCGCCGCCGTGCCAAGACCCAGCGACGGGCCGAACTGGATCAACGCGATGCTGGCGAGGAAGGGGATCGTGCTGCCGCCGATGTACCCCATCGCGAAGCCCCAGCCGGACACGCGGTCCATCCGCTCAGGGGTCGTCACGTCCGGCAGGAAGCTGTCGTATATCAGGCAGCTGCCGCTGAACCCGATGTGAGAGAGTATGTAGCCAACCAGCAAAAACCGCCAATTGTCGGTAACCGCGCATAGCCCCGTGAACACCAGCCCGACCGCGAGGAACGCGCCGAACAGCTTCTTCTTGTAACCCTTGTAGTCGGCGAACGCCCCGGCGACCGGGGCCATAACCGCCACGACCAATACGGAAATGGTGGTGCCGATGCTCCACCAGTAGTCGCCGCCGCGCGGATCATCCACCAGTCCGGTGAAAAACGCGCTGAACACCGCCGCCATCATGATCGTGGCGTAGACGGAGTTCGCCCAGTCGTAGAGGATCCAGCCCCGCTCTAGCGATGTGAAGCGGGACCTTACGGGCGCGGACGACGCGCCGGGCAATGCGTTCACGGCGATCCCTCCTTATATTTTCTGTATGGTATAAGGCGATGGTCAGCCCAACGGCTCGCGCCCCGGCGCGCCCGCCTTGCGCGGATATATGCCCGGGCACGGTTTGACCGCCCGCGCCGTCACCAACACGTGCCGCGATCCGGTTCCCGGCGCGCCCGCCTCGACCGGATCAAGAAGCCTCGCGCCCAGCGCGGCCGCCGCCCTCCTCGCCGACGGATACTCATCCACGACGGACGGCCCCTTGTGCGCGACCATTAAGCCGCCAGCCTTCAGCAGCGGCACGGTCAATTCCAGCAATACCGGCAGCGGGGCGACCGCGCGGCTGAACGCCAGGTCATACGTACCGCGGCGCTTCTTATCCCTGCCGAAATCCTCCGCGCGGGAGTGGACCGCCTCCGCGTCCAGACCCAGCCCAGACGCCACCCGCCCCAGGAACGCGCACCGCTTCCCTAATGAGTCCAGCAGCGTAAACGTTATATCAGTCCGCATAATTGCCAGCGGAACGCCGGGGAACCCCGCGCCCGAGCCCACGTCCACCGCCCGCGTTCCGGGCAGCGCCATCGCCAGCGGGGTAAGCGAGTCCAGGTACAGGCGTTGGACGAAGTCTGGCGCGTCCAGGTCGCGCGTGAGGTTCTGCCGCTGGTTCTCCTCGCGCAGCATCGCGTCGTATAGCTGGAACCGCTCAGCGGCGCCGGGCGGGAGGGTTATGCCCATCTCGGCGCAGCCTTCGGCCAGCGCGTCGATGAATGACGGCGATCCAGCCACGGCGGGCTACTCGCCCAGCATCGCCGCGCCGATTATCCCGGCGTCGTTGCCCAGCGAGGCCAGCTCGATGGACGCGTAGGGGAGCGTCCGGAAGAATATGTAGTTCGTCAGCGCGAGCCGCACCGCGTCCAGCAGGAACGCTCCGGCCTTCGACACGCCGCCGCCCAGCACGATCATGTCAGGGTCGATGAAGCTGATGATCGAGTTGATCCCCTGCGCGAGGTAGTGTACATATCGGTCGAATACCATCATAGCGGTCGGGTCGCCGGCCCTGGCCTGGTCCACTATCAGCTTGGCCGTCAGGTTCGCCGGGTCCTGGCCCGCCGCCTTCGCCAACGCGCTGTGGGGATGCGTGCGTATCGCCTCGCCGCCCTGTCGGATCATGCCCGTCGCCGACGCGTACCGCTCAAGGCAGCCGCGCTTGCCGCATGTGCACATCTCGCCGTCCGCTATGAATGTTAAGTGGCCTAGCTCGCCGCCGACGCCGTGCGCCCCGGTGTATATCCTCTTGTTGATGATGATCCCACCGCCCAGGCCTGTGCCCAGCGTCAGGAATACCGAGTTGGGCGCGCCCGCGCTTACCCCTGCCATCGCCTCGGCCAGTCCCGCGACGTTCGCGTCATTATCAATGTATAATGGCTTGTCGATCGCCTCGCGGAACGTCCGCTCCAGCGGCACGTCATGCCAGCCCAGGTTCGTGCAGAACACGACTACGCCGCCTATCGCGGTGCCCGGCACGCCCACGCCTATCGAGCGCAGGTCGTCCAGCGTGAAGCCCGCTTCGCTTAGGGCGCGCCGCGTCAGCGCGATCATGTCCGCGACGACCGGCTGCCACGGCCGCGACGCCAGCGTAGGCGCCTCGACCTTGTGGAGTATCGTCCCGTCGTCCGTGACGACCCCGACGGCGATGTTGGTCGCGCCCAGGTCTATGCCAATCCTTACCATATATGGAAACCTCCTTGCGGTTTGTTGGTATGGTTTACCAATCAGACTCGCCGGGCATCGACGGCGGAGCGTTCGCGGCTTCGCTGACCATCGACATCAGCCGCTTATCCAGTTCCATCGCCGCGTTGTAGCCCGTGTGTTTTAACGTATAGTTCCGCGCCGCCACCTCTATGACTATCGCTAGGTTCCGCCCAGGCTGGACGGGGATGACCATCAGCGGCACCTGTACGCCCATGATCGCGCTGTGCTCGGTGGTAAGGCCCAGCCGGTCGTACTCGCGGTCCTTCACCCACATCTCTAGATGGATCACCAGGTCGATGGTCTTGCTGCGCACGACCGCGCCTATGCCGTACATCGCGCGTATGTCGATGATGCCAATGCCGCGTATCTCCATGAAGTGGCGTACCATCTCCGGCGCCTCGCCTACCAGACGCTGGTCCGTCACGCGCCGCACGTCCACCACGTCGTCCGCGACCAGCTGGTGTCCGCGCTTGACCAGTTCCAGCGCGGACTCGCTCTTGCCCACGCCGGATTCCCCGGTCAGCAGTATCCCAACGCCGTAAACGTTCACCAGCACGCCGTGGAGCGTCTGGCGCGGCGCGAGCTGCGCGTTCAGGTAGAGTATGCACCCGCTGACGAACCGCATCGTCGACAACGCGCTCTGGTAAACGGGCACATCCTTCGCGCGCGCGAACGCCTCCATGTCCGGCGGGCAGCGCATGCTCCGGCACAGTATGATACACGGGATGTCGTACGAGAAGAACCGCTCCAGCCGCTCATGCCTAACTTCGGGCGGCAGGCTCTCCAGATATGTCATCTCCACGCGGCCGATCACCTGCGGTCCCTCGTGCGGGAAATATTCGAAGAACCCCGCCAGCTGCATGCCGGGACGGTTCAGGTCAGTCGCCTTGATATCCCAGCCTTCGCGCGTGGAGGGCGCCAGCACCTCCAGGCTCAGCGCGTCCACGAAACGTTTCGCCTGGATCATATTCGTCCTTCCGCCAGCAATTCCTCAATGACCGCCGCTGGCCCGCGCTCCGCGCACGTCCCGCACACGCGGTTGACCCGCGCCTTCACCTCGTCGCGGGCGTTGCCAGTCGCGACGCTAACGCCTGCCCACTCCAGCATCGACAGGTCGTTGAGCGAATCCCCGAACGCCAGCGTCCCAGCCGCGTCGAACCCCAATTCCTCCGACAGGTACCGCAGCGCGTTCCCCTTGGATACGTCCGGATGCGATATCTCAAGGAACTGCGGCTCGGACGTTGTGCAGCATAATATTCCCTTGAACGCCTCGCCAGCCTCGGCCACTAACCCCGCTATACGCGCCGGATCGTCCACGCCCAGCAGTTTTACCACGGGTTTATCCAGGAATTGGATGAGGTCGTCCACCCTGCGGCTGGGCAGTCCGGACGACCTGGAGTACGCGTCGGCGTACGCGCTTTCCATCTCGTAGACGAAGCCCGTCTCCTCATACGCTTGCGTGTACACGCCGCGCTCCCTCAGCCACCGCATGGCGGCGTGGGCCGCTTCGACCGGTATGGCGGTCTCATGGATCACCGCGCCGCTGCCATCCAACACCTGGGCGCCGTTGCACGCGATGTAATGGTCGTCCGCGCGCAGTCCGCCGCGCAACTCATCGGCGTATGGACGCGTCGACGCGCCGCTGCGCCCGGACGCTATGATGATCCTCGCGCCAGCCGCCCGCGCCGCCCGGAACGCCGCGACCGTCCGCGCGTCCAGCTTGAACGATTCCCGGGGCACCAGCGTGCCGTCCAGGTCGGATACTATTGTATGGATCTTCGCCATGTCAGTTGGTCTGGGGCAGCGACGCCGCCGCGATGCTCTGCCCGACGCGGCGGCTGGACTCATCCGGCAGGCGCAGCGTCAGCCGTCCGGCCAGCGCGGGATCGACCGCCGCCAGCGTCTCGCGGGCCTTGGCCAGCGCGCGCTCGCCGCCCACGCCGGAGGTCACGCGCCCCAGTATCAACACATGCTTGATCTGGTAAAACCGGGCGTACCACGCCAGTTCCCAGCCCAGGTATACGCCGATCGTGTCGTATATGGCCAACGCGCCCGCGTGTCCGCCGGCAGCCTCGGCCTGCGTGACCTTCAGCTTCTCGGCGGGCGTGAGGGACTCATCCAGCTTAATCCCAGCCGCCGGAGCGAGTTTGGCCGCCGCGTCCTGGCTGAAGTACTTCACGCCGCAGCCGATGTCGCCGGACCATTCGTCGACCATCGCCTCCGGGTTGAAGTCTACCGGAACGAACGCCAGCTCGTTCAGCCAGCCCGTTATATTTCCATCATGATCGACAAACCCGCCGGCCTCGCTGGTGCCCATCGCGATGCCCAGCACGCTGTTCTCGTTCAGGTCCATCGCCCCTGCCAGCGCGGTCACGTCGCCGTCGTTCGCCACTTCCAGCGGAACGTCGCCTATCGCCTTCGCCGCGCGGATGTATATGTCGTTGACCTCCGCGTCGAACCGGTCCTTGGGCACCTTCAGGAACAGCGAGGCCACGCGCGCGCGGTTGGCGACATAGATGCCCGCGCTGCTCACCCCTATGCCGTCCACGCGGGGCATGCGCTCCGCCGCCGAGCGGAACGCCGCCAGTATCCCTTCATAATGGTATGACGGGTCGGATTGCGTCTTCGGGTGCCAGACGACCTCCTCGCTGTACACCGCCTCGCCATCCACGACGGCCGAAACCTTGCGGTCGCTGCCTCCCGCGTCGAAGCCGATCCTGCATCCGTCCAGGTGTCGTCCCACAGTCCTCGCGCCCGACTTGTCTGGCGGGATATCCTCAAGGGCGACTGGGTCGATCGTGAACGGCCGCTCATACACATTCGACATGAAGTCCGCGTCGAACGCCCGCGCCCCGCCCGGCCTGTACGCGCCGCGCAGGTGATCAACCAGATAGCCCGGCGCGGCGACGCGCAAGCGGAACCCGCCGTACGCCCAAAGCATCGTCTTGGCCAGCCTCTCGACCAACGCGCGGTTGATATCGCCCCATTCGGCCTCATCCTTATACACGCGCAGCCGGAACGACGTGGAGTGTTCCGACTCGCGCTCCAGCGAGAGCGCGGCGGGGACGCTGTTCGCGTCGGTCAGTCCGGATTCATAATGGCTAAGGAACGCGGCCATCGGGACAAAACCAGGGTCAAGCGGCGCGGTCACGGCCATCCCGCCGCGAACCCGCGCGATGAAGTCATTCAGTTGCGTAACAATCACTCCCATTCGATCGAAGCCGGAGGCTTCGTTGTAATATCATAAACGACGCGGTTGACGCGCGGCGCCTCATTGACTATGCGCGACGAGATCCGCGCCAGCGCGTCATATGGTATCCGCGCCCAGTCGCTGGTCATGAAGTCGTCCGTCGTGACAGCGCGGACCGCGATGGTGTTCTCGTATGTGCGCCCGTCGCCCATCACGCCCACCGAGCGCGCGCCCGTGAGGACTGTCAGGTATTGCTGGATATCGCGGGCCAGCCCGGCCTTGGCGATCTCCTCGCGGAGTATCGCGTCGCTGGCGCGGACTATCGCGATCCGATCGCGCGTGACCTCGCCCAGGCAGCGTATCGCCAGTCCCGGCCCGGGGAACGGCTGCCGCCACACGAGCTGTTCGGGCAGGCCCAGCCTCTCGCCGACAGCGCGGACCTCATCCTTGAAGAGCATGCGTATCGGCTCTATCAATCCCTTAAAGCCGATGTTCGCGGGCAGTCCCCCGACGTTGTGGTGGCTCTTGATGACGGCGGCCCCGGCTGCCTGGCCGCTCTCTATCACGTCCGGGTAAGTCGTCCCCTGCGCGAGGAACTCTATCCCGCCCTGCCCGCCCAGCTTCGCGGCTTCGGCGGCGAACACCTCAACGAACGCCGCGCCGATTATCTTGCGCTTGCGCTCCGGTTCCGTCACGCCCTCAAGCCGCGAGAAGAACAGGTCGGACGCGTCGACCTGGATCAGTTTCAGGTCGAAATGCCCCTCGAACACCTCGCGCACCTGCTCGGTCTCATCCTTGCGCATGAGCCCGTGGTCGACGTATACGCACGTCAGCTGGCCGCCGATCGCCGTTGAGAGTATCGCGGCGGTGACAGCGCTGTCCACGCCGCCGGACAGTCCCAGCAGGACGCGCCCGCCGCCTATCCGCTCCCTCAGTTCGGTTATTTTTTGTTTAATAAACGATTCCATGGACCAGTCGCCGGACGCGCCGCATATATTGTACAAGAACCCGTTTATCAGATCGCGGCCCCGCTCGGTGTGCGTCACCTCGGGATGGAACTGGACGCCGTACAGCTTGCGCGACGGGTCGGCCATCGCCGCGACGGGACAGTTATCCGAACTGGCCAGCACCGCGAAGCCCTCGGGCTCGCGCGTGACCAGGTCCGCGTGGCTCATCCAGCACGACGCGCCGTCCGGCATGGATTGCGTAAGCCCGCTTGTGTTTTTAGTGAAGCGCACGGTTACGCGCCCGTATTCGCGGGCCGTCCCGGACTCGATGGCCCCGCCCAGATGGTGCGCCATCCACTGCATGCCGTAGCAGATGCCTAGCACGGGCGCGCCCATGCCCAGCAGCGCGGGATCGGCGTACGGGGCGTCCGGCCCGAGCGTCGAGGCCGGACTGCCGGACAGTATCAGGCCTATCGGGTTGGCCGCGCGGATCTTTTCTATCGGGGTATCGTGCGGGAGCGCCTCGCAGTATACGCCCGCCTCGCGGACGCGGCGGGCGATCAGCTGGCAGTACTGCCCGCCGAAGTTGAGGATAACGACGCGCTGGTTGTCTGGCACGGCATTGCCTCCCATCCTGGATGGCGTTATTATACTAAACGGGGCGAATGATGTAAAGCGAGGTCCGCCATGCGCAGGTATCGTTGCGCGGCCGGCGGCCGCGAATATGTAATTCTGGAGGATATAACCATGAAACTGTACTATGCCCGCCACGGCGAAACCGACTGGAACGCGCTGAACAAGGTGCTGGGCGTTACCGATATCCCGCTCAACGAGAATGGCAGGGCGCAGGCCCGCGCGCTGGCCGAACAGTGCGCCCGGCTGGGCGACATCGACGTGATACTGTCTTCCCCGCTCATCCGCTGCCAGGAGACGGCCGACATTGTTTCTTCATATATCATGAAGCCCGTCATCACCGATAACCGCCTGACCGAATGGAACTACGGCAAGTATGAGGGCGTGGACCGGCTGGGCACGTACGATCCTGCCAGGCCGTCGTTCCAGAACGCGAAGATGGGTTTCTGCGAGCGCGTGGGGGAGACCGGCGAATCCCTGCTGAAGCTGGCGCACCGCGTCTACGCCGCGCTGGATGAGCTTCCGTGCCTGTACGCCGGGCAGAACCCGCTGCTGGTTACCCACGGCGGGGTGTGCCGCGTCCTTGAGACCTATTACAAGAACATGACCGCTGTGGAGTTTTCACAGTATTTCGCCGATAACTGCGAGCTGCGCCTTTGGATAATCTGACAAAAACCACATCGAATTTTCGTCATATCCCGGCATGGAAATATCGCGCGGCCTATTGACAACCACCGTGTCCTGTGGTTTAATAAATGTCGCTTGCTAGTTTAGTATTCCTGAACCCAGCATATATTGAAGGGAAAGTATTGGACCGCTAAACAGCGGAGCGGCGGCGGCCGGATGGTCCGGCCAGTCCATAATGGGGAGGCGCGTATGGAGATCGGTGAGAAAATCAAGCAGCTGCGCCTTCGGCTGGGGCTGACGCAGGAGGAGCTGGCCGACAGGTGCGAGCTGAGCAAGGGGTTCATCTCGCAGGTGGAGCGGGACCTGACCTCGCCGTCCATCGCCACGCTGGTGGATATACTGCAGGGGCTGGGCACGACGCCCCGCCAGTTCTTCGCGCAGGATAAGGCGGAGCCGGTCGTGTTCGCGCAAAGCGACATGTTCGTCAAGCCCGACCCGGACGACAGGACCGGCGCGGTCACGTGGCTGGTTCCCAACGCGCAGGGCAACACGATGGAGCCGATACTGGCGAGCCTCGCGCCTGGCGGCGAGACCTCCGTCGACGACCCGCACGAGGGCGAGGAGTTCGGGTACGTGCTCTCAGGCGCGGTAGACGTGAAACTCGGCGGCGCGAGTTACCGCGCCAAGGCGGGCGACTCGTTCTACTTCCGGCCATCCTCGGAGCACTCGCTGGCCAACGCGGGCAAGTCCGTCGCCCGGGTACTGTGGATCTCAACGCCGCCCAGTTTCTAATAAATTGGTTTGAGGTGACGCGGGCCGTGCAGGAAAAGCCCCTACTGACCGGAATAGACGACTACCACCTGATAGAATTGGTGGACATTACTAAAGTATTTGATTCCACGACCGCGCTGTGCCGGATGAACCTGTATATCCGCCGGCGCGAGTTCGTTACATTGCTGGGGCCGTCCGGCTGTGGGAAGTCCACGACGCTGCGGATCATCGGCGGGTTCGAGCAGCCCACGGAGGGCCGGGTGCTGTTCGAGGGCGCGGATATCACGCGCCTGCCGCCATACAAGCGGCGGGTCAACACGGTGTTCCAGCGTTACGCGCTGTTCCCGCACCTGAACGTATTTGACAACATCGCCTTCGGGCTGACGATCGCCAAGGTATCCAAACCGGAGATCATCCGGCGCGTCGGCGCGATGCTGGACCTGGTGGGGCTCAAGGGCATGGAGAAACGCTCGGCGGACGCGCTCTCCGGCGGACAGCAGCAGCGCGTGGCGATAGCGCGGGCGCTGGTCAACGAGCCGGAGGTCCTGCTGCTGGATGAGCCGCTGGGCGCGCTGGACCTGCGCCTTCGCAAAGACATGCAGCTGGAGCTTAAGAAGATGCAGCAGCGCCTGGGCATCACGTTCCTGTACGTGACGCACGACCAGGAGGAGGCGCTGACGATGAGCGACACCATTGTGGTGATGCGCGACGGGCGCATCCAGCAGATCGGCACGCCCAAACGGATATACGACGAGCCGAAGAACGCGTTCGTAGCCGCGTTCATAGGCGAGTCCAACATACTGGACGCGGTGATGGTGCGCGACGAGCGCGTGGTGTTCTGCGGGCGGGAGTTTGTTTGCGTGGACCGCGGGTTCGGCGAGGATACGCCCGTTGACGTGGTGCTGCGGCCAGAGGACCTGACGCTGGTTCCGGCGGGGCAGGGGATGCTCTCGGGAGTGGTTAGGTCGGTGCTGTTCAAAGGCGTTCACTACGAGATGATGATCGACTGCGGGTGCGGTTCGCTGAAGGTCCATTCCACGAGCATGGCCCCGGAGGGAGAGCGGGTGGGGCTGTCGGTGGTGCCGTTCAATATCCACATTATGGAGAAGGTCGCCGCGCCTGGAGGTTCTTGATGAAGCGATCGTCGTTCGCCGCGCCTTACGGGATTTGGATGCTCGTGTTTACGATCGTGCCGGTATTCATCATCGTGTACTACGCGTTCACGATGGGCGGAGCGGTCACGCTGGATAACTTCAGGCTGTTCCTGGAGCCGGAGTTCATCGGCATACTTACATTCTCGCTGTGGCTGGCGTTCCTGTGCACGCTGCTGTGCCTGCTGTTCGGGTACCCGTGCGCCCTGTTCCTGGCCAACCGCGACATGAGGCGGGCGACTCTATTCGTCGTGCTGTTCGTGATTCCCATGTGGATGAACTTCCTGCTGCGGACGTACGCGTGGATGACGCTGCTGGAGGATACGGGGCTGATCAACCGCTTCCTGGAATGGATCGGGGTTGGGCGAAGACGGCTGATGTACACGGAGAACGCTGTTCTGTTCGGGCTGGTGTATAACTTCCTGCCGTTCATGATATTCCCGATATACTCGGTGCTCGTTCGCTCCGACCGGAATTTGGAGGAGGCGGCGCAGGACCTGGGCGCGAACGCGTGGCTGGTCTTCCTCAGGGTGACGCTGCCGCTGTCGCTGCCCGGGGTGGTGTCGGGGGTGTCGATGGTGTTCATGCCGGCGGTGACGACGTTTGTCATACCGCGGCTGTTGGGCGGCGGGTCGTTTATGATGTTCGGCGACTTGATTGAGAACCAGTTCCTCACGACAGGGGATTGGAACTTCGGTTCCGCGCTGTCGCTTATCATGATGGCGCTGATATTCATAAGCCTGGGCATACTGCATCGGTTCAACCCGGACGCCGAGTCGAACGGCGCGGTCTGGTGAGGAGGCGCGGATGGTCGCTCGCCGTTTGAGGATGGTTTACCTGCTGGCAATACTGGCGTTCCTTTACGCGCCCATCATCGTTCTGATCGTGTATTCGTTTAACGCGGCGGAGACCCGCGCGGTATGGGGCGGCTGGTCGCTCAAATGGTACGCGGAGTTATTCCGCAACAAGGGTATCATGGACGCGCTGAGCGTAACGCTTTCGGTCGCCGCGCTAGCGACGATAGCCTCGCTGACGCTGGGAACGCTGGCCGCGATAGGAATGCACTCGATGCGCGGGGGCATGCGCCAGGTGTTCGTGCAGGTGACGAATCTGCCGATGATGATGCCGGATATAGTTACTGGTATATCACTGATGGTGTTGTTTATATTCGCCAAAGCCCCGCGCGGTTACGGCACGATGCTGCTGGCGCACATCACCTTCGACGTGCCATACGTGATATTCTCCGTGCTGCCTAGGCTGCGGCGGATGAACAAGCACCTGTATGAGGCCGCGCTGGACCTGGGCGCGTCGCCGTCGGTCGCGCTAAGGAGGGTGATACTGCCGGAGATCATGCCTGGCATGGTGACCGGGGCGCTGCTGGCGTTCACGATGTCGCTGGATGATTTCGTGATCAGCTACTTCACGTCCGTGCGAACGGCGAACCTGAGCGTGCTGATATACTCGATGACGCGCCGCAAGGTCCCGCCGACCGTGAACGCGCTGTCCGCTATTATGTTTGTTGTGGTATTAACGTTATTGCTAATACAGAACCTGCGCGAGGCGCGCGCCGAAAAATCTAAACCGAAGGGAGTTAGGAGTCTATGAGGTTGAGGGTATCGGCTATCCTGATTATCGCTGTGATCATGTTGGGCGCGGCATCCGCCGCGCTAGCGGGCGGCGAGGTCAATGTCTACAACTGGGAGGACTACATCAGCGAGGACGCTTTGGCGTTGTTCGAGGAGGAAACCGGGATTACGGTCAACTATATGCGCTTCACCACAAACGAGGATATGCTGGTGCAGGTCCGCGCCGATCCGACGAATTACGACGTGATATTCCCCAGCGACTATATTATAGAGCGGCTGGTATCGGAGGATCTGCTAGAGGAGCTGAATTGGGAGAATATCCCCAATATGTCGTATACGCTGGATTGGCTGCGGAACCCGTCGTATGACCCGGAAGGGAGATTCTCCGCGCCATACATGTGGGGAACGGTAGGAATACTGTATAACACGACGATGGTCAGCGAGCCGATAGACAGCTGGGCCGCGATGTGGGACGCACAGTATAAAAATAATGTGTTCATGATGGATTCGATTAGGGATACGATAGGCGTGACGTTGAAAATGCTGGGGTACTCGATGAACGAGCGCGGCCAGGAGGCGCTGGACGCTGTAAAGGATAAGCTGATTGAGCAGAAGAGGACTGGGATCGTTAAGGCGTATCAGGTGGATGAGACGAAGGATAAGATGATCGCGGGCGAGGCCGCGATGGGCGTGGTATGGTCCGGGGATGCCGCGTACGCGATGGGGTATAACGAGGATTTGGCGTATGTGGTGCCCAAGGAAGGATCGAACGTGTGGGTAGATGGGATGTGCGTGCCCAAGGGCGCGAGGAACAAGGGGAACGCGGAGGCGTTTATAGATTTTATGTGCCGCCCGGATGTAGCGTTGATGAACTTTGAGGAGATATGGTATTGCACGCCGAACGCTGGGGCGATCGCGCTGCTGGATGAGGAGACGCTAGGGGACGAGACGGTTTTCCCGCCGCAGGATGTCGTTGATCGGTGTGAGTTTTTCCAGGATATCGCCAGTGATATTACACGGTTTAACAGGATCTGGCTGGCGGTTAAGTCGGCGAGATAGCCACATGGAGGAACAACCTACCCTGGCCACGAGGGTCCAGCGTCACGCTGGTCAGGGGGTCAAGGGGGGTGAAACCCCCTTGCGGGGTGCGGGGCGGAGCCCCGCGTCCCCCGGCCGTAACCAACAAGCCCCAGCCCCGCAGGGCATAAATAAACCTTGCGGGCTTCGCCCTTTACGCTGAGTTAGGGTACGCTGGGGCGCTGCCCCAGACCCCGCAAGGGGGTTTCACCCCCCTTGACCCCCTGACCAGCGTGACGCTGGACCCTCGTGGCCAGGGTAGATTGTTCCTCCAGGACTTGCCTTGATCTACTTATATAACCTTATCCACAATCGCTCCACCCAGACACAACTCGCCATCGTAGAACACAACCGACTGTCCTGGCGTCAACGCCCGCTGTCTTTCGTCCGCCTCTACCGTCACACTGCCCGATCCAACTACTACGCTAACGGCCTGGTCGTCCTGCCTGTACCTAAACTTCGCGGCGCAGCGGAATTCCCTCGCCGGGGACTCGCCTTCGATCCATGTCGGCTCAACGCATAACGCCGCCCTTGAATACAACTCCGGCGCGTCTCCCCCACGCGACACCCACAGCGTATTCTTCCCAAGCTCCTTATCCACCACGAACCATCGCCCCTCGCCGGACTTCCCGCCGCCCACGCCCAATCCACGCCGCTGTCCTAGCGTATAGAACATCAATCCGTCGTGCCTTCCTACTGTTTCGCCCGTCTCCCGGTCGCGTATCAACCCCGGCTGGGCTGGCAGGTATCGCTGTAGAAACTCCTTGAACCGCCGTTCTCCGATGAAGCAAACGCCTGTCGAGTCGCGCTTCTCCGCTACTGTTAGGCCGGCTTCCCTGGCGATTGCCCGCACCTTTGCCTTTGTCATGCCGCCTACTGGAAACCGCGCTAGCCGCAGTTGTTCGCGCCTTAGCATATACAGGAAGTAGCTCTGGTCCTTCAATGGGTCCAGCCCGCGCAGCAGTCTTCCCTGCCCGTCCGTTCTGCAAAAGTGACCTGTCGCGACTCCGCCGCCGCCAACCCCCAGCGCATAATCCAAAAACGCCTTAAACTTTATCTCCCGATTGCACAATACATCCGGATTCGGAGTACGTCCTTTACGGAACTCATCCAAGCACAGCGAGAACACGTTATCCCAATACTGCCTCGTGAAATTTATAGAATAATACGGAATACCAATCTTATCGCATACCGCGCGGACGTCCGACCAATCCTGGTCCGCGGAGCAGCGGCCGTCCTGATCCCGCTCATCCCAATTCTTCATGAACACGCCTACTACAGGCGCGCCCTCGCGACGCAGCAACAGCGCCGCCACTGCGGAATCCACCCCGCCGGACATCCCGACTACTACGGGGGGCGCGGGGTTAGACACTTAACTCGGCGTCCGCGCCAGCCCCTTCCCCCGCGCCTACGGGCGCGGAGCCCAGGTACGCCCTCACCGCAGCCTCGGCGAACCCCAGCGCGTCCCGCGTGACATCCTCGACCGTTTGGCTTGCGTCGATGAACTTCACGCGGTCCGGCTCCTCGCGCCCGATCGCCACGAACGCGTCGTACACCCGAGTGAAGAACGCCTCGCCCGCGCGTTCCAGCCGATCCAGCCGCGTCGCGCTCCCTCGTCTTAGCAGCGACGCGGCTGGATCCATCAGGAACAGCAGCGTCAGGTCGGGCACGCACGCGCCCACGGCCATCTCGTTGATCCGCTGCACCCGGCGCAGACCCAGCTCACGCCCGCCGCCCTGGTACGCCACGGACGAATCCGTGAACCTGTCGCTGATAACGACCGCGCCACGGGCCAGCGCGGGCGCGATCAGCTCGCGCACATGCTGCGCCCGGCTCGCCGCGAACAGGTACGCCTCGGCCTCGGCGGTCATGCTCGTGTTCGCGGTATCCTTGAGCAGGTCGCGTATCCGCTCGGTTAGCGGTAGCCCGCCAGGTTCGCGCGTTGTGACGACCTCGAACCCCATCCGCTCCAGCCGCTCCGCCAGCATCGGCATCTGGGTGGTCTTGCCCGACCCGTCCAGGCCCTCCAGCGTGATGAACAGCCCTTCCGCCGGCGCGTCGAAGCCGCACAGCGCGCGCCCCAGCGCGGACACATCCTCCGCGATAGCGTCGGCGCCCGACCCGACCAGCTCAGCGCGGCCTCCATAGCCGTATAACGCGCCTATCGCGTCGATGTTGTTCGCCTTGGCCGCCCGCATGTCGTAATGCCGGTCGCCTACCATCGCGGCGCGGCGGTAACGCGCGGGCAGCGCTGCGCGGACGATATCCGCCTTGTCGTGCTCGCGCTCGTCAAGCTCAACGCCGATCACCGCGTCGAACATCTCCAGCAGCCCGAAATGCTCCAGCACGCGCCTGGCGAACACGGTCGGCTTGGACGTGGCGACGATCAGCGCGACATCCATCGACCTAAGCCGCCGCAGCAGGTGCGGTATCCCGGTATACACCCGGTTGTTGTATATGCCGTTCGCCGTGAAATCCTCGCGGTAAAGCGCGATGCAGTGGTCCACCTGCTCCTGGGTGAGGTGCCCGTACACGCGCTTGAACGACTCGGACAGCGGCGGGCCCATGAACGCGCGAAGCGTCGCGGGGTCCGGTGGGTCCAGGCCCATCCCGTCGATAGCGGCCCTGACCGATCCTGTGACGCCGGGGTAGGAATCGGTCAGCGTGCCGTCCAGGTCGAAGAGTATCACGTCATAACTGGGAGACGGCATAATACAAGCCTCCTATATCCTCAGGCCCGTCGGCTACGGTCGCGATCATCACGATCCGCCGCTCGTCGGCCAGTTCTATATCTATACCCATCGCGCCAAGCCTCCGCCGCGCCTCGAACCCGGTCAGCCCGCGCCCCGTGACATCCAGCACGATCCGGGTAACGTCGAATTCCGCGCCACCGCCAACCCGGGGGTCTACGATCCCGTCGGGCCATTGTGATGGAATCATATCCTTCAGCCGAGCCAACGCCGCCGCGCCGTTCGTGTCCATCCAGTCCCGGACGCAGTCCAGCGCGGTCATGAACAGGTACGAGGGGCTGGATGTTTGAATCCGCGATAGAACGGCCCGCGCCCGGTCCGGGTCCTCGGCGGCGGACATATGTAGCCACGCGGTCTGGCCGGGGGCCGGCAGCGTCTTGTGGGCGCTCTGAATCCACATGTCGGCCCCCGATAGTCCGGCGCATACGGGCGAGTCCCACCAGTTCCAGTGCGCCCCGTGCGCCTGGTCGACCAGCAGGCGCATGCCCAGCCGACGCGCTTCGACGGCGATCGCGGCCAGCGGGGTTACATTGCCATAATAATCCGGCGACGTAACGAACACGGCTTTAGCGTCAAAATGACGGCGCATAGCCTCCAATAATGCATTTTGACAACCCTCGACATTGACCGGATTCGCCCCAACGAGCGCGCACGCGCTCAACGCGCTGCGGTGCGCGTCCCGCGAGAGCAGGATCGTCCCGCCGTCCGGCGCGGCATACATGATCATCGCCAGCGCCCCGGCTGTCGAGCCGTTCGTCAGCATGATGGTATGCCCGGCGTGGGCGCTCCTTGCCGCCGCTGCCTGGGCCTGGGCGATCGCCCCGGTTGGATGGTACAGGTCGTCCGTGCCGGGGATCTCGGTCAGGTCGCAGTCGATGGGCAGCGGGTATGGCAGCGGCTTGCCCTTGTGCCCGGGCATGTGGAAGCGCACCCGTCCCCGGCGGGATTCGGCCAACCCCATCATCGTTATCAAAACATCATCTCGTAGGCCGCCGAGATGACCGCCCGCGCGATCCTCGCCACCGAGTTGAACGTCGAGTCGTCGCAGCCGTTGGTCAGCAGCACCACGCCCGACTGGTCGGTCGGGTCGAAGTAAGCGGCGCAGATCGCGCCGTAGGCCTTGCCCTGATGTCCGTACATCACGCGGCCCTTGACGATCGAGTCGGCGTATATGTTGAGGTCTAGCCCCCGGTCCGTGTCGATGTACACCGAGCCGACCGTGTTCTGGGGCGCGCGGATCGTCTCAACCGTCGACGCGTTGAGCACGCGGACGCCTTCGTATGTGCCGTCGCCCATCAGCACGACGAGCACCTTGGCCAGGTCGAGGGCGCTTATCGACAGTGAGCCTGCCGTGCTGGTGTAGTGGTACAGCGGGTCGTCCACCATATCCCCGTCGGTCAGCGCCATGCTGTCCAGAGTCATGTCCGCGCCGTTGTATATCCGCGCGATGGGCGCGCCGGCGGGCAGGTTCGGCGTGAAGTATGAGGCTGTGATCCCCAGCTTGCGGTAGATCGCCTCATGCATCCATTCGTCCGCCGTCATCCCGGTGAACAGCTCTACCATCGAGCCTAGCAGCGAGCCGCCGAAGTTCGAGTACGCGTAGTACGTGCCCGGCCTGCGACGTTGGAAGTCCGTAGTGGAGTAGTTCCCGGTGAACACGCTCTGGAGGCTGACCGTGTCGCCGTTCAACGCGCGGTAGTAATGCCCGCTGTCCAGCAGCGAGGCGGTGTGGGTCATCACCTGCCGGATCGTCACCGGGTCGTCCGGGTAGTAGGGGTTGCGCACCGGGAAGCCGTAGTGTTCGCCCAGCTCGTCGTCCAGGTTGAACGCGCCGGTCTCCCATAGCCGCATGAACCCGACCATAGTGACCATCTTGGTCACCGACGCGACGCGGAAGAGCGTCTCGTCGGTAACGGGGATGCCGTCGCCCCGGTTCGCGCGGCCGTAGTTGTACGCGTCGACGACGCGCCCATCCTTGATCAGGACTATCGACGCGCCGACGGCCTGATACTCGCGCAGTATCCGCTCAAACCTGTCCATGTTCGAGGCGTGGGCGGGCGTGCCGCGCCATGGAAGGTCGGGGACGGGCGTCGCGGCTGCTACCGGCGCGGCTGATCCCGGCGCGGTGACCGAAGCGGAATCGGCGAACCCCGCGCCGGATAAAGCCAGCGCGACGCACAGCGCGAGCGCGAGTATCCCATCAATGCGGCGCATACACCCTCCGTTCCTATATTATAACCGATATCGGAGCGGGAATCAAGACGGAAAAGGCAGGGCAAGACCTCCGGGAGAGCTTGGCCGAATGATCTTTCAATCGGCGTCCGGCGCCCGCTGGAACGCTATACGCGCTTGCGCCGCGACCGATAGTTAGTTTCTATTAAATCAGCGCAGTTATTAGCGTCGCGCTTAATATCGCTCTCCCAAAAACGCATAACCAGCCAATTGTCCGCCTCAAGCTTCCGCGTGTTTTCGATATCGCGGCGCGTATTCCCTAAGATTTTGGCGCGCCAATACTCTGTATATCCTGCTAACTCCTCTTCCAGTGACGCTAAGCCGCGAAGCGCCCAATTATGCCCATGCCAATAGTCGCCGTCACAAAAAACCGCTATCTTCGCCTTTGTGAACACAATATCAGGCTTACCAGCGATCATTTTATAATTAACGCGATAACGCAAACCCCTGCGCCATATAGTTTTCCGCAAGAGCATTTCCGGCTTTGTACCGCTGGACCGGACAGCCGACATTATCTTATGTGTTACCTCGGGCGTTCTTGGCATATTTTAGCCCCGCGCCGCCTGCTTGACAAACAAACTCTCGGATGGTTTCCAGCCCCTCGAGTAACCATCCGCCCTTTCGAGCCAGCGGCGAATCCGAAGTCCGGGCGGAACGCTTTCGCCCCAATACTCTATATTTGCGCGCGACAGCGCGGCTGCAGCGCGAAGTTTAGTCTTTTTTCCTATAGTCAGGTTTGTGTATAACCGCGCTTGTAATCCATCTTTTTTCATATTTCGTTCCTCTTAATCAGAGGTTCTACAGCTTTCGCTATGTGCCACGCGAGCACGGGCGGCACGGCGTTTCCGATTTGCCGCTCAGTTTCGCGGAGTTTGCTATGGAAACGGAACGTGTCGGGGAAGGACTGTATGCGCGCCGCCTCGCGCATTGATATACGGCGCGGCAGCGAGTAATGAAACTGGATATTGCCGTGGCACTCCGCGCGAATGGTGTAGCCCGGTCTGTCCGCGATAAGCCGGCGGTTCCCTTGCTCGCCGCTGACGTTCGCTAAACTCCAAATGTGCGAAAAATCCTTATCTTTTGGCGCGCTTTCAAGGTCTCCTATCGCCTGTTCAGCGGTTATCGGCTCGACGACGCTCGCTTGGGGCGGCGTGAAGCCTGGTTTCCCTAACCTCGTGCCGACGATAAACACGCGCTCGCGAGTCTGCGGAACGCCATATTCCTCGGCGCGATAAGGCCGGCAGTTGATTTCGTAACCGAGCGAGCTGAAATCCGCGAGTATCTTGTTGAATGATTCCTTATTCTGCTTTAGCAGCAACCCTCCCACGTTTTCCGCTACGAACGCTTGCGGGGCGAGTTTCCTAACAGCCTCGACTATCGCCGCGTATAAGCCGCTGCGCTTGCCGTTAATGCCAAGCATCTTACCGTTGATCGAGATATCTTGACACGGGAAGCCGCCGATAACCACGTCGGCGCGCTCTGGCAGGTTTTTAATTTCCTCATTAATATCGCCGACAATTATATGTTTACCAATGTTTTCGCGATAAGTCTCGCAAGCCGCTGGGTTAATGTCGTTTGCCCAAATGATGTTAAAATCGGTCTTGCCATAGTATTTGCCGAGAAAGTCAAAACCGCCAAGAAACCCCAAATCCATACCTCCGCAGCCTGAAAACAGCGACACTACGGCGATAGGGCGCTTCGCGGCGCGTTTTATAACCGGGTATGGGTTCTCGCTATCGACTACCCAGTTGCGCCCAATTTTCCGCGCGGAAATGAGCAGACTGTTTTCAGCCAACCGGCGTATCGTGTCGCCGCTCTTGTTATGAAGTCTGCCGTATTCTGTTAATGAAACGAGCATTTTCATAACCCTCCCGCAAGAACTTAACACACTATACACGATAACGCGCATAATGTCAAGGCTTTCGATAGCTGGATTTTCTTGTTATAGTAAACATTAAATTTATGTATAACGAAATATCTCGGCGGGCTTGGCTGCCGCGCGTTGCGGCGGGCTGTGGATTGTGCTATTATACTATATCAGTTTATAGGAGATACGGCGCCCATGCTGACCGCCACACTCGCCCCTGGCAAGGAAAAACGCCTTATAGGTGGGCACCCCTGGGTTTTCCGCGGCGATATCGCCGCCGTCGCCCGCGAGAGCGACTGGTCGCCCGCCGCTCCGCTGGCCGATGTACGCGCGTCGAACGGCAGGTTCATCGCCCGCGCGATGTATAACCCAGCCTCCCAGATCACGCTGCGCGCGCTAACCCGCGCGGACGAGCCGATCGACGAGGCGTTCTTCCGTCGCAAGGTCGAGCATGCCGTCTCGCTGCGCCGGCGTTACGCGGACTTCGGGGCGTGCCGGCTGGTGTTCGCCGAGTCGGACGGGCTGCCCGCGCTCATCGCCGATAAGTTCGGCGACGTGATCGTCGTACAGTCGCTGGCGCTGGGTATCGAGCCGTACAAGGATTGGATCGTGTCCGCGCTGGCGGACCTGACGGGCGCGCCCAATGTCTGGGAACGCAGCGACGCTCCCGTCAGGTCGCTGGAAGGTTTGCCCATGGTGTCCGCGCCGCTGCGGGGTAATGTGCCCGATATGGTTCCGTTCCGCGAGAACGGCCTTAACATGCTCGCCGACGTGAGGAACGGCCAGAAGACGGGCTACTTCCTAGACCAGAAGGAGAACCGCGCGGCCATCGCGCCCTACGTCAAGGGCGCCCGCGTTCTGGACTGCTTCACCCATACCGGCTCGTTCGCGCTCCACGCGGCGATGTACGGCGCGGCGTCGGTCGTAGGCGTGGACATATCGCCCGACGCGCTGGCCATCGCGCGGGAGAACGCCCGGCTCAACGGCCTCGCCGACCGCGTCGCGTTCGAGGCTGCCAACGCCTTCGACTACCTCCGCGCCCAACAGCCCGGCGCGTTCGACGTAATCATACTCGACCCGCCGGCGTTCACCAAGTCCCGCGCGACGCTGGACTCCGCTCTGCGCGGATACAAGGAGATCAACCTTCGCGCGATGAAGCTCCTTATGGGCGGTTCGGGCGGGATCCTCGTCACCTGCTCATGCTCGCAGCACGTGTCGGCGGACGAGTTCGGCGCGACGCTCCACGCGGCGGCGCGCGACGCGCGCCGCGTTATGCGCGTTCTGGAGAAGCGCGGCGCGGGGCGCGACCATCCCGTGCTGATGGGGGCGCGGGAGACCGAGTACCTGAAATTCTGGATAACCGAAATAACGAGGCAGGGGTGAAAATAATATGAGTATAAGCGCCAACGACCGCGCCGCTCTGCGCGAACTGGCCAAACGCGTCGCCGAAGCCGCCGCGTCGCCCGTGAACGCCAAGCGCGTCCAGCGTTCCAAGGACACGCACTCGCTCAAACCCGTCCGCCCGCTCGTCTGGCTGGACGAGATCCCATGGCACGAGATGGACTTCGACGGCCTGCTCACCCCGCGCTGCGAGGACGAAGAAGCCCGCGCGATCGAGATTGGATTCCGCCGCCTGCTGATGAGGTGGGATTACTTCCAGGCGGATATGGTTGTATCGCCATACTTTTATGTCGATAAGGCGTATACCGACAGCGGCATAGGCCTGGACGTCAGCGAGGACGTGCTGGCTGTTGATCGCTCGAACAACATCGTGTCGCATCGCTACGTAGACCAGCTGGATACCCCGGAGAAGGTAGACGCGCTGGAGATACCCGTCCTCACCGCCGATCCCGCGCTGGACGAGCGGCGCGTCGACCAGGCCGAATCGCTCTTTGGCGACATCCTCCCCGTCAGGCTGCGCGGCCACCTGATATACTACGCGCCGTGGGATACCATCGGCAGGCTGCGCGGCGTTGAGAATTGCCTGATAGACATGGCCGAGCGCCCCGAGTTCATCCACCGGATCGTCGCGAAGTTCACGGAAATCGGAACGGCGCGGATCAACCAGATGGTACAGCTCGACCTGCTGGGATTGGAGCTGTCCAGCCTGCACTGCACGCCGCCATATACCAACGAGCTGCCCGCGCCGGACTGGGACGGCGGGCGCGTCCGGCTCAAGGACGTTTGGTTCCGGGGCATGGCTCAGCTGTTCGCGGCGGCCTCGCCCGCCATGCACGAGGAGTTCGACATAGCGTACATGCGCCCGCTGATGGAGCGATGCGGGCTGTCCTACTACGGCTGCTGCGAGCCGCTCGACCGCGTGATCCCTTACCTGAAGAAGGTGAGTAACCTGCGCAAGATTGGTGTAAGCCCCTGGGCTAACGCGCGGTCCAGCGCGGAACAGATAGGCGGGGACTATGTCTTCGCGCGTAAACCCAACCCCGCGCTTGTCGCCGGGACGCTCGACCCAGGCGCGGTCCGCGCCGACATAATGGAAACCGTGGAGGCGTGCCAGGCGAACGGCTGCCCGTATGAGTTCGTGCTCAAGGATATCAGCACGGTCGGCTACAAGCCGGGGAACCTGGTCGAGTGGGTTCGGGTTGTTGAGCGGACGCTGGACGAATATTATCCGGAGGATTAGGCGGGGGGCTGTTCGCGTTCCCCGGAGCGGCTGTCCCGGCTGGATTGGCGCGGCGGGCGGCGGCGGCCTCGCGCGCGCCGCGTACCATCGTGTAGTACGCGACCAGCGCCCACTTAGCCAGCAGCTCGCCGTCGTCGCTGTCGCTGACGATCTTATCGAACGACTCCGTGGACTCGCCTGTCCCGCTAGGATCAGCCTGCTTCGCGCCATTGCCCTTGAGCAGCAGTATGTATCGGGACATGGCCGGATACTTGGGCAGCGACTCGAACAGCCGGGCGCGGCTGTCGTCGTCGAACTGGGGCAGCGTCTGCAGCGCCCGTCCCGCAAGCTCGTCGCGCTTGAGCGCGAGGCCCTTACCCAGCTCCGGGTATTGCTTTATAAGCCCGCTGACCGTCTGCGTGGCCGCGAACAGTCCCAGCGTCTTGCGCCAGGTCTTGGTATAGACGATGCTCCCCTCGCGCAGCCGGTACGCGTAGAACGGCTTGGGGTTGAGCGCGAACGACCGCGCGGAGGTATACAGCCGGGGGCACCACTCCTCGTCCTCATGCAGTATGCCCGGCTCGAACATAAGCGCGTTACGCTTGATGAACTCGCGATTGACCACATTGCGCCACGCGGTGAACATCATGTTGTTCTCGAATATCCCGCGGCATATCCGCTCGGTGTCAAGCTCGTCGCCGCCCAGCTGTTTGTCAAAGTTGGCCGGGTCGTCGACGACCTTGTCGCGCGGGGGCATCTGGTACGCGCGGAACTTGCCGATAAGCACGTCCGCGCGCCGTTTGGACAGGATTGAGCGTATCTGTGCCAACGCGCCGCGCATCAGCCAGTCGTCGCTGTCCAGCAGCACGATGTAGTCGCCCGTCGCCTCGCGTATGCCCGCGTTCCGCGCCTCGCTAAGCCCCTTGTTCTCCTGGTGGATTACCTTGACGCAGTCCCCGTAGCACCGCCTGAACCAATCGCAGGACAGGCCGCTGTTGTCCGCGCTCCCGTCGTCGACCAGGACCAGCTCGTCGCCGCCGCCCATCTGGTCTATCACGGACTGGACGCAGCGCTCTATAAACATTACCACATTATATACAGGCACGACCACGCTGAGCCTGACCGCCGATTCCGCGCCTTTGGGTGTTGGACGCATCGCTATCCCTCCGATACCGTTCGTTGGGATAGTCTATGCGCGACTGGCCGCTAGAACGCCATCTTAGCCTCGATAAGCGCCGGAACCTCTTCGACCTTCAGGCGGACCTGCCCCATCGTGTCGCGGTCGCGGACAGTCACCGTGCCCTGCTCGACGGTGTCGAAGTCCACCGTCACGCAGAACGGCGTGCCGATCTCATCCTGGCGGCGGTAACGCTTGCCGATCGATCCCGTCTCGTCGTAGTCGCACGCGAAGCGTTCGCATAGCTTCTGGTATATCTCCGTCGCCAACCCGCCCAGCTTGTTCTTCTGCAGCGGCAGCGCGCACGCGGCGAACGGCGCGAGCGCGGGATGCAGATGGAGCACAACCCGCGTATCGTTGTCGGCGAGGGTCTCCTCCTCGTACGCGTCGCACAGGAACGCCAGCGACGCGCGGTCCACGCCCAGCGACGGCTCGACGCAGTACGGCACGTAGCGCTCGTTGGTTATCGGGTCGAGGTAATCCATGTTCTCGCCGGACGCGGCCTGGTGCGCCTTGAGGTCGAAGTCCGTCCGGTCGGCGATGCCCCACAGCTCGCCCCAGCCGAACGGGAAGCGGTACTCGAAGTCCGTCGTCGCCTTGGAATAATGGCTCAGCTCATCCTTGTTATGGTCGCGCGGGCGGAGGTTTTCTTCCTTAAGCCCCAGCTTCAGCAGCCAGTCGCGGCAGAACGCCCTCCAGTACTGGAACCATTCCAGGTCCTCGCCCGGCTTGCAGAAGAACTCCAGCTCCATCTGCTCGAACTCGCGCGTCCTGAATATGAAGTTTCCCGGCGTGATCTCGTTGCGGAAGACCTTGCCGATCTGCGCGATGCCCATGGGCAGCTTGCGCCGCGTTGAGCGCAGGACGTTCTTGAAGTTGGTGAATATGCCCTGCGCGGTCTCGGGGCGCAGGTACAGCTCGGCCGCGCTGTCCTCGCTGGCGCCCTGGAAGGTTTTGAACATCATGTTAAACTTGCGGATGCCGGTGAAGTCGCGCTTGCCGCATACCGGGCAGGGTATGCCCTCGTCGGCGATATACCGTTCCAGCCGCTCGTTGGGCCAGCCGTCCGCCTGGACTGGCTCGCCCCTTGAGGCCGCGTAATCCTCCACCAGCTTGTCGGCGCGGTGGCGGGCCTTGCACGCCCTGCAGTCCATCAGCGGGTCGTTGAAGTTACCCACGTGGCCCGAGGCGACCCATACCTGCCGATTCATCAGTATCGCGCTGTCCAGGCCGACGTTGGTCGGGCTTTCCTGAACGAACTTGCGCAGCCACGCCCGCTTGACGTTGTTCCTGAGCGCCGCCCCCAGCGGGCCGTAGTCCCACGCGTTGGCCAGCCCGCCGTATATCTCGGAGCCGGGGAACACGAAGCCCCGGTTCTTGCACAGCGCGACCAGCTTATCCATCGTCAGTGGCATATGGCTTCACCCCTTCGGTTCCGGATTGGCGCCGCCCTCCTCGGGCGAGAATATCGGTTTGCCGCAGTTCGGGCAGTCGTTGTCCTGCTGCATGTCGAACGTCTCCGCGTCAAAGTAGATGGTATGGCCGCAGTGCGGGCAGTCGTACTCGATCAGCCCGTCGTAGCCGTCGTCGTCCTCGTCCTCATCCTCGTCGTCGTCCTCGTCCTCGCCGCCGCCGTCTTCCTCGTCCAGCAGCGCCTCTTCAAGCTCCGCCAGGTCCTCGTCGATGCTCTCGACGTACTCGTCAAGCTCGCTGTGCTTCTCCGTAAGCTCCGCCAGCGCCTTGGCCATGTCGCCCAGCGCTTCTATGATGGCGCCTATCAGCCGCCCCTCCTTGGACTCCTCGCCGACGTTAAGCCCCTCGGCCAGGCCCTTCAGGTACGCGACGCGATCGGATAATACCTGCATGCTGCCCCCTTACGCGCGTTCCATGTATTCGCCAGTGCGCGTGTCGACGCGGATCGTCTCGCCCTGGTTGATGAACAGCGGCACCGCCAGCTGGAACCCTGTCTCCACGGTCGCGGGCTTGGTCGTGTTGCTGGCCGTGTCGCCCTTGAACCCCGGCTCGGTCTGGGTAACCTCAAGCTCGACAAAGTTAGGCGGCTCCACCGAGAACGCCTTGCCCTTGAAGTAGCGCACGTCCACCGCCGTGTTCTCCTTGACGAACCGGATGGCGTCCTCCACCTGGTCGCGGCTTAGCGGCTCCTGCTCGAACGTCTCCACGTCCATGAAGTAATACAACTCGCCGTCGTTGTACAGGTACTGCATCTTCTTGGTCTCGATGATCGCGCGGGGCATCTTGTCGGTTGGGTTGAACGAGCGCTCGACCACCGCGCCGGTCATGACGTTCTTGATCTTCGTGCGAACGAACGCCGCGCCCTTGCCGGGCTTGACGTGCTGGAACTCCACGATATTCCAGACCCCGCCGTCCCATTCCACCGTAATCCCCTTGCGGAAATCGCCTGCCGTTAACATACGTCAGCCTCCCCCGTAAATCCTTTTCCCATACGCGTAACCAATATAACAAACCACGCGGCTACAGCGTTATCAGCTCCTTAGACATGGTCGTCAGGCGGACCGCGCCGTCTTCGGTGACCTTAACCGTGTCCTCGATCCTCACGCCGTCAAGCCCGGGACGGTATATCCCCGGCTCGACCGTCATCACGTGCCCGACCTTCACCGTCGCGCCGCCAGCGGACTGGCTGAACCTGGGATCCTCGTGGATCAGCAGCCCGAGCGAGTGTCCAAGCCCGTGCCCGAACATCCCGCCATACCCGGCGGCGTCGATGTAATCCCGCGCGATGGAATCTATCTCCCGGCACAACCGCCCCGGCTTGACGGCGTCAAGGGCCGTCGTCTGGGCGGTTAGGACGGTTTCGTAGACCTTGCGCTTGTCGGGGGACACCCCGCCTATCGCCAGCGTGCGCGTGATATCCGAGCAGTAGCCGTTGTGCCTCGCGCCGAAGTCCAGCGTAAGGAAGTCGCCCTTCTCCAGCTTCCGGTCGGACGGCACGGCGTGGGGCAGCGAGCCGTTCGGCCCGGAGGCCGCGATGGTTTCGAACGCCGGCTTCTCCGCGCCGCGCTCCAGCATCGCGCGTTCCAGCGTCCAGGCGATCTCGCGCTCTGTCCGTCCCGGCCTGATCTCATCCAATATGGATTCAAGCGCGGCGCAGGCGATTTCGCACGCCTTGGCTATGCTGGCGATCTCCTCCGGGGTCTTGATCTCGCGAAGCTTCTCCGGACCGCGGTCTATCGGCCCGAACTCAACGTCCGGTATCTCCTGGCCCAGCTTGCGCATGTGCGCCACGGAGACGTAGTCGTCCTCGAAGGCCAGCCGCTTTACGCTGCCGCGCAGCAGCGTATAGGCGGTCGCGCCATGGCCGCGCTCGCTCGTGGTGGATATGGTCCGCCAGCCGGGGGCCTGTATCCCCGCCTGCTCGACGTAGCGGAAGTCGGTCACGATCGCCCTTAGCCCGCGCGTTACCGCCAGCATGCCCTCGCCGGTGAACGCGCTGAGGTAGCGGATGTTCTCCCGCTTATGGATAATCGCCCCGTCAAAGCCAGCCCCTTCCAGTTGGTCAAGCAGTTCGTCCAGGGCCCGCGAAGCGGCTGTTCCGCCCATCTGTCGTCGCTCCTTTACCGCGTTGATAGCCGCGGAAAAAACGCGGCTTTATCATTCTACCACAAGTCCGACGGTTTTACCAGTATGTTTTTCCGTTTCCGGCGGGCGCGGCGGGCCGCCGGGACGCCGCCCAGGGGCTAACCCTGTCGAAGGCGCAGGTATTTTTTAACTCGCGCGAAAACGCGGATTAATACGCTTGTTTCATTCGTTGGGATTATGTATAATACGGTCGAAACGAGGTGTCCCTGATTGAACAGCGATTCGCGCAGCAAAAGACCGGGCGGCAGACCCGGCGTATCGGCCGCGCCAGCGTCACGGTACGAGCCCGGCGACCCCGAGGAAACGCGCGTGTACACGCCGGTGGATACTCCAAGGCGCAGGCGCACCCAGGCGATGCGGCTGCGCGGGGACGACGGCGCCGCCGCCGCGCCCGAACCCCAGCGTCCCCAGGCCGCGAACCCCTACGCCCGCGAGATGAAATCGCGCGGCGCGTCGGCGTTCATTCCCCCGGCCACGCCGCCGCGCATCGAGTATAGACGCGCGGACGACCCGCAAGACGAGCCTGGCGGCGGGGACGCCCACCCCTCCCAGCGCGCGCGGGCGGGCGCGCCGCCCGTGAAGCCGCCCAAGCCGCTGCGCGAGCGCGACCCGAACGCGTACTACGAGCGCAGGCCGCCGGCCCAACCGCGAAAGCAGGACGCGGACGACGCCGACCCGATCCGCGACGAAAGCCCCGACACGCGCCCGGACAGGGGCGCGGGGCGGCCCGGCTGCCTGTCGCGACTGCTTACGCTGCTGCTGGTCCTGGTGATCGGCGTGGGCGCGGTGTGGTTCTTCCTGCCCGAATGGAAGGACCGGGCCGTCGGCTTCATCACGCGCGACGCTGTGGATTTCATCGGCGGCCTCATCAGGCCGAACGCGACCGAAACAGGCGGCCAGCCAGGCGCTCCCACCGCCACGCCCACGCCGGAGCAGCAGGGCGTGGCGGCGACCGTGCTGGACCTGTTCATCGACTCGCCGGATATGTCGGACGCCAGCGTCCCGGTCCAGTTCACGCTGCGCACCGATACCGCGGCTAACTGCGCGCGCCTGATGAACCAGAACGGCGAGGAGATCGCGGTCCAGGCCGGCGAGGGGCTGGAGCACGACGGCTCGCGCACATGGACGATGAGCGTCACCTTCGCGCAGCCGTACGACGGGATTATCCGCGCCCAGGCCGGGATAGGCGGCGTGTGGAGCGACACGGGCATCCGCAGCGTGAACATCAGGGTAGGCTTCCCTGCCGAGACGCCCACCCCCATCCCCACGCCCACGCCGGCGCCTACCCCGACGCCCGCCCCCACGCCGGAGCCCACCGCCACCCCGGAGCCTACGCCCGAACCCACGCCCACGCCCAACCCGTTCATACTCCAGCCCGCCGTAGGCTCGCAGACCGCCGCGCCGGAGAAATTCCTCGCGGCGACGGACGTGTTGATAGAGGGCCAGGCCGTGCCCACATACTCGCGCGGCAAGAAGGTCGTCATGGGCGCCCCGGAGGATTACAACAAGGTCGGGGGAAGGACGGTGCTGCGCGGGGTGTCCACGTTTCGCGGCGGGCCGTTCCGCCAGAACGCCTCATATGGCACGGTCGATATAACGCGGAACGCGCTGTCGGTCGTCTGGGAGCACTCGATAGGCTCGCTGGGCAACTTCTTCGGAGTGGGCTGGACGGGTCAGGCGGCCATCGTCACCTGGCCCTCCGACATCCGCGAGATGATGAACATCAACGAGGAAAAGAAAGCCAAGACCGCGCTTAAGGAAGTCATATACGCCGCGCTCGACGGCAATGTGTACTTTTACGACCTGGACGACGGCGAGGCGACACGCCCGCCCATCAGGATCGGCTACCCGATCAAGGGATCGGTGACGATCCACCCCAGCGGATACCCGTTCATGCTGGTCGGCCAGGGTATATCCGTATTGAATAATACCACGCACCCCATCGGCGAGCGCGGCTTCAACCTGATAAACCAGACAGAGATGTTCTTAATAGACGGCAAGGACAAGAACGCCCGCCTGACCAACGGCACGTTCAACGGCACGGCGGTGATAGACCCGGCCACGCACACGATGATAACCGCCGGGGGGAACGGGCTGTTCTACACTACGGACCTGGCGCTGAAGCTGGACGCCGCGGCCGGAGCGCTGAGCGCGTCGCTAAGCGCGGTCAACTACCGGTACGACACGGAGGATAAGCTTGTCGGCACCGAGTCCAGCGTGGCCGTGTACGGCCAGTACGCCTACTACGGCGACAACGGCGGGCGCGTGCAGTGCGTGGACATGGGCTCGATGCAGCCGGTGTGGATCGTCGAGACGGGCGATAAGGTGGCCGCGACCGTCGCGCTGGAGGTTGAGGCGGACGGGCGGGTCGCGCTGTATACGGGCAACACGCTGAACAACCGCAAGCGGGATTCCGACGTGACGATCCGCCGCCTGAACGCGCTGACCGGGGATGAGGAATGGGCGTACACGATCCGCTGCGACTACAGCGAATCGATAACCGGGGGCGTGATGGCCTCGCCCGTGGTTGGCAAGGGCGCGTTGGACGGGCTGGTGTTCTTCACCGTGGCGCGTACCACGGACGGCGGCACGCTGCTGGCGATGGATAAGCAGACCGGGCAGGTGCGGTGGCGGGCGTCGCTAGGCTCGTACTCGTGGAGTTCGCCCGTGGCCGTGTATAATGAGGCGGGCAAGGGCTGGATCATACAGGGGAACTCGAAGGGCAAGCTCTTCCTGTTCGACGGGCTTGCCGGGACCGAGCTGGGCAGCGTCACGCTCAACGGGAATATCGAGGCCTCGCCGGTGGTCTACGGTGATATCCTGGTCGTGGGGACCAAGGAACAGAAGATCTACGGTGTGAAGATAGAGTAAGAGGCTATCCTCGACCCCTTTGTCGGCTGGTGGCGGCGTCTCCCTTAAAGGGGAGGCAAGAGGTTTGGGCGCGGCTCACCATGGAGGTTGGTTGGGTATGCCGCTTGCGTTGGGTGTTATGGGATTCGCCTCGCCCCCTTCTGTCGCCTGATGGCGGCGTCTCCCCCTAAAGGGGTGACAAGAGGTTTGGGCGCGGCTCACCATGGAGGTTGGTTGGGTATGCCGCTTGCGTTGGGTGTTATGGGATTCGCATTGCCCCCTTTGTCGCCTGATGGCGGCGTCTCCACCTAAAGGGGTGACAATAGGTTTGGGCGCGGCTTGCCATGAGTAGTCCGTTCCTACTCTGCCGTACCTAACCCGCCGAGGAGTCGCGCTAAATCCCGTCGAGGTGTCGCGCTAAACCCCGCTTAGGCGTCGAGCTAAATCCCGTCGAGGCGGCGTTCCAAACTTCTTGTCGCCCCTTTAGGGGAGATGTCGCCATCAGGCGGCAGAGGGGGCGAGGCCAAACCCGGAACGCCAGAATGCGCGAGGCCAAACCCGAATCGCCAGGGAAGCGGCGCGAATCCCACCGCGATGGCATGGTTAGTATATCCCACATGAAAACTGGAATACTTGGAGGCTTGGATGTCGGGCTTGATCGCTGCCATGGATCAGGGAACGACTAGCTCCCGCGCGGCTGTGTTCGACCGCGAGGGGCGGGTCGTCTCGCTTTGTTCGGTGCCTTTTCCACAAATCTACCCCAAACCCGGCTGGGTCGAGCATGACCCCAAGGCCATACTCTCCAGCCAGACCGAAGCGCTGCGCGGCGCGGTCCGCATGGCCGGGAACGCCGCCGCCGACATCGAGGCGATAGGCATCGCCAACCAGCGCGAGACCGCGCTGCTGTGGGACCGCGCGACCGGGGAACCGGTATGCAACGCGATCGTGTGGCAGTGCCGCCGCACCGCGCCGCTCGTTGAGGAGTTGCGCCGCGCGGGGCTGGCCGATGAGATCGAGCGGCGCACCGGTCTGGTCCCGGACGCGTACTTCTCCGCGACAAAGTTAAAGTGGATGCTGGATACATACGGCCTGCGCGAACGCGCCAAGGCCGGCGAGCTGTGTTTCGGCACGGTGGATACCTTCCTCATGTGGCATATGCTGGAAGGCAGACCCCACCTGACCGACGTGTCCAACGCCGGAAGAACCATGCTGCTGGGACTGGACAGCCTGGACTGGGATGGTGTATTATTACAGGCGATGGATATTCCATCCAGCGTGTTGCCCGAGGCGCGTGACACGATAGGCGAGTTTGGCTCGCTCGACCCGTCGATATTGGGGCGGCGCGTGCCCGTCACGGCGGTCGCGGGGGACCAGCAGGCCGCGCTGTTCGGACAGGCGTGCTTCGCGCCCGGCATGTTGAAGAATACCTACGGCACAGGCTGCTTCCTGCTCAAGAACGTTGGGCCTGACCCCGTTCGCGGCGCGAAGGGCCTGATCACGTGCCCGGCGTGGCGCTGGCGCGGCGGGACCGCGTACGCGATGGAGGGCAGCGTGTTCGTGGGCGGCGCGGCGGTGCAGTGGCTGCGCGACGAGCTGGGTATCATCGAGCGCGCCGAGGAGACCGAGACCCTCGCCCGGTCAATACCGGATAACCAGGGGGTATACCTGGTCCCGGCGTTTACGGGGCTGGGAGCGCCCCACTGGGATATGTACGCCCGGGGTACGCTGGTGGGCATGACGCGCGGCACGGGACGCGCTCAATTGGCGCGGGCAGCGCTGGAATCGATAGCCTACCAGTCGATGGACGTCATCGGGCTGATGGCGGGTTCAGGCGGCGTGAGCGCGGTCCGCGTGGACGGCGGGGCGAGCGCTAACGGGTTCCTGACGCAGTTTCAGGCGGATATACTGGATATCCCGGTGGAAAGGCCCGCCGTGACGGAAACGACCGCGCTGGGCGCGGCATGGATGGCCGCGTTGGGCGCGGGCGTCTATTCGGGACTGGACGAACTGTCGCGGCTGTGGCGGGCCGACCTGGTGTTCAGGCCCGGCATGGACGGCGACACGCGCCGCGGGAATATCAACGGATGGCGCAAGGCGGTGGAGCGGGCGAAACGCTGGATCGATAACTGACGGGGAGGCATTCGTTTACTGCGGACAGCGGCGAAGCTGTGATGTACGGTTACTTCCGCGCGGCGCGGCTTTGAAGCACTCTGGACGGCCTGGCCGGAAAATTACGAAAGGGGGGCGCGAACGCCTCCGCAAACGGTACTCACCCTTCGGAGGTGGTTGCGCTTTGCAAGATTCCGACCGGCTGATCAAGCGCGCCCAAAACGGCGACGCTGAGGCTTACGAGCAGTTGATCCTGCCTCTTGAGCAGCGTATCTATACCCTTTGTTATCGGATTACCAATAACAGGGAGGACGCGTTTGACTGTGCCCAGGAGGTAATGCTGCGGGCGTATCGGTCGATAGGTGAGTATCGCTTCCACGCCTCGTTCGCCACGTGGGTATACCGCATCACCACCAACGTATGCCTGGACATGATCCGCAGGCGCCGGATAAAGCCGTTTGTGTCGCTGGAAGGCATGATAGACGCGGGGTTCACGGCGGCGGACCGCGCCAACAACCCGCAGGAAACGCTGGAGCGCAACGACCTGAACGCCGCCCTTCGCGAATGCATAGCGCGGCTGCCGCTGGATATGCGAACCGCCATAATCCTGCGCGACATACAGGGCCTGACATATGAGGAAGTGGCCGCGGTGCTGCGGCTCAACCTGGGGACCGTGAAGTCGCGGATCAGCAGGGCGCGTGAAAGGCTGCGCCGGATGCTGTTCACATATGGCATGGACGAGCAGCCCCCGCGCGGCAAGGGACGCGGGGAGTAAGCCAGGCGCGGGCTTGGATGATACGGCGCGTTTCACAAGCCGGGCGACTAATTTACCGATAAAAGGGAACAAAACAAAGGGAAGTTCGTCCAATTCAGGGGAAAGGAGGAAATTCAGTGACCTGTGACAAATACCGCCTCCTTTTACATGAGCTGTTGGACGGGCAGATGCCGCGCCGGACAATGCAGGAAATGGTCGAACACGAGGCGCATTGCCCCGTGTGCGCGGCGTACCGTGAAGAAATGCACGAGCTGGTACAATCCCTTCACACGCTGGACGCTGATGTTGAGCCTCCTGACGAGCTGTCGATAGCATGGCGGCAGATGATCCGGATGGAGAAGCCGCACAAGAGACGGATAGATACGAATGTCAGGGTTTTTATAGCCGTGGCCGCGCTTGCCGCGATCATGTTCGGCGGCGCCGCGCTGGTGCATATCGGGCTGATCCCCGGTTCGGTCAGGGTTGGGAGTACGGAAGGGGACGGGCTGTTCCCGTTCATCAGCGACACGGTATATACCGACACGGGCGTTAACGGGGCGATACCGCCAGTGGATCCCCAGCAGTACCAGTCCTTGTCCGGCGAGCAAAAGCGGCTGCGAAGTGGATCGTATACGGTCTGGACGAACAACTTTGACGAGGACAAGGAGGCCATACTGAAGCTGACGCTGCAGTACGGGGGCTGGGCGCAGTATGAGGCGGTGAGCGGGTATCCGCTAACGCGGGATGGGAAGGGCGGCAGGTTCTGTTCGCTGCAGGTGAGGGTGCCGGAGGGCCAGCTAGGGGGATTTTTGAGGTCGCTGGGTTCGGTAGTGGATGTGGCGGACTCGGAGCTGCAGCAGCAGGATTATACGGACCAGTACGCGGAGATGACTACCAAGCTGGCGTCGTACAAGAACCAGCTGGAGAGGTTCATACTGCTGCTGGGGGAGACCGCGTCTATAGAGGAGAAGATGACTATAGAGCGGGGGATATCGGACACGGAGGCGCAGATAAGCTCGATACAGGCGACGCTGGAGAACTGGGACGCGAGGGCGCAATACTCGCAGATTGACATAGCGATGACGGAGACCACGGAAGTGCCTGGGGCCGCGAGTGACACGTTGTTCAGCAGGATGCGCAGTCAATTCGGGATGTCCGCGAGGGCGGTAGGGAATTACTTTATGGATATGTTGGTGTTCCTGACTATAGCCGCGCCGTGGATTATGGTGGTTGTTACTATAGCGGGAGCGGCCTTGTTGGTGGAGAAACTGCACTGGCGCAGCCGCCAGACGTAAAGGCGGAGCAGTAAGCCCAGACCCTGGAGGAACAACCTACCCTGGCCACGAGGGTCCTGCTTCAGTTTGCACCCTGTTGGCCTGGTTTGGTTGTTCCTCCACGCAACCCTCACCCTAGCGGGGTATATATCTCCAACATGTCGCCGTTGGATATTACCATACCGCCCGAATCGACCGTATCCCCCTGCGCGATAGCATCCGGCGCGTACTCAACGCTCACTCGCATCTCCTCCACCGCCGCCATCCCAGGCGCTGCCGGCTGCGCGTCTATATCCGCCAAAACCTTATCGCTGTTCCTCGTATCTATCAACGAGTAATGCCCTGCCGGAAGCCCGAACTCCGCGAACCCCTCGCTGTCTACATCCAACCTCAGCTCAACGTCCGCCTCGCCCAGATACGTATTCGCGTATCCTACAATCCTGTAATCCGATCTCCCCGCCTCCCCGTCCGGACCTACAATCCTGATCCTATACGCCCTTGCCAGCTTCGGCACAATGATCCCTGGCGTCTCATCGTAGTACACGCCGTCTATCACATACCCGACCGTCCCAACCTGAAGGTCGTGGTGCAGCCCATTAAGCAGATACCCATCCATCGAGCTGACCTGTGTCACGGTGAACGATCCGGGCGGCAAGTTCGCGCGGATAGTCCCTTCCGTCCCGCTCTCGAACGTCTGGTCGATTACCGCGCGCTGGTTCCGCTTCTTAGTCGTCATCTGCACATCGCTCTCGCCCTGGATCCTGAACGCGGCGTCGAACGGCAGCCCCGAATCCCCTGCCACCACCTTGATCTCGAAGTCGTTGGTCAACTCTGGCGAGATCGGCGTACCTATAGGGCTTGTAATCTCGATCCCGCTCAATTTTTCCTGGATGATGCGCTGGACGTCCTCGGCGCTCCCCGCGGGCCGGGTGACGCTGTTGGCCTCGCCGTACTCCTCGTCGGTATACGGCACGTCGTCCGTAAAGTTGGAGTCGTCGTTGAGCGCTTGCGCGAGGATGTTGCCGCGCCTGAACAAGTCCTGTCCGGGCGTCGCGGCGTAGTAATCATTGCTCGGCATAGTCCGCCTCCCAGCGTGTCGCGCGGACACGGTTTTGTGGATACAGCCAAAAACGCGCGGACCGCGCGGCCAAACCGCCGCGGTCCGCGCCTTCAACAGCCTATGCGCGTTACCCTTGGTTAATTCTAATAGGAATCAGCCGTACAGCGGCCCGAACGCCGCGCATGCCCGATAGTCCGCGCCTTCGGGGTCGCGCGTGCCGAACGCCGCCCATGCCGACGGCCTGTACAACAGAGACTCCGGCACATTGTGCATATTAGCCGGAATCCTCAGCATGGCGGCCAGCGTGACGAAGTCCGCGCCGACGTGCCCGTAGCTGAACGCGCCGTGGTTCGCGCCCCAGTTCGCCATGACCGCGTAGACGTCCGTGAACGCGCCCTCGCCGGTGAGCCTGGGCACGAAGAAGGTCGTCGGCCATGTCGGGTCCGTGCGTTTATTGATGATATCGTAAACGTATTCCGGCACGTCCACGCTCCAGCCTTCCGCGATCTGCAGCACAGGCCCAAGCCCGTCCACCATATTCAGCCGCGTCATCGTCAGCGGCATGCCGCCCCTGGTGAGCAGCTGCGAGGAGTATCCGCCGCCCCGGAAGTAACCCAGGTCCGCGTAATCGTACTGAGTGGCGTTCAGGCACCTTGCCGCCTCGTCGGGGGTGATACTCCACCATGGCTTGATGGCGGGATTGCCGTCGATCTCGCACTGCCCGGACGCTTCCAGCGTCACGGCGCCGGAGTTGATCAGGTGGATCATGCCGCCGGAGACTGGGCCGTCGGGGGTCCAGCCGGTCACGCGCTTGATCGCGTCGGGCGACCAATATGTTCGCACGTCCGCGAATCCCTGCGAGGTGTTGGTCAGCAGCTTGCCCATCAGCATGGAAAGGCCGTTGAGGTGGTCGTTCTCAGTGGCGACGACGAACGGTTCCCTTATCCCGTTCCAGTCGAATGACGAGCACAGCAGGCTCTCGAGGAAGTCGCCGTTGGGGAAGTGGTCGTTCCAATGCCGCTGGCCCTGGAAGCCTGACGCCAGCGCGTTGTGGCCCATCGCTTCCTCATAGAAACCCAGCTCCGCCAGGCGCGGGTTGCCTATCATCAGGTCGCGGGCGATGATCATCATTTTAATATTGGTCAGCAGCGCGTCCCGCTTGACCTGAGGCGAGTGCCGGGCCTCCGGCGGGTTTTTGTCGAATCCTATCGTGACGTTCTCGTCAACCCACTTCACGGCGCGCTCGAACTCCTCGGGGTCGTATATGCCCTCTTCCCAGCGCCTGACGAACTCGGACATATCCACCGACTCGCTGCGCATGCCGAAGGTCTTTTCGAGGAGGCCGGGGTTGACCATGCTGCCCGCGATGCCCATCGACGTGCCGCCCATCGAGAGGTAGGCGCGCCCGCGCATCGTCGCCACGGCCAGCGCCGCGCGGCTGAAGCGCAGCAGTTTCTCCTTGACGTCGTCGGTCAGGCGTACATCGGAGGCGTCCTGCACGTCGCGGCCGTAGATGCCGAACGCGGGCAGTCCCTTCTGGTTGTGGGCGGCCAACGCCGCGGCGAGGTAGACCGCGCCGGGACGCTCGGTGCCGTTGAAGCCGAACACGGCCTTGGGGCGTATCGGGTCCATGTCCATGGTCTCGGAGCCGTAGCACCAGCAGGGCGTGACGCTGATCGTCGCGCCGACGTTGTCCGCCTCGAACTTCGCGGCGCACCGCGCGGCCTCGTACACGCCGCCGATACACGTGTCAGCGATCACGCACTGGACAGGAAGCCCGCAGCTGTGTTTCAGGTTCTCGCTGATGAATGACGCGACGAGCCTGGCCAACCCCATGGTTTGGTCTTCGAGGGACTCGCGCACGCCGCGGCGTCGGCCGTCGATCACGGGGCGGATGCCGATCTTAGGCAGGCCGCCCGCCAGGGCGCAGCGCGGCGGATTGATGGTGAAAGCGGATGCAGTGGCCATGAATGTCCTCCTTGCGGTAGAGCGATGGTAGAAGTATACCACAGATTGGGCACATCATAAAGGGTCGGGCGGCAGTCTTTTACGCGGGGAAGGCTGATTGGGAAGGCTAGGTCCCGCCGATGGAATAATTTCAAAGACGGGCGATATACCCCTTGACGCTGGGCGCGGGCTATGGTATGATAACACATGTCGCCTTGATTGCCTGATTGTTTGGGGGCGCGGGACGGTAAACTCGGTGGATGCCTCTGACGGGGTGTAGCGCAGCCTGGTAGCGCGCGTGCTTTGGGAGCATGAGGCCGGGGGTTCGAATCCCTTCACCCCGACCAATAGACGGCCCCTTGGTCAAGCGGTTAAGACATCGCCCTTTCACGGCGGTAACAGGGGTTCGAGTCCCCTAGGGGTCACCAATCTCCCTTAAAACTCCGCCGGGGACGCGCGGCGCGTGGACGGGCCTTTAGCTCAGACGGTCAGAGCGGTCGGCTCATAACCGATTGGTCCGGGGTTCAAGTCCCTGAAGGCCCACCAGAACCCCGGCGAAGGCGTGGTTTTCCTTCGATGCCAGTTGATCGCTGGCGTAGCTCAATTGGCAGAGCAGCTGATTTGTAATCAGCAGGTTAAGGGTTCGAGTCCCTTCGCCAGCTCCAGTTACCAGCGATGCGTACGGGCTTGGCAGGGCGAGGCTTGGTTAGCGCCTGGACAGGCGCTACAGGGAAGCGGATGGGTTCCCGAGTGGCCAAAGGGAGCAGACTGTAAATCTGCCGTCACAGACTTCGGTGGTTCGAATCCACCCCCATCCACCAACACGCGGGAATGGCGGAATTGGCAGACGCGCTAGATTCAGGTTCTAGTGAGCAATACGCTCATGCAGGTTCAAGTCCTGTTTCCCGCACGGATGGGAGGGAGTCTAACGGTCGTTAGACTCCTTTATCTATCGGGGTTGGCGCCAGCCCCGGGAGGGTAAAGCCATGCCGGGGGACTGCCAAGCCCATTGGCGGGAGGTGACGCGATGCTGGCGCTGGAACGCCGCGCCCGGATACTGTCCAGGCTAACGGGGTCGGGCAACGTGCTCGTGGCCGAGCTGAGCCGCGAGTACCAGGTCACCGACGAGACCATCCGGCGCGACCTGGAACTGCTGGAACGGGAAGGCCTCGCGCGGCGGACATACGGCGGCGCGGTGAGGTTGGGCGGCGCCCAGGCCGAGCTGCCATACCAGATGCGCCGCCAAACGAACGTGGAGAGCAAGCGCGGCATGGCCGGGCTGATCGCCAGCCGCATACCGGACGGCGAGAGCGTCGCGCTGGACGCGTCGACCAGCGCCCTGTTCGTGGCGCGGGCGCTGATGGCGCGGCGGCACCTGTCGCTTATCACCAACTCCATGGAGATATTGACCGAGACGGCCGGCAAGACCGACTGGACGATACTCGCCACGGGCGGCTCGCTCAAAAGCAGCGCGTTGGCGTTCGTCGGGCCGCAGGCTGAGCGGGCGATCGGCGAGTTCCATGTGAGCCTGGCCGTAATGTCGTGCAAGGGGCTGGACGCGCAGGCCGGGTTCACCGACACGAACGAGCAGGACGCGGCGGTAAAACGCGCGTTCATGCGCTGCGCGGCGAGGACCGCGTTCCTGGTCGACGCCAGCAAGTTCGGGCGGCGGGCGTTCGCGCGGATCGCGCCGCTCAGCGGCGCGGCGTGGGTCGTGACGGACGCGCGGCCGCCGGAACCATGGCCGGGCGTTCTCGCGGAGCAGGGGATCGAACTGATATTGCCGGAGGTGTGACGGATGGCGGGAAAGGCGGTACAGGCGGCGCAGGCCGCGCCGGAGCGTCTAGAGTGGGCGGCGCCCTCGCTGATGTGCCTGGATTATCTGCGGACGCGGGAACAACTGGAGGTCGTCTCGCGCCGCGCGGCGTGGGGACATGTGGACGTGATGGACGGGCGCTTCGCGCCAAACCTGACCGTCACGCCCGACTTGGTACGCGCGTTCCGACGCGTGACCGACATGCCGCTGGACGCGCACCTGATGACCGTCGAGCCGGCGCTGTGGATAGAGCGGTTTGCCGAGGCCGGGGTCACCGCGATAACGCTGCACGCGGAGACCATCGCCGGCGACGCGTTCCGGCTGTTCGACCGGATCGAGGCGCTGGGACGCGCTCCCGGATTGGCGTTATGCCCGGCGACGACGGTCGGCTCGGCCAAACACCTGCTGGAGCGCGCGCGGCTGCTGACCATCATGACCGTGGACATCGGCTACGCGGGCTCGCCGTTCATACCCGGGATGCTCAGGAAGATTGAGGAGGCGCGGGCGTTCCGCGAGCGCGAGGGCCTGGATTACACAATACTGGCGGACGGCGGGTGCGGCGCGAGGACGTTCAAACAGCTGCGGGAGGCTGGCGTTGACCGCTATGTGCTGGGAAGCGCGTTGTTCGGCAGGACTGAGGCGGAGGAAAGCCTCGACGCCGCGTTCGACGCGCTGGAAAGGGAATATGGTGAGCGGGGCAATGGGTGATATAAGGAGGCTCGGGTTCGCGTGTGACCACGCCGGGTTGCCGCTGAAGGAGGCTGTCATGGCGCGCGCGGCCAGCCGGGGACTGGAGATCGCCGACTACGGAGCGTACAGCGCGGACCGCGTAGACTACAACGACTACGCGGAGCGGGCCGCCCGCGCCGTCGTGTCGGGCGAGGTTGACGCCGCCGTGTTGGTGTGCGGCACGGGGCTGGGCATGTCGATGACTGCCAACAAGGTCCGAGGCGTCCGCTGCGCCGCCGTCAGCGACCCGTATACCGCGCGGATGGCCAAGGCGCATAACAACGCCAACGCGCTGGCTATCGGGGCGCGAGTGGTCGGCGTAGACCTGGCAAAGATGATCGTTGACGAGTGGCTGGACGCGGAGTATGAGCCGCGCCACCAGCCTAGACTGGATAAGCTGGCCGGGCTGGAAGCGCGGGAACGTCTGTCATGATTGGTGTGGTTTAGTTGGGAGTGATACTGGAACTGCGCGGGCTTACCAAGCGGTTCGGGCAGGGCGAGGCCGTGCTGGAGGACGTGAGCCTCCGGATCAACGAGGGCGAGATATTCGGCCTGATAGGTAAGAGCGGCGCGGGCAAGAGCACGCTGGCGCGATGCGTGAACTACCTGGAGGAGCCATCCGGCGGCGAGGTGGTGTTCGCGGGGCGGGAGCTGGGTAAGCTGCCGCGCGGCGAGCTGTATGAGGCGCGGCGGTCGATGGGCATGGTCTTTCAGCAGTTCAACCTGCTCATGCAGCGCAGCGTGATCGGGAACGTCTGCTTCCCGATGGAGATATCCGGCTGGAAACGCCGCGCGGCGCGGTCGCGGGCGCTGGAGCTGCTGGAGACGGTCGGGCTGTCCGATAAAGCGGACGAGTACCCCGCGACGCTGTCCGGCGGGCAGAGGCAGCGCGTGGCGATCGCCCGGGCCATCGCGCTAAGCCCGCGCATACTCCTTTGCGACGAGGCCACCAGCGCCCTCGATCCCGAGACGACGCGCGGTATACTCGCGCTGCTGCGTGAGCTGAACCAGCGCCTGGGCATAACCATATTGGTTATAACCCATGAGATGCTGGTCGTCGAGTCGATATGCCACCGCGTGGCGATACTGGACCATAGCCGGGTGGTGGAGGTCGGCGAGGTAGGCGAGGTGTTCGAGCGGCCTAAGACCGACGCGGCGAAGGCCTTAGTCGCCGGAGACGGCCAGGCGGAACGGGCGAGGAAGATCATGCGGGCTATCGAGTCGTATCTGGACAACGCGGGGTTGTCCGAACTAAGCGCGGAGGAGGCGCTGCGGCGTGCCGGCATCCCAATTGATTGACCTGCTGCTGGATGGCATGCGCGAGACGCTGTACATGACGCTTTGGTCGACCGCGCTGGCGTACCTGCTGGGGCTGCCGATGGGCGTGCTGATGGTCGTCTCGGACAAGGAAGGCCTGCGCCCGATGAGATGGCTGAACGCGGCGCTGGGGGCATTCATCAACCTGGCGCGGTCGGTGCCGTTCCTGATACTGCTGATCGCCGTGATACCGTTGACACGCGCGGTCGTGGGCAGGATCGTCGGGTCGACGGCGACGATCGTGCCGCTGACGCTCAGCGCCGCGCCGTTCATCGCGCGGCTGGTCGAGTCCTCGCTCAAGGAGGTTGACGCGGGCGTGGTCCAGGCGGCGCGGTCGATGGGCGCGACGCCAACGCAGATCATATGGAAGGTGCTGCTGGCGGAGGCCAGGCCCTCGCTGCTGCTGGGCGCGGCCATCGCGGTCACGACGATACTGGGGTATTCGGCTATGGCGGGGTTTGTAGGCGGGGGCGGGCTGGGCGACATCGCGATAAGGTACGGCTACTACCGTTACCAGCGGGACACGATGCTATGGACAGTCGCGCTGCTGGTGATCGTCGTGCAATTGTTCCAGGAGGCCGGGGCGAGGGCCGCCAAGGGGATAGACAGGCGGCTGTGACGGCGCGGCCGCCGCGTTAGGATGAGAAGGAGGCAAACCATGACTTCACAAGAGCTATACAACCATTGGTTGGTTTCGTATCCCGAGTACCGCGACGAGCTGGCGGCGCTGGCGGATAATCCCGCCGAGCTGGAGGATCGGTTCTACCGCTCGCTGGAGTTCGGGACGGGCGGGATGCGCGGGGTGATGGGAGCGGGCGAGAACCGCGTGAACGCGGTGATAGTCAGGCGCGTAACGCGCGCGCTGGCCGGGATGATCCGCGAGACCGACCCGACCGGGAAGAGGCATGTCGTGATAGCGTTCGACTCGCGGCGGAAGTCGGATGTGTTCGCGAGGGAGGCGGCGGTTACGCTGGCGTCATGCGGCGTGCCGGTATGGTTGTTCGAGTCGCTAAGGCCCGTGCCGATGCTTTCGTTTGCCATAAGGTTCACCGGAGCGATCGCGGGCGTGGAGATCACCGCCAGCCATAACCCGCCTCAATATAACGGTTATAAGGTATATTGGTCAGACGGGGCGCAGCTGCCGCCGGATCACGCCGACGAGATCATCCGGAGGTTGAATGACGACCCGTCGTTCAGGCCGATGACGATGGACCAGGGGCGGGAAAAGGGGCTGATCCGGTCAATGCCATATGTTGTCGACGACGCGTATATTGACGAAATAAAGGGGCTGGCGATCCAGCCGGAACTGCTGCGCGAGCGCGGCGGGGAACTCGCGCTGGCGTATTCGCCGGTGCACGGGTCGGGGAACGTGTGGGTAAGGCGAGCGCTGCGAGAGGCGGGCGTGGCGAATCTGCTGGTTGTAAAGGAGCAGGAGGAGCCGGACGGCGCGTTCCCGACAGTGAAGGCGCCTAACCCGGAGGAGCGCGACACCATGGCGATGGTGGTGGAGTTGGCGGCGAAGAACGGCGCGGACGTCGCGTTCGCCACTGATCCGGACAGCGACAGGCTGGGGGTTGCGGCGAGGGAGCCGGACGGCGGGTACAGGCTGATCACGGGGAACCAGATCGGCTGTTTGCTGCTGTATTATATACTGTCACAGAAGCGGGCGAGGGGGGAACTGCCCGGGAATGGGACGGTAATTACAACGATAGTGTCGTCGTCGCTGTTTAAATCGATAGCGGACGGGTTCGGGGTGGAGACAAGGGAATGCTTGACCGGGTTTAAGTTTATAGCGGAGATCATTGAGCGGCTGGAGGTCGAGGGGCGGCGGTTCCTGTTCGGGTATGAGGAATCGTATGGGTACCTGTCAAACCCGAACGTGAGGGATAAGGACGCGGTCAACGCGTCGCTGTTAGTGGCGGAGTTGGCGCTATGGCTGAAGGTTTCGGGGAAAACGTTGTTAGGGTTGTTGGACGAGGTGTACGGCAGGTTTGGATATTATGGAGATTACTCAGTTTCCGTGCAGATGCCCGGGAAGGACGGGCTGGCAAGCATGCGCGGGATGATGGCGGGGTTGAGGAGCGATCCGCCGAAGGGATTCGGGGGGAAGGCGACGATAGCGGTGAGGGATTACCTAAGCGGCAAAAGGATTGCGCTGGGGATGGGCGAGGAGTCGGAGTTAGCGCTGCCTAAGTCGGATGTGCTGTATTTTGAGTTGGGGGACGGGGACTGGATATGTGTAAGGCCGTCAGGCACGGAGCCGAAGATTAAGCTGTATTCATGCGCGAAGGCGGGGTCGCTGGGAGAGGCGGAGGCGGCGGCAAAGGCGCGGGTGGAGGAGTTGAAGGCGATTATCACGGGAGGGGCGGGCGGTCAATGACCGCCCCGGCCGGCCCCGGCGCACAAAAACACCGTACACGCATACACTGACAGTGAACGAGAGGAAGTGAGAGCAGCTAACCGTATGGGATTCTGAGAATCCCAAGAAATATTCAGGCCAGGACCCCCCGCGTAACGACCGCGGTGGTGGTCTGTACGCAGGATACGGTCCTGGAAGCATATGCTTTCGGAGAGTGAAAGATCCATGATCGTAAAACGCGGAGAAATCTACAGCGCGGACCTGAACCCCGTCGTGGGCTCGGAACAGGGCGGCATAAGGCCCGTGCTGATCATCCAGAATGATATAGGCAACAGGTTTAGTCCCACCGTTATAGTTCTCGCCATAACCTCCAGGCTCGGGAAAACGAGGCTGCCCACGCATGTGGAGATACCAGTGGGCGAGGGAGGTTTGGCAAAACCATCCATCATCCTGGCCGAACAAGTGAGAACCTTGGAAAAAACGCGGCTGGGGATAAAGTTGGGGAAACTCAGCGAGAGGGAGATGACGCGCGTAGAGGCGGCGATAAACGCTTCGCTAGGCATCAGCTGCGAGAGTGAGCGCGTAGCCCCATAATCACCAGTCCATACCGCGCCTGGCGCGATAGAATAGATATCCTATGCTTAATACCGCAGGGCCGCCGAAAAGCGCCCTGCGCTTTTAAGTAATACTTGGAGGAACAACCCACCCTGGCCACGAGGGACCAGCGTGACGCTGGACCCACTTGGCGACAGAGTGGTATAACTCCGACTCTGTGGTATAATACAGTAAAACCAAATCCGGGGGGTGACGCGGATGATTGCCGAAAAACGCCGCCGCTATATCGAGATGGCCGGATACGCCGCAGGCCTGGTAATCATGTCCGCGGCGTACCCATTATTCTTCCTGGATAACGACATCGCGCCGGGTGGTCTCAGCGGCGTGGCGATGCTCTTGCGCGGCTATCTCCCCATCAACGTCGGCCTAACAACGTTCATACTGAACGTTCCCCTATTCCTACTTGGATACCGCCAACGCGGGTTCGCGTTCATCGCGCGGTCCTTCCTGGCCATGACGGTGACCAGCGTACTCATCGACTCGCTCCCATTCCCCACCCTCACGCGTGACGCTATGCTCGCGTCCCTGGGCGGCGGCGTCCTGCTTGGCGTTGGGCTTGGCCTTGTGATCCGCGCGAACGCCACAACAGGCGGGACTGACATGGCCGCGATGATGCTGCACAGGCGCTTCCCAGCCCTCTCGATTGGCGGGATCCTTCTGGCGATCGACTGTGTCGTAATCCTGGGCGCGGCGATCGTATTCGAACCCCAATCCGCCCTTTACGCGCTTGTCGCGCTCTACGTATCCACGCGGACTATGGACGCGGTCGTTACTGGATTCGATACCGCTAAGGCGTACTTCATCATATCGGACGACCATGCCGCGATCGCCTCGCGCGTCATGTCGGACCTTAGGCGCGGCGTAACGCTTCTGCACAGCCGTGGGGCCTACACTGGCGCGGAGCGTGAGGTTCTGTTATGCGTCGTCACGCGGACCCAGGCGCCCATGCTGCGGCGGATCGTATGCTCGGCTGATCCCGCCGCGTTCATGATTGCCACGGATGTCCGCGAGGCGATGGGCGAGGGATTCGAGCGAGAGGACAGTTGACTATAGTCAAAACTTCCAAAACCAACTACACAAAACCATTGGTCGTCGCGAAATAGTCCTCGATCGTCTCCGCGCGGCGGATCATCCTGAACGAGCCGTCCTTCTCCAACAGTACCTCGGCGGAGCGCAGCTTGCCGTTATAGTTATAACCCATAGAGCGTCCATGCGCCCCGGTGTCGTGCAAGACGACCAGATCGCCTGTATCCACGCGTGGCAGCGGCCTATCGACCGCGAACTTATCGTTATTCTCGCACAACGATCCTACCACATCATAGACATGGTCCAGCGGCAGGTCCTCCTTGCCAGGAACCGTTATATGGTGATAAGCGCCGTACATCGCGGGGCGCATCAGGTCGGCGGCGCACGCGTCCAAACCTATGTAGTTCTTATGGATTTCCTTCTTATGAATAGCGGAGGTGACGAGCCAGCCATACGGACCGGTCATGTATCGGCCCAGTTCTGTCGCGATCCTAACAGGCATGCCCATAGGTTTTATTATTTCATCATAAACGTTACGCACCGCCTCGCCGATCCACATGATGTCCGCGGACCTGGCGTTCGGCCTATATGGTATGCCAATGCCGCCTGAAAGGTTGACCATGAAGAACTCGACGCCGTGCTTGTCGGACAGCTCACGCGCGGTCCGGAACAGTGTCCGCGCCATAGTCGGGTAGTAGGCGTCCTCGGTGGTATTGCTGGCCAGGAACGCGTGAAGGGCGAACCGCTTCGCGCCGCGCCGCTTCAGCGCGGCGACTGCCTCATCCAGTTGGGGGCGCGTCATGCCGAACTTCGCCTCTCCGGGGGCGCCCATCACGGTATTGCCCAGCGTGAAATGCCCGCCTGGGTTGAAGCGCATGCTGATATTCTCGGGCACGCCCGCGCAGTCCTGGAGGAAGTCCACGTGCGACACGTCGTCCAGGTTGACGACCGCGCCCAGCCGACGCGCAAGCTGGTACTCGGGAGCTGGGGTCATATTGGATGAAAACATAATGAATTCGCCGGACAGACCGCACGCCTCGGCCAGTTTCAGTTCCGTGAACGAGGCGCAGTCCACGCCGCAGCCCTCGCGCTTTAGCAGGTTGATGATCGCCGGGGTGGGGGTCGCCTTGACAGCGAAGTATTCGCGGTAACCGGGATTCCATGAGAAGGCCTCGCGCAGCCGCTTCGCGTTGGAGCGAATCCCCGCCGCGTCGTACAGGTGGAAGGGCGTGGGGATCGACGCCGCGATTTCCAGCAGCTTCGCCTTGGATGGGGGTGTCCGGGGCATGGTCGTCACATCCTTAATATATATACAACTACAACTTACGCGGCAGGGAGCGGACGCGGTCCATAGCCTCGTCCGTATCCTCATGGCTGCCGAAGGCGGTCAGGCGGAAATAGCCCTCGCCGCGTCTGCCGAACCCGGAGCCAGGCGTGCCGACCACCCGCGCCTCCTTCAACAGGAAATCAAAGAAAGTCCAGGAATCCATGTTATCGGGGCATCGCATCCAGACATACGGGGCGTTAACGCCGCCTGTCGCCTCTATCCCGGCATCCTCCAGCGTTTGGCGAATTTTGCGGGCGTTGCGCGAGTAGTAGGCGATCGTCGCGGCGCAATCGGCCTGACCCTCGGGCGAGTAGACCGCCTCCGCGCCGCGCTGGACTATATACGGGGCGCCGTTGAACTTCGTGGCCTGTCGGCGCGACCACAACGCGCGCAGCGACGCGCCGTCCCGGTAAAGCTCGCGCGGCACGACCGTCCACGAGCAGCGCGTTCCCGTGAAGCCAGCCGTCTTGGAGAATGAGCATATCTCGATCGCGCAGGTCTTCGCGCCGTCGATCTCGTAGATCGTGCGGGGAATGCCGGGATCGGTGATGTAGGCGCGGTACGCCGCGTCGTAGACGATCACCGCGCCATGCCGGTTGGCGTAATCGACCCATTCGCGCAGCTGCTTGGCAGTGGCGGCTATGCCTGTCGGATTATTAGGGAAACATAAATATATTAGGTCGACATGCTTGTCCGGAGGCGAGGCCACGTAATCGTTGTCGCGCGAGCACGGGAACGTAACCAGTTTATCCCACTTTCCATCCGTGTAATTACCCAGCCGCCCGGCCCACGCGTTGCTATCGACGTAGACGGGGTAGACGGGGTCGGTCACGCCGACGACGCAGGCGTTGTCGAACAACTCCTGTATGTTGGCGCTGTCGGACTTCGCGCCGTCGCTGATGAAGATATCGTCCGGCGGGATGTCCACGCCGCGCTGCCGGTACTCATGCCCGGCGATCGCGTTCCGGAGGAAATCGTAGCCGCCGTCCGGCGGGTAACCCCGGAACGTCGCGGCGGACAACTGTTCGTCCGCGGCGGACTTCATCGCCTCGACGCACGCGCGGGGCAGTGGGCGCGTCACGTCGCCGATGCCCATGCGTATGACGCGCGGGCCGTCGGCCCCGTGGTTCTCCTGGAACGACGCGACGCGCCTCGCGATCTCGCTGAACAGGTAGGATGAGGGCATCCCTATCGCGAATGGATTCAGCATATGTACCTCCATATAACTAACGTCTGTCCGGCGTGTCCAGCATGTCGTTCATCCCGTACAGTCCCGGCGGTTTCGGCGCGATCCACCGCGCGGCCTGGAGAGCGCCGCGGGCGAACACATCCCGGGAGTGGGCGCGGTGCGTAAGCTCGATCGTCTCGCCGTCCATCAGGAAGTACACCGAATGGTCGCCGGGGGCGGAGCCGCCGCGCAGCGCGTGTATGCCCAACTCCCCGCGCTGGCGGGGCGGCTCGTTCGGGGCGCGGCCATATCGCGGGATCAGCGGACCGGCGTTGGCCTCCTCGATGGCGCGCGCCAGCGCGAGCGCGGTGCCGCTGGGAGCGTCCAGCTTCGCGCGGTGGTGCGTCTCGGTGATCTCCGCGTCGCAGCCAGGCAGCGTCAGCGCGGCGCGTCGGGCGAGTTCGGTCAGCACGTATACGCCTACCGAGAAGTTCGCCGAACGGAATATCGCGCTGCCGCGCGAGGCGGCGGCGACGCGCATCATGTCCGCCTCGTCGTATCCGGTCGTGGCGAGCACAAGCGCGGCGTGGCGCTCATGCGCGAACGAGAGCAGCCCGGTCAGCGCCTCCGGCCTGGTGAAGTCGACCACCACGTCGGCGTGTTCGCGCACATCGTCCAGTCCGCTGTAAAGCGGAAATGGCAGCGATTGGCTGCCGGCGCGGCTGTCAACGCCCGCGACGACGACGGGAGCGTCGTTAGGCGTGACTAATCGTGGGTTTTGCGAAGACTCCAACGTCAACGCGGCGATGGCTTGACCCATCCGGCCTAACGCGCCATGGAGCAAGATTCGCGTCAGCGCGAATCCCCCCTTTGTTGATGGTATTGAGGTGCGGGGAGGGCTTCTCTGCCGATAAGGGTGTTAAGCGCCGCCCCTCTGTTTCCTGAGGGAGGCATCTCCCCTAAAGAGGTGGAGAAGGGCTTAGCTGCGCCGCTTTGGTGGGTTTGGTACGATTGACACGCTGTGCGCCGTTCCAAACCTCTTGTCGCCCCTTATGGGGAGATGTCGCCCTCTGGCGGCATAGGGGATGGCACCTAATCCACCACAGTGGCAGAGGGGGCGGCGCCTAACCCACTACAGTGGCAGAGGGAGCGGCGCCTAACCCACCACAGTGGCAGAGGGGACGGCGACTAACCCACTACAGTGGCAGAGAGGGCCTCGCTTACAACCATCGCGGCGGCATTCCATACCCCCTAGGGGGAGATGCTGCCGCAGTAGCAGAGCGGGCAACGAAAAGCGGGCGTCAGCGGGGCGATCCTTGTAGCTTACGCCGGGGCGATGATGGTCTCCGGGCGCGGGCCAGGCCCGGGTTCCAACATGTCCGGCCTGGGACGTTCCTCTTTCGCTTTCGGCGGCGGTATCGGCTTCGCGTCGCGGATCGCCTCAAGCGCGTCTCTATCGACCGTCTCGCGCTCAAGCAGCAGGTCCGCCAGCTGCTTCAACTGCGCCCGGCGCGTCGTGATGACCCGCTCCGCCTCAATCGAGCATTCCTCCAGCGTGTCGTGTATCGCCTGATCCACCTTTGCCGCGACTATCTCCGATGTGTTGCGCGATTGGGTGAAGTCGCGCCCGAGGAACACCTCCTGGTCGTTGCCCAGGTAAACCGGGCCAAGCTCATCCGACATGCCGAACTGGGTGACCATCCGCCGCGCCAGCTGCGTAGCGTTCTGCAGGTCGCTTACCGCCCCGGTCGTCACGTCGCCGAACTCCACCTTCTCAGCCGCGCGTCCGCCCAGCATCATGCGTATCTTGGCCAGCAGCTGTTTCCTGGTTATAAATGAATTCTCCTCGTCCGGCAGCAGCTGAGTATGCCCGCCCGACTGCCCGCGCGGCACGATCGTCACCATGTGGATCGCGTCGCCGTCGTCCTCGAACATGCCCGCGATGGCGTGCCCCGCCTCGTGGAAAGCGACGATCCGCCGGTCCCTGGCCGAAACGCGGCGGCTGCGCTTCTCCGGTCCCATCTCAACGCGCGTGATGGCCTCCTCCAGGTGTCGGGCGTAAATCTCCTTCTCGTTCGCCCGCGCTGCCAGTATCGCGCCCTCGTTCATAACGTTTTCAAGGTCCGCTCCGGTGAAAAGCGGCGTGCGCCGGGCTATCGTCTCCAGGCTGACGTCGCTGGCCAGCGGCTTGCCCTTGCTGTGCACCTTGAGTATATCGACGCGGCCCTGCACGTCGGGATAGTTTACGGTGATCTGGCGGTCGAAGCGCCCGGGGCGCAGCAGCGCGGGATCAAGTATGTCGCGGCGGTTCGTCGCGGCCAGCACTATGACGCCCTCGTTCGTGGAGAATCCGTCCATCTCGACCAGCAGCTGGTTGAGCGTCTGCTCGCGCTCGTCGTGGCCACCGCCTAGGCCCGCGCCGCGATGCCGGCCCACCGCGTCGATCTCGTCGATGAATATGATCGCCGGGCTGTGCTTCTTCGCGTTCTCAAACAGGTCGCGCACGCGGCTGGCGCCCACGCCCACGAACATCTCAACGAAGTCCGAGCCGGATATGCTGAAGAACGGCACCCCGGCCTCGCCCGCGACGGCCTTGGCCAGCAGCGTCTTGCCCGTGCCCGGCGGGCCGATGAGCAGCATCCCCTTGGGTATCCTCGCGCCTATATCCGTGAAGCGCTTGGGGTTTTTAAGGAACTCGACGATCTCTTTAAGCTCGTCCTTCTCCTCGTCGGCTCCGGCCACGTCGGTGAATTTGATCTTGTTGCTGCTGGGATCGGCCACGCGAGCCTTCATCTTGCCGAACCCCATCACCTTGGAGTTGCCGCCCGTCTGCTGGCGCATGATGAACATCCAGAATCCGGCCATCAGCACCATCACAACCAGGTATGGTATCCAGTCGAAGTACCACGGGTTCTGCGCCGGGAGCAGATAATCCACAACGAACCCGAAGTCGTTGTCGCCCACGGCGTCAGGCGCGACGCCCAGCTGCTTGCCGCGTATGATCCGGACCGTGTCGAAAAACCTGTCGCGGTCGATCACGCACTGGAAGTCGTACTGGGTTGGGAAGTCCGCCGCCGCGACGCGCGTATCCTTGCGCAGCCCGACGACCTGTTCCTGTATAATGGCGATCCGCTTGATCTGCTGGGTCTCCAGCAGCGTGAGCAGCTCGTCGTATTGGATGGCCGGATCCTCTCTGGGCGTCATCGACCAGAAGAAGCGCGACATCATCAGCAGCGCGACGAATATCACGACCCATACAACGAAGTTCTTCATCGGCTTTTTCAGCATGTTCCCTCCTTGGCGTCCCGCCCGCGCGGCTCGCCCGCTTGCGGCGCCTCCTCATCCATTTTTTGATAACAAGCGGGTTTTAATACGCCTATCACAGGCAAATTGCGGTAACGCTCGTCGAAGTCCAGCCCGTACCCCACGACGAACAGGTCCTCTATCGTGAACCCGACGTAGTCCGGCGTGAGCGGGAGTTTCCTGCGCGTGGGCTTATCCAGCAGCGTGGCGATCCTGATAGACGCGGGCCGCCGCGCCAGGAGCATCCGCTTGAGGTATGTCAGCGTCAGCCCCGAGTCGATTATGTCTTCGACGATCAGTATGTGGCGTCCCTCGACGGGTTTATCCAGGTCCTTTAGCAGCCTCACCTGCCCGGATGAGCGCGCGCCCGCGCCATAGCTGGATGTGGCGATGAAGTCCAGCGCGACATGCCTGGGTATCGCCCTCAGCAGGTCCGATAGGAAAATACACGCGCCTTTGAGTATTCCTACCAAGAGAGGCTCGTCGCCCGGCTCATAGTCGCGGTCTATCCGCGCGCCCAGCTCACGCACCCGCGCCTGAATCGTACCTTCGGACAGCAGCACGCGCTCCAGGTCGCGCTCAAGCGGGTGGTCGGTCAGCGAATCATTCATGCTATACTCCAGGGCGCGTCGCCGCGCCAGCGCAACATTACATATTCATCCATAACGGCGTCCGCCGCAACGCGAAGCCGCTCCGACGCGCCAACGCCCACGGCCCACAGCGCCTCGCCGCCAATCGCCAGCAGCGGCACGCAATCCCGGAACGGCTCGTCGACCTTGCGGTTGATGAGCGTGTCGCTCAGCAGCTGCCGCCCGCGCGAGCCGAACGGCGTCCACCAGTCGCCCGGAGAGCGTACGCGCCATACCGCCTGGTCCAGCAGTCCGCGCGGGATTACCTGCGAGAGCAGCCCGTCGCCGCGTTCGCGGCTGCTGGCGGGTTCGGCGTCGAGCGCCGGGCGATCGATGGCGGGCGTTCCGCGCGAATCCTCCGGGGCGAGTATGTGGAGCCTCGGCCCCACGCGTTTGGCGGACCAGCCGCGCGGCAGGTTGGTCGTCGATCCGGGCGGCATGCCCAGCGTCTCCTCGATGTGCCGCGATTCCCACGGCTCGACATCCAGCCGACGCGGTATAAGCCTCAACGCCCGCGACGCGACCGCCGCGTGAAGACCGTACAGTCCGCCGATAAACGCGCCGTACGGCATGGCCGTGAACGCTTCGCCAAGGAAGGATAAAGCCAGCCCGTCCATGTAATCGTTGTCCCGAGCGGCCAGCGACGCGGTCCGCGCCAGCGCGGACGTCACGGCCGGATTGATCCGCTCCAGCAACGGCATCGCCTGATGGCGCAGTATCGCGCGTGGCTGGTTTGGATCGGCGTTCGTCGCGTCCTCGCGCCAGGGCTGGCCGATCTCGCGCAACGCGTCGCGCGGCATGCCAGGCTCTACGTCCAGCAGCGGCCTTATGTACATTCCCCGGACCGGGCGCATGCCCTCCAGACCCGACACGCCGCCGCCCCTTACTATGTGGAGCAGCGCGGTTTCCGCCTGGTCCGCCCGGTGGTGCGCCAGCGCGATCCGGGCCGCGCCTCGCTCGGCCGCGGCTTGTTCGAACGCCCCGTACCGAACGCGCCGCGCCGCGTCCTCCAGCCCGCCGCCATACCTACGCGCCGCCGCCGGAGCGTCAACGCGTTTAACCGTCAAGCGGACGCCCAGCCGTCCGCACAAATCCTCCACAAACCGCGCGTCGTCCAGCGAATCCTGTCCGCGGATGCCGTGCTCGACGTGCACAGCTTCCAATTGATAGCCCATCCCCGGGGCTAACTCGCGCATCGCCAGCGCCAGCGCGACCGAATCCGCCCCGCCCGATACCGCCGCCAGCACCCGCGCGCCCGCCGGGACCATCCCGCGCGTGGCGAGCGCGGTCCCGACAAAGCCCGCCAGACGCTCAAACGCGCCTACCACGGTTCTATTGTACCCGCTCAGACGCCGGGGCGCAACCGGTTAGGACATGATTTGGCATCGATTTCACGCCTCGTTCGGATTCTTGACCAGCACGATCCGCCCGCAGTTCTCGCACTCGACCGATTCGGCGCCCATGCGTATCGAGCGCATCACCACGGCTGGCAGGTTCATATTGCACCCGCCGCATCGGTCCTCGGTCAGTATCGCGATGGGCGGTATCCTGTGCATTTTTATAAGTTTATACTTATCGATTAGCTCGGCGGGCACATCCTTCGCGGTCTGGGCCACCTGCCTGCGCAGGGATTCCAGGTACGCGCTGTGCTCCTTGAACTCGTTATCGTAGACGACCTTCAGCTTGTCGAACTCCACCTTTACCCGCGCGGCCCGCACGCGCACCTCGTGCTGCTGCTTGGCGCGGATGTCGGAGTCCTTGCGGATCTTCTGCAGCTCCTGCTCCATGCGCCCGATCGCGTGCATCAGCTTCTGGCAGTAGTCCAGGGATTTCCGCGCGATGTCCAGCGATTCCGGCTCGGTCTCCTCAAGCGTCTCCTGCAGGTCGCGCAAGGATTCCTCGGCTTTGGCGGCGTCGGCGGTCAGCGCCGCCACGCGCTCGGCCATGGCCGCCAGGTCGGACTCGATCTTGCGCACCGCGTTCTGCTGCTCTAAGAGGAAGTCGCGGTCCTTGAGGAGCTTGAGGCGGCTGGGGTTGCCGCGCATCTCCCTCTCGAACCGATCGGCTTCCATATCGGCCAGTTGGTACTTCCATAACATGCTAAGCTCGTTACCCATGCGCCCTCCCGTGAATCGCCCCGCGTCGCGGCGGATCAATAATGAAAACCCAGGATATTATACCTCACGCGCGGCCCTTTGTAAACTTTCCCGGGAGGAATCTAAAAAAATACTTGCGCGGCGGCCGGGGATGGGGTATAATGAGAGAGTTGCTGACCGGGACAGCGTCCCGCCGGGGCGCGTTCCGCCAGTTCAAGGATATCGGGATAAGGACCGTCAGGTCCGAGTCCGCCAATGGGATGACGCGGCAGGTTACCGGTTGGCCGCCGGAGAATTGCCGCCGACCATGCCCGGCAATCGGGCGGCGGCCCGGGCGCGGGTATCCCCCAGGCGGCGCGGTTGCGGGCGCCGGAAGGTTGGGATATGATACACACGGCGGTGTGTGACGCGCGGGGCCGACCGGGGCGCGGGGCGGCGCCCCAATCAAAGGAGGAATCCAGCGGATGGCCAGCCAGAAGATACGCATAAAGCTCAAGGCGTATGAGCACAACCTGATCGACCAGTCGGCGGAGCGGATCGTCGAGGCCGCGAAGCGCACGGGGGCGCGGATATCCGGCCCGGTGCCGCTGCCCACCGAGAAGGAGATCGTCACGATACTGCGCGCGCCGCACAAATACAAGGACTCGCGCGAGCAGTTCGAGATGCGCACCCACAAGCGCCTGATCGACATCATGAACCCCACGTCCCGCACGGTGGACGCGCTGACCAAGATGGACCTGCCCGCGGGCGTGGAGATCGAGATAAAGCTGTAGGCCGGGAGGAGGCGTTTTAGACCATGGCTCAGAAAGTGAACGCCAAACCGGCGGGTTCGGCGAAACGGATCGCGACGAAGGCGATCGTAGGCAAGAAGATTGGCATGACCCAGATGTTTTCGCCGGAGGGCGTGCTGGTGCCCGTGACCGTCATCGAGGCGGGGCCTTGCCCCATCATCCAGAAGAAGACCGTCGAGTCGGACGGCTACGCCGCGCTCCAGGTCGGCTTCAGCGCGTACCCGGAACGCCGGGTGAGGAAGCTGGTAACCAAGCCCCTGCAGGGGCACTTTAAGAAGGCGGGCGTCGCCCCGACACGCCGCGTGCGGGAGCTGCGCCTCAAGAGCGTGGACGGGCTGGAGGTCGGCCAGAGCGTCACCGTGGATATCTTCAAGGCGGGCGACAAGGTCGACGTCAGCGGCGTGACCAAGGGACGCGGGTTCACCGGCGTCATACAGCGCTGGAACCAGCACACGGGCCCCATGGCCCACGGCTCCAAGTACCACAGGGGCGTAGGCTCCATGGGCGCGAACTCCACGCCATCGCGCGTATTCAAGAATAAACACCTGCCCGGGCACTACGGCGTGGAGAAGGTGACGGCGATCAACCTCACTATCGCGCGCGTCGTGCCGGAACGCAACCTGCTGCTCGTGCGCGGCGCGGTGCCAGGCCCCAACGGTGGGTACCTGACGGTGCGCGACACGGTTCGCGCGAGATCAAGGGGGAAGTGAGATAATGGCAAAGGTTCCTCTTACCAGTATGGAGGGCTTGGTCGTGGGCGAGGTCGAGCTGAGCGACGAGCTGTTCGCCGCCCAGGTCAGCGTACCCGCGATGCACCTGGTCGTGCGCTCGATCCGCGCGAATAAGCGCCAGGGGACCAAGTCCGCTCTGACGCGAACCGAGGTGCGCGGCGGCGGCAGGAAGATATACCGTCAGAAGGGCACGGGCAACGCCAGGCACCACGGCAACCGCGCCCCGCAGTTCAGGCATGGCGGCGTGGTGTTCGCGCCCAAGCCGCGTGACTTTGTCGTGGCCGTGCCGCGCAAGGTCCGCCGCCTCGCGCTCAAAAGCGCCCTCACCTGCAAGCTGCGCGACAACGAGGTCACCGTGCTCGACAGGCTGGAGCTGGACGCGCCCAAGACCCGCCTGATGGCCCGCGCGCTGGTCAGCCTAGGCTCGCCGCGCAAGGCGCTGATAGTGGTGTCGGAGTCCAACGAGACGTTGCTGCGGGCCGCGCGGAACATCCCGGGCGTGACGATGACCCACGTCGGCTCGCTCAACGTATACGATATATTGGCGCACGACCGCTTCGTTATCACCCAGGACGCCGCGCGCCGCGCCGAGGAGGTCTTCGCGTCATGAAGGACCCGCATGATATAATCCTCCGCCCGGTATTGACCGAGAAGGCGTACGACGGCTTCGCCGACAAGAAGTACGTGTTCGAGGTCGATACGCGCTCCAATAAGATCGAGATCCGCCAGGCGGTCGAGTCGGTCTTTGGCGTGAAGGTCGAGAGCGTCAACACGCTGCGCACCCCGGGCAAGATGAAGCGGCAGGGCAAGACCCAGGGCCGCACGCCCGAGGTCAAGAAAGCGTATGTCACGCTCAAGGAAAGCTCCAAAACCATCGAGTTCTTCGACGGCATGGCGCAGTAACCGAAGGGGGTAACGTGGATGCCAACCAGAGTCTATAAGCCAACCTCCCCGGCCAGGCGCTTCATGTCGGTGCTGACGTTCGAGGAGATCACCAAGACCACGCCGGAACGCGCCTTGACCGAGCGCCTGCGCAAGAACGCGGGGCGCAACAAGCAGGGCAAGATCACCGTGCGGCACCAGGGCGGCGGCAACAAGGCCAAATACCGCGTCATAGACTTCAAGCGCGACAAGGACGGCGTGCCGGCCAAGGTCAACGCGATCGAGTATGACCCGTGCCGCTCCGCGTTCATAGCGCTGCTGTTCTACGCGGACGGCGAGAAACGCTACATCATCGCTCCGCAGGGGCTCAAGGTCGGCGACAGCGTGCTGTCAGGCCCCGGCGCCGACATCAAGCCCGGCAACGCGCTGCCGCTGGGGAACATCCCGCTGGGCACGCTGATCCATAACCTTGAGATCAAGCCGGGGCGCGGCGGCCAGCTGGTGCGCTCGGCCGGATTGTCGGCCCAGCTGATGGCCAAGGAAGGCGGCTTCGCGCAGGTGCGCCTGCCCTCCGGCGAGGTGCGTCGCGTGCCCATCGCGGCCAAGGCGACGATCGGCCCGGTGGGTAACAGCGACCATGAAAACGTCCGCGTCGGCAAGGCTGGGCGCAAGCGTCACATGGGCATACGCCCGACCGTGCGCGGCGTGGTCATGAACCCCTGCGACCATCCGCACGGCGGCGGCGAGGGCAAGTCCCCCGTGGGCATGCCGGCCCCCGTAACCCCGTGGGGCAAGGTCGCGCTGGGGCTTAAGACCCGCAAGCATAAGAAGTATTCCAACGGCATGATCGTCAAACGCGCCAGCCGCAAGCGATAGGACGGGCGGTTCGCCGGATAAAAGGAGACGCGGTATGTCAAGATCCATCAAGAAAGGCCCGTTCATCAGCGAGTCGCTGCTGAAGAAGGTCGCCGATTTGAACAGGGCGGGGCGCAAGAGCGTGATCAAGACCTGGTCGCGGGCATCCACGATATTCCCGGATTTCGTGGGGCATACGGTGGCCGTGCACGACGGGCGCAAGCATGTCCCCGTGTACGTCACCGAGGAAATGGTCGGGCATAAGTTCGGCGAGTTCGCCCCGACGCGTACGTTCCGCGGTCACGCGGGCGAGAAATCCAGCGCCCGGAAGTGACGGGCATTAGCGTACGGGAGGAGTGAACGCAATGGCTACGAAATCGTCCGCGGCTCAGGGCGCGTTTCAGCAGGAGAAGAAATCCGCGCGGGCGGTCGCCAGACACGCGCGGATATCCCCGCGCAAGGTCAAGATAGTCATCGACCTGATCCGGGGCAAGTCCGTCGACCAGGCGGCGGCGATACTGATGTACACCCCCAAGGCCGCCTCGCCCCTGGTGCTCAAGGCGCTGAACTCCGCCATAGCCAACGCGGAGAACAACCTGGAGCTTAACCGCGGCGACCTGTATGTGCAGCGGGTGTTCGCGGATCCCGGCCCGACCATGAAACGGTTCGTCGCGCGCTCGCGCGGCAGCGCTTCGCCTATGCTAAAGCGCACCAGCCACATCACCGTCGTCGTCGCGGAGAAATAAGGAGGCGCACCAATGGGCCAGAAAGTCAACCCGCATGGCGCGCGAGTGGGCGTTATCCTTGATTGGAGCACGCGCTGGTACGCCAACAAGAAGGACTTCGCGAACTTCCTGGAAGACGACTGGAAGCTGCGCGACATGCTCAAGAAACGCCTGTACGCGGCCGGCGTCTCGCATATAGACATCGAGCGCAGCGCCAACCGCATGACGGTCAACCTGTTCACCGCCAAGCCGGGCATCGTGATCGGCAGGGGCGGCGCGGGCGTGGAGCAGCTAAAGAAGGATATCGAGAAGTTCACGGGCCGCGCGGTTTCCCTTAACATCATGGAGATCAAGGCGCCCGATATCGACGCGCAGCTGGTGGCCGAGAACATCGCCCAGCAGCTGGAAAAGCGCATATCCTTCCGCCGCGCGATGAAGCAGTCGCTCCAACGCGCGATGAAGGGCGGCGCGAAGGGGATCAAGACGATGGTCTCCGGCCGCTTGGGGGGCGCGGACATCGCGAGGTCCGAGGGCTACCACGAAGGCTCAATCCCGCTGCAGACGCTACGCGCCAACATAGACTACGGCTTCTGCGAGGCCAAGACCACGTATGGGCGGCTGGGCGTTAAGGTATGGATATATAAAGGCCAGGTGCTGCCCAGCGCGAAGCGTCGCGGTGACCAGCCCCGACAGGAACTTCCCCCGCGCGAGGAGCGTCCCCGCCGCGAGACGCGCCCGCCCCGGCAGGACCGGTATGACCAGCGGGACAGGCCGAACCGCCCGGACCGGGCGGACCGCCAGGACCGTCCCGGCAGTCCTGACCGTCCTAGCAGTCCCGACCGTATAGAACGTGTGGAAGGAGGCGCGGCCCATGTTAATGCCTAAGCGCGTCAAGCGCCGCCGCGTCTTCCGCGGCAGGATGAAGGGCAAGGCCCACCGCGGGAACACCGTCACATACGGCGAGTTCGGCTTGGTCTCAACGGAGCCCGCGTGGGTGACCTCCAACCAGATAGAGGCGGCCCGTATCGCGCTGACCCGCTACACCAAGCGCGGCGGCCAGGTATGGATCAAGATATTCCCGGATAAGCCGGTGACCGAGAAGCCCGCCGAGACCCGCATGGGATCGGGCAAGGGTTCCCCGGAATACTGGGTGGCCGTGGTCAAGCCGGACCGGGTGATGTTCGAGATAGCGGGCGTGCCCGAGACCGACGCGCGCGAGGCGCTGCGCCTGGCCTCGCACAAGCTGCCCGTCAAGTGCAAGATAGTAGCGAAGGCCGACGCGCGTGAATCCGCTAAGGAGGCGGCGGCCAGTCAGTCAGGCGGTGGTAGTGAATGAAGGCGAACGCACTGCGCGATATGTCCGCCGAGGCGCTTAGCGAGAAGGTCAGGGAGCTTAAGGGCGAGCTGTTCAACCTGCGCTTCCGCCTGGCGACGGGACAGTTGGAGAACACGATGGCAATATCAAACGTCAAGCGCGACATCGCCCGCTGCAAGACCATCCTAAGGCAGCGGGCCTGAGGCGGGGAGGAGGAAGGAACATGGCGGAACAGGCCGCTTTGAACAGGGGTATCCGCAAAACCCGCTCAGGGGTTGTGGTAAGCGATAAAATGGATAAGACCATCGTGGTCGCCATCCGTACCCGCGTGAAGCACCCGCTCTACGGCAAGATCATGAACCGCACCGCCAAGCTCAAGGCGCACGACGAGGGCAACGCGTGCGGCGTGGGCGACAGGGTGCTGGTAATGGAGACCAGGCCGATCAGCAAGGAGAAGCGCTGGCGCGTGGTCGAGATCATCGAGAAGGCGAAGTAACAAAGCGAGGAGGGATTACCGAAATGGTTCAGCCGCAAACAAGGCTCAAGGTCGCCGACAACACCGGCGCCAAGGAAGTCATGTGCATACGCGTGCTGGGCGGCTCCTTCCGTCGCGATGGCTCCATCGGCGATGTGATCGTAGCCAGCGTCAAGGTGGCCACGCCCGGCGGCGTTGTCAAAAAGGGCGAGGTCGTCAAGGCCGTTATCGTGCGCGTTCGCAAGAACCGCCGCCGGCCCGACGGCAGCTATATCCGCTTTGACGATAACGCGGCCGTCATCATAAACGACCAGAAGCAGCCGCGCGGCACGCGTATCTTCGGGCCCGTGGCGCGGGAGCTGCGCGAGAAGGACTATATGAAGATTGTCTCGCTCGCGCCGGAAGTGCTGTAAGGAGTGGCAGGCATGCAAAGATCATTCAAGCGGTCAGGCCGCAAGGACCAGGTTAACCCGAAACTGCATGTGCGCCGCGACGACAACGTCGTTGTGATAACCGGCGTAGCCAAGGGCAAGCAGGGCAAGGTGATGAAGGCGTTTCCCAAGCTGGGGCGCGTGATCGTGGAAGGCGTAGCGGTCGTCACCAAGCACCAGAAGGCCCGCGGCCAGGGCATGCCCGGCGGGATCATCCATAAAGAAGCCGCCATAGACGCCTCGAACGTGCTGCTGGTGTGCCCCAAGTGCGGCAAAGCCACCCGCAACGCGCGCGCGGTCGGGGCGGACGGCGTCAAGTCGCGCTCGTGCAAGAAGTGCGGCGCGTTGATAGACGCTTAACGCGCAGGCGGGAGGAGTAACATGGCTGTAAGGTTAAAGGATAAGTACCAATCAGAGGTCGTGCCCGCGCTGATGCAGAAGTTCCAGTACAGGAACGTAAACCAGGTTCCTAGGCTGGAGAAGGTCGTCATCAACATCGGCTTGGGCGACGCCAAGGATAACCCCAAGGCGCTGGACGCCGCCGTGGCCGACCTGGCCACCATCACCGGGCAGAAGCCGATGGTGACCAAGGCGCGTAAGTCGGTCGCGAACTTTAAGGTACGCGCGGGCATGAACATCGGCGCGAAGGTGACGCTGCGCTCCGACCGGATGTATTTCTTCGTGGATAAGCTGCTCAACATCGCGCTGCCGCGCGTGCGCGACTTCCGCGGCGTTAACCGCAACGCCTTCGACGGGCGCGGCAACTATGCGCTGGGCGTGCGCGAGCAGCTGATATTCCCCGAGATAGAATACGACAAGGTCGATAAGATCCGCGGCATGGAGATGATATTCGTCACCACCGCCAGGACCGACGAGGAAGCGCGCGAACTGCTGCGGCTGATGGGCATGCCGTTTGCCGCCGCGTAACGGAGGAGATACGTTATGGCCAAGACCTCAATGATCATCAAGCAGCAGCGTAGGCCGAAGTTCTCCACCCGCGCCTACACCCGCTGCCGTCTGTGCGGTCGTCCGCACGCGGTGCTGCGCAAGTACGGCGTCTGCCGCATATGCTTCCGGGAACTGGCGTACGCGGGCCAGATACCGGGCGTGCGCAAGGCCAGCTGGTAAGCGGGGCGGAAGGAGGAAAGATACATGCTCGTAACAGATCCCATCGCCGACATGCTCAGCCGCATCCGCAACGCGCTGGTCGCGAAACACGATATGGTCGTGATCCCCGCGTCCAACATGAAAAAGTCGATAGCCCGGATCCTCCTGAGCGAGGGGTTTATCCGCAGCTTCGACGTGTTGCATGACGGGCCGCAGGGCAATATAAGGATAATCCTCAAGTATACCCCGGATAAGAAGAGCGTCATCACCGGGCTAAAGCGCATCAGCCGCCCGGGGCTGCGCGTGTACACCGGGCGCGACGATGTGCCCAAGGTGCTGGGGGGGCTGGGCCTCGCGATCCTCTCGACGCCGCGGGGCGTCATGACCGATAAGGACGCCCGCAAGGCCGCGGTCGGCGGCGAGGTGCTGGCTTACGTCTGGTAAGCGGGAAGGCAGGAGAGTATAATGTCAAGGATAGGTAAGCTCCCCGTGCCGCTGCCCTCCGGCGTGACGGTAGACATCGGCGCGGATAACCTGGTTACGGTCAAGGGTCCCAAGGGCACGCTGCGGCAGGCCGTCAACCGCGACATCACGGTCAAACAGGAAGGCGGCCAGCTGGTGCTGACCCGCCCCACCGACAACAAGCCGCACAAGGCGATGCACGGGCTGTACCGCGCTCTGCTGGCCAACATGGTTACTGGCGTGACCGCCGGCTTCACCAAGGGCCTGGAGTTGGTCGGCACCGGCTACCGCGCCCAGGCGCAGGGTAAGCAGCTGACGATCAACATCGGCTTCAGCCACCCGGTAACGCTGGAAGCGCCGGAGAACATCACCTTTGAGACGCCCGCCCCGACCAGGATATTGGTCAAGGGCATCGATAAGCAGCAGGTCGGCAGCCTTGCCGCCGACATCCGCGCCATCAGGAAGCCCGAGCCGTACCTGGGCAAGGGCATCAAGTACGAGGGCGAGGCCATCCGGCGCAAGGAAGGCAAGACCGGCAAGAAGTAATGACGAAGTTAACTGTGAGGGGAGGCGCCAGGCATGTTTGAGCGCCAGGATAAGAACGAACTGCGCAAGGCGCGTCACGCGCGCGTGCGCAAGAAGATCAGCGGCACGCCCGAGCGTCCGCGCCTGTGCGTGTACCGGAGCCTGAAACATATCTACGCGCAGCTGATCGACGACAGCAAGGGCGTAACGCTCGCCTCGGCGTCCACGGTGGAGGGAGCGGTCAGCGCCGCCGCCGGGGAATCCGACAAGAAAGGCGCGGCGAAGATCGTCGGCAAGACGCTGGCCGAGCGCGCCATCGCCGCGGGTTATAAGGGCGTCGTGTTCGATCGCGGCGGGTATGTCTATACCGGGCGCGTAGCCGAGTTAGCCAGCGGCGCCCGCGAAGCCGGGCTTGAGTTCTGATTTAGACGCGGGAATAGGGGGAGGCAGGGCATGGAGCGCAGGGGACGCGACAGGGAAGAGAGCGAGTTCAAGGAAAAACTGGTATCGGTCAACCGGGTGACCAAGGTGGTCAAGGGCGGCCGGAACTTCCGCTTCGCCGCGCTGGTCGTGGTAGGCGACGAGAAGGGCCGCGTCGGCTGCGGCATGGGCAAGGCGACCGAGATACCGGAAGCCATCCGCAAGGCCGTGGACGACGCGAAGAAACACCTGGTCCGCGTAGCGATGAAGGGCGCCTCGATCCCGCATGAGTCGACCGGGCGCTACGGCACGGGCAAGGTCCTGCTGCTGCCCGCCCCGGAAGGCACGGGCGTTATCGCCGGCGGCCCGGCCCGCGCCGTGCTGGAGCTGTGCGGCGTTAAGGATATCAGGACCAAGTCGTTCGGTTCGTCCAACCCGATCAACATGGTCAAGGCGACGCTGGAGGGCCTGCGTCTGCTCAAGTCGGCTGAGGAAGTGGCGCGTCTGCGCGGCAAGACCGTTGAGGAATTGCTGGGCTGAGCGGCGCCGAAGGCCAGCCATAGGAGGGAAAAGGATGGCGAAGCTGAGGATTACCCTTGCGCGTTCCCCGATAGCGAGCCTGCCCAAACACGTCAGGACGGTCGGGTCGATGGGGCTGCGCAAGCTGGGTTCGAGCGTCGTGCTTGAAGATACGCCCAGCGTCCGCGGGATGGTGTTCCGGGTGAAACACCTGGTGTCCGTCGAGGAGCTGGGCGGGGACGACGCGGCTGTAAGAGGAGGCGCCCAATGAGGCTTCATGATTTAGCGCCCGCGCCGGGATCCACCCAGCCGCGCAAGCGCCTGGGCCGGGGCGTGGGCTCCGGGCTGGGCAAGACCAGCGGCAAGGGTCATAAGGGCCAGAAGGCCCGCAGCGGCGGCGGCAAGCGCCCGGGGTTCGAGGGCGGCCAGCTCCCGCTGATCCGGCGTCTGCCCAAGCGCGGGTTCACGAACATATTCTCCAGGGAGTATGCCATCGTCAACGTCGAGGCGCTGGAGGCGTTCACGGCGGACACCGTTGTCGACACCGCGCTGCTCAAGCGGTCCGGCCTTATCAAGAAGGAACTGGACGGCGTGAAGGTGCTGGGGTCGGGTGAACTGACAAGGAAGCTCACTGTAAAGGCCGCTCGCTTCACCGAGTCGGCGAGGCGGAAGATCGAGGCGGCGGGCGGGAAAGCCGAGGTGGTCTGACATGCTCGAAACGCTGCGCAACTGCTGGCGCGTTCCGGAGCTGCGCAAGAAGATACTTTATACCCTGGGCATGCTGCTGATATACCGCTTGGCGGGCGTGATCCCGGTGGCCGGGATCGACGTGGCCGCAGTGCAGGCGTCGATGTCCCGCTTCTCCGTGCTCGACTTCATGAGCATGATGACGGGCAACCAGTTCTCCAACATGACCATCATGGCCATGGGTATCACGCCGTATATAAACTCCTCGATCATCATGCAGCTGCTCACCGTGGCCATTCCCGCGCTGGAGCGGCTGCAGAAGGAAGGGGAGGAAGGCCGCAAGAAGATCGCGCAGTATACCCGCTATCTGACCGTCGTGCTGGGCTTCATACAGGCCGTAGGATTGGTTTACGGCCTGGGCGGTATGCGCGAGAAGACGTTCATGAGCGGCCTGGTCATCGGCCTGTCGATGGCCGCGGGCTCGACGCTGTCCATGTGGATAGGCGAGCACATCACCGAGAACGGCGTGGGCAACGGCGTGTCGCTGCTGATCTTCGCGGGCATCATAACCAACCTGTTCACCTGGACAACCCAGGGCGTCGCCAGCCTGGTATCGGGAGCGAACCTGATAAGCTGGATCACGATGCTCGCGGTGCTGGTCGTCGCGCTGGTGATGATCGTGTCGGTCACGTTCGTCGATATGGGCGAGCGGCGCATCCCGGTGCAGTACGCCAAGCGCGTGGTCGGGCGCAAGATGATGGGCGGCCAGTCCACGCATATACCAATGAAGGTAAACTCCACCGGCGTGCTTCCGCTGATCTTCGCGTATTCGATCATGCAGTTCCCCGGCACGATAATGGGATTCTGGCCGGAGTCCTCGCTGTCCATTTGGTGGAATAACCAGTTCCTCAGCGGCGTATGGTATCAGGTGGTAGTGGGCTTGATGATACTGTTCTTCGCCTACTTCTATACATCAATAACGTTTAACCCGGTTGAGATATCCAAGAACCTGCAGCAGAACGGCGGCATCATCCCCGGTATCAGGCAGGGCAAGCCGACCAGCGATTACCTCTCGCGCACATCCTCGCGCATAACGCTGTTCGGCGGCGTGTTCCTTGCGGTATTGGCGACGATACCGACGTTCGCGACCCGGCTGCTGTCCACGAGCGTGCCGTTCGCGGCGACCAGCCTGCTGATCGCGGTGAGCGTAGCGCTGGAGACGACGCGCAGCCTGGAGAGCCAGCTGCTGATGAGGCATTACAAGGGATTCCTGTAAGAAGGATTAAGGGGTGGCTTAATGTCGAGGAGCTTCGAATGAAACTGCTGTTTCTGGGCCCGCCGGGGGCTGGCAAGGGCACACAGGCCGCGCTCGTGGCGGGCAAGCACGGCATACCCGCCATCTCAACGGGCGAGATACTGCGCGAGGCTATGAAGGTCGGCGCGCCCGTGGGGTTAAAGGCGAAATCGTATGTGGACCAGGGGCTGCTCGTGCCGGACGAGGTGATGATCGAGATCGTCCGCGACAGGATCGGGCAACCCGACTGCGCGAACGGGTTCATACTGGACGGATTCCCGCGCACGGTGCCCCAGGCCCGCGCGTTGGAAGAGATATGCCAGCTGGATAGGATTATCTATATGACGATGCCCGACGAGGCGATCGTCAAGCGGCTGTCAGGTCGGCGCGTGTGCGAGAACTGCGGCGCGACGCACCACGTGGACCGGCTGAAGGGGCGCTCACGCTGCGAAGGCTGCGGCGGTAACCTCGTACTGCGCAAGGACGACGCGCCGGAGACCGTGCTGGGCCGCCTGTCGGTATACCATGAGCAGACCGCGCCGCTGGTGGAATACTACCAGGGCACGGGGCGCCTGACGCAGATGGACGGGGCTATGCCGCTGGACGAGGGTTTCGCCTACATAACAGGCATGCTCGAGCGGCTCCAGCGGGTTGGCGCTTAATGATCTCCATCAAGAACGACGCGCAGATAGAGAAGATGCGCGCGGCGGGGCGGCTCCTCTACAGCGTGCTGGCGGAGCTGAGGCGGTATGTCGCTCCCGGCGAGACGACCTCGCGCCTTAACAGCATCGCCCACAAGATGATAACGGACGCGGGCGCGAGGCCGTCGTTCCTGGGGTACGAGGGATTCCCGGCGTCGCTGTGCGCGAGCGTCAACGAGGTCGTAGTGCACGGCATCCCCAACGACGACCCGCTGGTCGAGGGCGACATACTGGGCGTGGACTGCGGGCTCGTGCTGGACGGCTGGCAAGCCGACAGCGCGTACACGGTGGGCGTTGGGAACATCAGCGCCGAGCATCGGCGGCTGATCGACGTGACGGAGGAATGCTTCTGGAAGGGCGTATCCCAGATGAGGCAGGGCGGCCGCCTTAGCGACATAGGCGCGAGCGTGCAGGCGTGGGCGGAGTCCAACGGCTACCAGGTGATCCGCGCGCTGTGCGGGCACGGCATCGGCCGGGAGATGCACGAGGATCCCGAGGTGCCCAACTTCGGCAGGCCAGGGCGCGGGCCGAGGCTCTCGCCCGGCATGACGCTGGCCATCGAGCCGATGATCGCGATGGGCGGCTATGAGGTGGATACCGACGGCTGGCGCGTTGTGACGAAGGACCGGAGCTGGGTCGCGCACTACGAGCACACGGCGCTGGTCACGCGCGGCGAACCCGAGATACTGACGCTGCCGGCGGCCCGCGCCGGAGAGGTCGGGCGATGACAACCGCCCGGCGCGTGGCGGGCTATTCGATCGAGCCGGGGCGTGTGGCGCTGTCCCGGGCCGGGCATGACGCGGGCTGTTACTTCATGGTGATGGACGTGCTGCCCGCGGGCTACGCGTTGCTTGCGGACGGGCGGCTGCGCAAGGTCGCCTCCCCGAAGAAGAAGAAATTCCGGCACATACGCCCACAGCCCGACCGGTTTGACGACTTAGTTGAAATGGCGCGTTCGGGCACGCTCTTGGATGCGCATGTGCGCTCGCGTTTAGCCCGCGCCGGGTACGCGGCTGGCAAGGAGGAGGAAATACTTGGCCAAGAGCGACAGTATTGAGGTAGAGGGGACCGTGGTGGAGGCGCTGCCTAACGCTATGTTCCAGGTGCGCCTGCCCAACGGCCATATGATCATGGCGCACATCTCCGGCAAGATGCGGATGAACTTCATCCGGATATACCCGGGCGACCGCGTCACGGTGGAACTCTCGCCATATGACCTTACGCGCGGGCGGATAACCTGGCGCAGTAAGAATTAGTTTACCGGATAATACCGCAGGGAGGCGCAGGAGTATGAAGGTCAGGCCATCGGTGAAGCCGATATGCGAAAAGTGCAAGATCATCAAGCGCAAGGGGCGCGTGATGGTCATCTGCGAGAACCCTAAGCACAAGCAGAAGCAGGGCTGACGCGCCGGGGGCGCGGTATCCAATGACCACCAGGGCGCGGCGCCAGCCGTACCGGGCGGCTGACGCCGGGTTGCTCCCCGGCGTACCGTGAGGCGGCGCGAGGCCATTCACCGAATAACCCCAAGGGACTGTGGAGGTGCGTTAGAGCATGGCACGAATAGCGGGCGTGGACTTGCCCCGTGACAAGCGTGTGGAGTATGGGATCACCTATATCTTCGGTATAGGCGTATCGACCAGCCGGAAGATACTCGAGTCGACCCAGATCGACCCGGACACAAGGGTGAAAGATCTGAGCGAGCAGGAGATCAACCGCCTGCGCGACTATATCGAGAAGAATGTAAAGGTCGAGGGCGACCTGCGCCGCGAGGTGTCGCTGAACATCAAGCGCCTGGTGGAGATCGGCTCATACCGGGGGATACGGCATCGCCGCAGCCTGCCGGTGCGCGGCCAGAACACCAAGCAGAACGCGCGAACGCGCAAAGGCCCCAAGAAGCAGGTCGCGGGCAAGAAGAAGGCCGCGAAGTGACGCCAGCCATCGCGGGCCAGGCCCGCTTAGCTAACTGTTTGATTCGGAGGGATTGCTATGGCGCCTAAGAAGGCCGTCAAGCGCGTTGTGCGCAAACGCCGGGAGAAGAAGATGGTTGAGCGGGGGGCCGCCCACATCCGATCCTCGTTCAACAATACGATCGTGACGATCACCGACACCGCCGGGAACGCGCTGAGCTGGGCGTCCGCCGGGGGATTGGGGTTCAGGGGCAGCAAGAAGAGCACCCCGTTCGCCGCGCAGACCGCCGCCGAGACCGCCGCGCGCAGCGCGATGGAGTTCGGGCTGAAGACGGTCGAGGTATACGTGAAGGGGCCGGGCTCCGGGCGCGAGGCGGCGATCCGCTCTTTACAGGCGGCGGGCCTGGAGGTCAACATGATCAAGGACGTGACGCCCATCCCGCATAACGGCTGCCGCCCGCCCAAGCGCAGGCGCGTTTAGTCAGGAGGACATGCAATGGCCAGATATACCGGTTCCGTATGCCGCCTATGCCGCCGCGAGGGACAGAAGCTGTTCCTTAAAGGCGATAAATGTTATTCCGCGAAGTGCGTATTCTCGCACCGCTCGACGCCGCCAGGACAGCATGGTCAGGCCCGCCAGCGCAAGATGAGCGAATACGGCATCCAGCTGCGCGAGAAGCAGAAGACCCGCAGAGCGTGGGGCATCCTGGAGACGCAGTTCCACCGTTACTACGAGAAGGCGTCCAACATGAAGGGTGTCACGGGCGAGAACCTGCTCCAGCTGCTGGAGCGGCGGCTGGACAACGTCGTCTTCCGGGCTGGGATAGGCTCGTCGCGGGCGCAAGCGAGGCAGTTTGTAATGCACGGGCACATACTCGTAAACGGCGAGAAGGTGGACATTCCCTCATACCTGGTCAAGGCCGGCGAGGTGGTGACGCTGCGCCCGCGCAGCCGCGAGATCCCGCGCTTTAAGGCGCTGCGCGAGGGTTCCGGGCGCATACTGCCCAAATGGTTGACGTTCGACGCCGAGAACCTGACCGCGACCGTGACGGCCCTGCCCGCCCGCGAGGATATCGACCTGTCGATTCAGGAGCATCTCATTGTCGAGCTGTACTCGCGATAAACGCCCGAATGTTGTTGGGTTTGTCCGCAACTGCCAAGGATACCGGAGGGGGGACAGGGCGTAATGATAGAAATAGAGCGGCCCAGGATCGAGCGCGTGGAGACGGATGGGGACGGCTGCTACGGCCGGTTCGTCATTGAACCCTTGGAGCGCGGCTATGGCCAGACGTTGGGGAACTCGCTGCGGCGGGTGCTGCTGTCCTCGCTGCCCGGCGTAGCGGTCACCTCGATTAAGATAGAGGGCGTCCAGCACGAGTTCTCCGTGATCCCCGGGGTCAAGGAGGACGTGACGGAGATAATCCTGAACCTGAAGAGCCTGTCGGCGCGGCTTTATTCGGAGACCGCGAAGGTGATTAATGTCGATATACGCGGCCCGCGCGAGGTCACGGCGGACGACCTGGCCACGGACGATGAGGTCGATATAATGAACCCAGAGCTGCATATCGCCACGCTCAACGAGGACGCGCGGCTGGAGATGCAGATCACGCTGGACCGCAACCGGGGCTATGTGACGGCGGAGCGGAACAAGACGAACGCGACGCCCATCGGGGTGATCCCGGTAGATTCGATATTCACGCCGATCCGCAAGGTGAACTATGCGGTCGAGGACACGCGCGTGGGGCAGATCACGGACTTTGACAAGCTGACGCTGGAGGTTTGGACGAACGGGTCGATACTGCCGGACGAAGCTATATCAACGGCGGCGAAGATACTAAGCGAGCATCTGGCGCTGTTCGTCAACCTGACCGAGCAGGTGGTGCCGATTGACTTTAACGAGCCGGTTGACAACAAGAAGGAGAAGGTTCTCGAGATGACGATCGAGGAACTGGATCTGTCGGTCCGCGCGTACAATTGTTTGAAGCGGGCGTCTATCAATACGGTAGCGGAGCTGGTGCAGCGCAACCAGGATGATATGATGAAGGTGCGCAACCTTGGCAAGAAGTCGCTGGAAGAGGTAGAACAGAAGCTGGCGGCGCTAGGGTTGGGGCTTAGGTCGTTGGAAGAATGAGGGCGCGGGGCGCTGTCCTGGTATGTTCGGGCGGCGCCGATCGTTAAGGAGGGATAACTATGCCTTATCAACGCAAGCTGGGCCGGCCCGCGAAGGAGCGTAAGGCCCTGCTGCGCAACCAGGTATCGCATTTGCTGTGGCACGGCCGGATAGAGACAACGCTGGCGCGGGCCAAGGAAGTGCGGGCGATCGCGGACCACATGGTAAGCCTGGCGGTCGAGGAGTACGACAACCAGGTGATGGTCGAGAAGCGTCGCAATAATGAGAAGGGCCAGCTGGTGACCATCCAGACAAGGAATGACTTGCCCAGCAAGCTTCACGCCAGACGGATGATGATGTCTTACCTGTATGACCTGCAGGAGATCAAGGGGCGAGACGAGTCGAAGTCCGAGTATAAGGAACGGACGAAGGACATCAGGCATCCGTTGATAGAGAAGCTCTTTACCGAGATGGGGCCCAAGTACAAGAAGCGCAACCTGGAGAAGGGCTGTGCCGGAGGGTACACACGGATCATGAAGATGGGTCCGCGCCGTGGCGACGCTGCCGAGATGGTAATCATCGAGATGGTCTAACCTGGCAGGCTTAACCGCCTCAGGCAAATCCTGGAGGAACAACCCACCCTGGCCACATGGGTCCAGCGTCACGCTGGTCAGGGGGTCAAGGGGGGTGAAACCCCCATTGCGGGGTCTGGGGCAGAGCCCCAGCGTTCCCACTCCGCGCAATCCCACACAACCCCACGTAAAGGGGCAAAGCCAAAAAGCTCATACCCTGTCTTACAAGGCAGAGTTAAGAACGACCGGGGGACGCGGGGCTTTGCCCCGCACCCCGCAGAGGATGTTACCCATTTGTTCCCCTATCCAAGTTAACTCCTTCCTCCTTATTTATACTGCGCTTATTGGTTTACCAGTATAACGGCCAGATCGTTCACGTTCGTACCCGTTGGTCCGGTTACGACTAACCCATTCATTTTTTCCAAGATGTGGTAAGCGTCGTTATCGGCCAAGTACGCGTCGATGGACAGTCCGGCCTCGCGGCATCGCGCGGCAAACCCTCCAGTGACGATCCCGCCGGCGGCGTTAGTTGGCCCGTCGGTTCCATCAGAGCCTACAGAAAATATGACAGTATTCTCCAGACCGTCGATCCTCTCAGCGGCTGCCAGCGCGAACTCCTGGTTACGCCCGCCCATACCGTTTCCACGTACGCGGACGATCGTCTCGCCGCCGAGTATGACTGCGCACGGGGGCGCGACGGGTCTACCTGACGTGCGAATCTCCCGGGCGATGGCAGCCGCGAACTTCCCGGCTTCCCGCGCCTCGCAGTCCAGCGACGAGGTCAACACTAACGGTTTGTAGCCCAACCGTTCAGCGCAATGGCACGCCGCCGCGCACAACTGTTCGACGTTCCCGGTAACCAGCGTGTGGACGTTATCGAGTGTCTTGGGTGTTTCTGACAGAATTGCCTCACGCATGCCGTCTGATATGGTTATACCATATAAGTTTAATATATCCAGCGCGTGTTCAGATGTGGAACTGTCCGGCACGGCGGGGCCGGACGCTATCGCGTCTAACGGATCGCCCAACACGTCGCTTAGGATCACGGCGTAAACCCGCGCGGGCGAACACGCTTTGCCGAAGCGTCCACCCTTGACGGATGACAGGTGTTTGCGGATCGTGTTGATCTGGGCGATATCCGCGCCGGAAGCCAGCAGCCGCGAGGTGACAGACTGGATGTCCGCGAGTGTGACGCCGGGCAGCGGCTGCTCAAAAAGCGCGGAACCGCCGCCCGATACGAGGAACAGCACGGCGTCGCCAGCGTTTAACCCGCGGACCAGCGCGAGGGCCTTGCCCGCCCCTAGCTCACTGTTGCCATCGGGAATGGGATGGCCAGCCTCAACAATGTCGAAATTTGCGATGGAGCTTTCGGCGTGGCCGTACTTGGTGACGACCAGCCCGGCGCGTACCCGAGGCCCGAGCGCTTCGGCGGCGGCGCGGGCCATGCGCCAAGCGGCCTTGCCTATCGATATAACGGTAACGCTTTCGGGAAGCCGCAGTCCATCCAACGCGCGTCGAACCGCCGCGTCGGGCAGCACGGCGCCAATGGATTCGTTTATGATTATATCAGCGTGAGCCAGCATATCTTTCATGGACACCCTCCTGGACAATGATGATCCCATGATAAACCGCCATTCACACAAAAACAAGCCTCCGAAACGTATCATATCCGCCGCAACTACCCACAATATGGCAAGAACACACTGCGGAGGGTTATATGATCATACTGTTTCTGCGGGCGATTGTATTGTTCGTGACGATGGTGGCGTTGCTGCGGCTGATGGGCAAGCGGCAGATCAGCCAGCTGCAGCCGTACGAGCTTGCGTTGTCAATCCTCATCGCTAACCTGGCCACCGCGCCGATGGGGGACACGGCGGTGCCGCTGCTCTATGGGGTTGTGCCGATGCTGGCGATGATATTTATGCATACGATCATAACGTTGTGCTGCATGAAGAGCGTGCGCCTGCAGCGGATCATCGACGGGCGGGCATACGCCGTGATCCAAAACGGATCGCTCAACAACGACGCGCTGGATCGTCTGGGGTTCACGATGACCGACCTGCTGGCCGAACTGCGGGCGGCGGGGTTCCTGCGCATCCAGGACGTGAACTCCGCGGTACTGGAGACGAGCGGCAAGCTATCTGTGTTCCCCGCGCCGGATAAGGAGCCAGCGACGGTCTCCGACCTCGGGATCACGCCGGGCGCGGGCGGGGCGCCGGTGCCGCTGATACTCTCTGGACAGATCCAGAGGCAGAATTTTCCATCACTGCTGATCAGCGAGGAGTGGCTGAGGGAGCGGATCAAGGAGGCGGGGTTCAACTCGCCGCGCTCGATCGCGCTGGCCAGCCTTGATCCGGCGGGCACGCTGCTGGTCTATGGCTGTAAGAACATGTGCGCCCCGGTCGTCCTGCGCACGCAGGGCGGGTGACGTATGCGCAGGAAGATAGTTATATTGACAACAACACTGGCGTTGGTTGTGGGGATACAGTGTTTCGCGTCCGTGTATACACGCCGGGTTGTGGGGGATACTACCGCGTTGTTAACGGAGATGGAACGCGCGGTGGATAGCGAGGAGTGGGAACAGGCGCGGTCACTGATGGAGCCGCTGAGCCGGGCATGGCACGATTCGTGCGAGCCGCTGGATTGGTGGATCAGCCGGGTGATGATCGAATCAGCGCATAGCTCACTGAGGAATCTGGCCATTGCGCTGGAAGTAAGCGATTACCAGGAATCGCGCCGATTATTAGCGGAATTTAGCGATACGCTGGACGAGATGACGCGCTGGGGTGAACTATCGCTCTCGAACGTCGTATAAATTTATGTAAGAAGCAGGAAAATCGGTCGGGATGTCGAACTGCTGGAATAAGAGCGATTGCGCTTTATGGCGCGTGAAAGGATATATAGGAAGAAGGATTTACATGAGCCAATCCTCAACCAAGTGGACCGCGGCCGACGCGTTCGAATGGGCCAGCGAGGTTTACGCCGGGGAAGGCGTTGACGTAGCGGCAGCGTTGGAGCGGCTGGGAGAAACACCGCTGAGCATGCACTGCTGGCAAGGCGACGACGTGTTGGGCTTCGAGTCCAGCGACGCGAAACTGACCGGGGGTATACAAGCGACGGGCAGTTACCCGGGACGAGCGCGGTCGGTTGACGAGCTGCGCGGAGACCTGGATAAGGCGATCTCGATGATACCCGGGCCCGCAAAGGTGAACCTGCACACGCATTACCTCGACGCGCCAGGGCCGGTATCGCGCGACGCGCTGGAGACGAAACACTTTGAGTCGTGGGCGGATTGGGCTGTCGAGCGCGGGTATGGGTTGGATTTTAACACGACGTTCTTCTCGCATCCGTTGAGTGAGGCGGGGTCGCTGTCGAGCGCGGATGAGGGGATACGCGGGTTTTGGATTGAGCACGGGAAGCGGTGCAGGAGGATCGCCGAGTATTTGGGTAGGAGGACGGGGCAGCGATGCCTCATCAACCATTGGGCGCATGACGGTTTAAAGGAGACGCCTATCGACACGCTGGGGCCGAGGGAAAGGCTGGCCGCGTCGCTTGATGAGATCATCAAAGAGGCGCTGGACCCGAAGCTGATGCGGGACAGCGTGGAGTCCAAGCTGTTTGGTATAGGGAGCGAGGCGTATGTGCCAGGGTCGCATGAGTTCTATATGGGGTACGCGCTGACGCGGGGGATCATGCTGACGTTGGACGCGGGGCATTTCCATCCGACAGAGGTGGTTTCGGCGAAGTTGACCGCGTTGCTGTGCTTCATGCCGGAACTGCTGCTGCATGTGAGCAGGCCAGTGAGGTGGGACAGCGACCATGTGGTGTTGTTGGACGATGAAACAAGGCAAATCATGCTGGAAGTGGTAAGGGCGGACGCGCTGGGGCGGGTTGCGATAGCGATGGATTACTTTGACGCGTCTATTAACAGGGTGGCGGCATGGGTTATAGGGGCGAGGAATACGAGGAAGGCGTTGTTGGCCGCGCTGCTGGAGCCTGTTGGGAGGTTGAAGGCGATGGAGGCGGAGGGCGACGGCGCGGGCGCGCTGGCGGCAAGGCAGGAAGGGTTGACGATGCCGTTTGGCGTGGTTTGGGATCGGTTTTGCGAGGTTTGGGGCGCGCCGGTGGATAGGAAGTGGATCGGCGAGGTAAGGCGGTATGAGCGTGAGGTTTTGGTAAAGCGGCAGTAGAATTTTATGGGAGGATAGAATTGTGGAGAAGATAACTTCCGATATGACGATCAATGAGGTTATTGGGGTGGACCGTAAGCTTACGAAGATCCTGTTGGAACACGGCATGCATTGCATTGGCTGCCCGCACGCGCTGGGGGAGACTCTGGCTGAAGCCGGCGCGGTACATGGCATAGACGTAGATGAGATGGTGAAGAAACTCAACGCCGCAGTAGCGTAACCTTGAGGAACAACCCACCTTGGCCACGAGGGTCCAGCGTCACGCTGGACCCTCGTGGCCAGGGTAGATTGTTCCTCCATGCTCCATGTTATTCCGAGGCAATCATAAGCAGTTTCATGATGGGCAGTGTGGCGGAGGTCTCGCCATCGCCGCCCTCAATGGTTATAACCTCCCCAGTAATCTCCCCATACACAGTGACTTCACCGTCCGGATCGACCTGCGGCGCCTCATCCGCCAGGCAATAGACCCTCGCGGTTTCAGCCTTACCGGGCGCCGTGACCAATATCATATTGGTTACACCCTCATCGTCCGACGCGGAGTTAGCCACCCCTGACCATTTCACAATCCTTCCCGTGTACTTCGCGGGATCGGCCACCAAATTCGCGTACGATAGACTCTTGACCTGCGACTTCAAATACGCCTCATAATCGTCCGTCTGCCATCTTCTTTCGAAAACATACTGTATTGTCCGTTCCTCGAACCCCTTCTTCCTTAACGTTACGGTCACAACACGCGTCCCTGCCGGCTCCTGCCCCAACTTAATGGAGAACGCGCCGTCGCTTGTCGTCCTCTTGCTCACGTTACCGCCGTCCGAGACGGTGATCTCTGTCCCTGCCAGCGTCACCCCTGCCAATCTTGGCTGCGCGTCCCATACCTCGCCTTCCAGCGGCGTATTCAAGTTGAACGGTATCCTTGCCGTGTTCGCGGTCAACTGCGTCTCACTTACGCTCGTCTCCCTGCCTTCCAACGCGGACTCTACCCGCAGTGTCCATGTTCCTTCCCTTGGCAGTGTCAGGTTGAGCGTAAACGCCCCGGTTGACTTCGCGACCGCCTCCCCTACCTTAAACGGCGCGTCGCTGCCCTGCGTCAAACTCCCCGTCACCAATGCCCCTGGCGCTGTCGAACCCTTCACCCTTACGCTCAACCCATTCGTCTCACGGACCAGCGGCTGCTCAAATACCAACTCTGTTGGCAGCAACGGCATCTCCAGCCTTGGCTCAAACGTCGTCTCAGCGATCCACTGGTCGAACAGCTGGACCTCCTTCGAAGTCAGCTGCCGACCTGTCGCCTCTATCTGCAGCGTGACCTCCCTCCCGTTTCGCACGGTGAACGCCATCAACCCTCGCGCTATGGTCTCGCCCTCCGAACGCCGGATGTATGTCAGGCGCAGGTAACGCCCGGACTTCGACGGATTCTTCCATTCCGCCGCCGAGAACCTCACCCCCGTCACTTTCCACGCGGCGTCGTCGAGATAATCCGCTCGTATCGCGTTACGCATAGCCGTCGTATACCGATCAATGTCGAAATATACCGCCGAGACGCTGGTTTCCTCCATCCTTACCCGCATCGCGATATCCGCGCCGGTGCCGAACGCCGCGACTATCACGTTATCCGAGCGCATCACTTCCGCCGCGACTTCCGAAGATACCCCCAGAAGCGCGGCGTACCTTGTCGCGGTCTCCGGCGTAACGACAGTCCATCCATCCGGGAACGCGGTTACCAGCTGGTATCCCGGCATCGTGGTAGTCAGCGCGATCGCCTCCGCCGCGAACGCCAGTATAGCCATTACGCACAAAATTACGACGCCTGCCCTGCCCCGGATCAATCTCTTCGCGGTCACATTGATTCTCCTCCTTATATGTTGTCGCCGCCGGCTTCCCAGCGCCGCCTACCTTAGGTAGAACAGCCCGTCTAACACGGGCATGGTCTCGCCGTCGACCGTCTCCGTCACGCCGCGCGGCGCGCCCAGTACTGTCAGCACGTCGCCAGCCTCAAACCGCAGCGTCTGGCCGCAGTACACTAGCACGGGATCCTGCCAGCTGCCCAAGCCGGGATTGGATGTGTAGAGCACCAGCGCGGGCAGCCCGCCCTGTTCCCCTACCGCGCCTACGCGTCCACGCAGCTCGACGTTCTGTCCGGCAGTGTCCTTCGCGTTCTCGGACAACCGCTGGTATGGTATGCTCCTCGCGTTTGCGCGGAAGTCCTGGATGAGTTCCGTTTCGCTGGAAACGCGCTCCAGCGTTACCTCGACCGTGGATGGCGCTAGCCCGGGCGCGGCGGCGGTCACCGTATACGAGGCGGACTGGCCGCGCCGGACGCTCAATGAAAAGTAGAGATAGCCGCTGCTGTTCGCGGGGCCGCGCATCGACTGGCTGGGCGTTACCAACTCAATGGAAGCCTCGGGCAGCGTATACACGTACAGGTCGAAAGGCCCGGCGACCGGGTCGACGCTCGGCGCGACCGCCAGCGGCGTTACGCCCTGCGCGACTAGCACGGAGTGGACGCTCCTGGCCGATGATCCCCCACGCTCCGCGCTGAGCGCTACGCGGCGCTCGCCGTTCCCGCCGCCAAGCTCAAACTCGAACGCGAACAACCCGTCCGCGCCAGCCTTGACGCTCCCAACCTCGCGCCCGTCAACGGTTAGCGCAACCCTCGCGCCGGGTTCTGTCGCGCCTTTCGCCGCGATCTGGCCGCCGCCTGTCCACGCGGGCAGCGCGGTAATCGTGAGCGGCAGCGATCCGGACGCTTCGATGGTCCGCGCGATGCCCGTAAGCGGCGACGGCGTGTACCCAGCCGACGTGTCCCGCGTGGGCGGAACCTTGTCGATGAATTGGACGCGCGGCTTGATGGATTCCAGCGCGGCAAGCGCGGCGTCCATGCCCGCGTCCCATGGCGCGCGCGCGGTTAGTTCGATCAGCATGCCGGATCGCAGCGATATATCCTTAATCTGGCATATTGATTCATATGCGTTGGTAAGCCTGAACCAATCTCCACCGACCCATTCGGACGAATCGGCAAACGCCGCGAACGGTTCCAGCGTCGCTATATCGCCCGCGCCGCCGTCCGGCCAGTCGCGTTCCGACATCGTGACGCTGACGCCGCCGTCCGTCACCACCTCGAACAACACCCGTTCGGCGTAGTATGACGCGGCCAGCGCGTCGGCGTTAAGCCCGCGCCCGGCCAGCCAGTCCGAATGCTCACCCAGCGTCCGCGGAGTGATAACGCGCTCATCCGCCGACGTTTCGAGGCGTATGCCCGACTGCGGGAACACGGTAACATCCGCTATGGTGCGGGCCAGCGGCATGGCGGCCAATCCCGCCGACAGCGCGGCGGCGCATAACCGTTTACCGGTAAGGCGGTTTTCCCAACTCATTCTTGTGAGACGGCCTCCTTTGGCGCGTCGCCCTTGGCGAACGCGCGTTCGAAGAATATCGCGACGGCCATCCCCGCTATCAGCAGCAGCGAGTGGATCAGCCAGCGCGAGGCGAAGCGCGGCCAGTCGAACACGATATACACCGAGCCAAGCACGAACCCCATCACCGTGAACCGGCTGGGCGCGGGGAAGCGGCGGAACAGCCACTCAACGGCCTTGACCAGCGCGGCCGCGCACGCCAGACCACCGGCCGCCGCCAGCGCGAGCGGGCCTATGTGCCCCAATGGATGGCCAAGCGCGTCCATCATCGGCTGGTAGATGCCCAGGTAGAGCATCAGGAACGACGAGCTTACCCCCGGCACGACCGTCGCGAACGCGTACACCGCCCCGCCCAGCACGGCGGTCCACCCCGCGAACTCGCGCGTACCGCCGTCCAGCCCATCCACGCCACTCAGCAGGCTGAACAGGAATATCAAGGCGAACCCCGCCGCCGCCAGCGAGAGGTTTACTATCCAGTGGCGGGGCGTCCACGCCGACGCCGTCGCCGCGCTTTTGTTAATCGCGCGGGGGGCTTTGCCCTCGGTCGCCTGTTTCCACAGCGCGGGCAGCCCGCCCAGCACCAGACCGATGAAAAGGATGGTGATGCTAGCCTCCGCGCGGGCGAACACCACGCTCATTGCCTGCGCCGTGACCAGCACGCCCGCGCCACCGCCAATGACCAGCGGCGCGAGTAACCTGGCGTTGCCCCGCGCGTCGCGCCGGAAGTGGACCAGCGCGGCCAATATCGGCTGGTATACCCCCATCGACAGCGCGATCACGCCGCCGCTCACGCCCGGCAGCACGCACGCGATCCCCAGAATCACCCCGCGCAGCCCGTTAACCAACCATTCCAGCATCCGTTACCTCCATGATTTGTGTCGCCGCTTCTTTTGTTATGGCAACGTAATCTCCCCGCCGCCTTGAACCCGCCACCCAGCCGCCCGCGCGTCCTCGTACCTGGCGAAACCTATGTCCGCGTTACGCGCGCGTTGGTTCGACTCGACGATGACCAGGTCGGTCGCCATCGGCTGTTCCATACGGAATCTCAGTTTGCTGTTGATCTCGGGCACGCCGTCCGCGCGGCGCGTCGGGATGAACCCTTCCGGCGCGTTTACTGATATGCGGTACGTGCCCGGCCTTACCCCCTCGAATTCGTAGAAGCCGTCCGCGTCCGTGACGGTTTCCGCGACGGGTATCCACTGCCCGTCGGAGCCGCGTTCCAGCGTCAGAGTTACGCCCTGCATGCCGGGTTCGCCGGAATCCTGCATGCCGTTCAGGTTGTGGTCGATCCACGCGTAGTCGCCCACCGTGCCCGAGCGCGTCGCGCCCGCGCTCACGCCGGGCAGCGAGCCGCCCATCGCCAGCGTGAGCGTCGGCGAGGAGGATTCGCCGCCGTCGGTCGTCTCCGCCATGGAGCCGCCGCTGGTCTGGCGCGTGAACATCATGCCGTCCGGGAGCGTGAAGCGCGCCGTAACCGCGCCGGGCAGCAGCCCCTCTATCAGGTATGAGCCGTCCTCCCCGGTCTCGATGGTGAAATCGCCGTGGTCGGTCCGCGCCGTGACGGTTACCCCGGCCAGTCCGGGTTCATCCGCGCCGCGAAGACCGTCCGCGTCCATGTCCTCGAACACCTCGCCCGACACGCTGCCCAGCAGCGTCGCGCCCGAGCGCGGATCGTCGCGGGATTCGCCCATCGCGAGCGTCGCCTCCTCGACGACGCTTACGCTAACATAATCGCCTGGCCAGACGTACGCCAGCGCGTACGTTCCGGGGCGCAGGGATTCAAATCGGTAACGCCCATCGCCGCCCGTTGACGCGCTGGCCGTAATGCCAAACTCATCGGTTAACGTTACCGCGACGTCGGCCAGCGGCTGTTCGCCGGGACCGCGCTGGCCGTCGGCGTTCGCGTCGACGTACGCCTCGATGGTGAGCGCGCCCGGCTCGACCGCGCCCGCGCCGCACTGCGCCAGCGATTGTCCCGGTTCCAGCGTGAACGCGCCGCTGAACGCCTGCCGCCCGCCGGTCAACGGCATGACGCTGCCGCCCTCGAATTGTAATTCTGGTTTAGTAAAGATCAGTCCGTCCGGCAGCGCGGCATGAAGCCGGTACTCGCCTGGAAACAGGGATTCCATAGTGTAGCCGCCGTTTTCCGAGGTCCGCGCCTGTCGGACCGCGCTGCCCGACGCGTCCAGCAGCGTTACCATCACGCCGGGGAGCGGCGGTTCGTCCGTGCCGGGCATGCCGTCGTAGACCGTGTCCAGCCAGACCAGCCCTGATATTGACGCTGACCGGATCGCGCCGATGGTGTCCAGCTTCAGCCGCTCGCCGGAGCGCAGGTTGAACGTGATCGGGTCAGAGTTTATAGTGTTTGTGAACAGATAACCATCCGGCAGCGTAACGGTTAACGAGTAGATACCAGGCTTCACGTCGCTGAACCCGAACGCGCCGTCCTCGCCTGTCGTCGCCGAACCCACGGGCGTGTCAGACCGGAACAGCGTCAATGACGCGCCGGGCAGGGGCGAATCCATCTCGTTTAGGATGATTCCTACAATCGATGCGGGCTTGTATGCGGCGATATCGCCAATCGTCATGGAGCCGCCCATGCTAAGCGTCACGCCCCACGGCTGCGCGTCTATCGAGGGCATGAGTCCATCCGGCCAGTCCGCGACGACCGAGTACGCGCCGGGACGCAGTTCTTCGATAATAAACTTTCCGTTTCGATCCGTAACCGCTTCGGCGACGGTACTCCCCGCGCCGTCGCGTATCGTGAACGCCGCGCCAGCCACGCCCGGCTCATCATCGCCCCACGAGCCGTCGCCGTTCGTGTCGGTGTAGGCCGCGCCAGCGAGGATGCCCAGCGCGGCCAGCGGCGGCGCGGTTAGGCCGCGCGGATCGTCGCTGACGGTGAAGGCGCGTGTTACAGACCGGGCGTCGGTCTCCTCGAACGCCCAGCCGCTTGCCGGAAGATTATATGTGATGATATAATCGCCCGGCCTCAACCGTTCCAGCGTGAACGAGCCGTTCTCATTCGATAACGTTTCCGCGATGAACTGCCCAGCCGCTGTCTCGACGCGAATGCCCAGACCCGTAGCGGGTTCGCCGTCCGAGCGACGCGCCGTTCCGACCAGATCGGCCAGCGGCGTGAGCGGTAATTGGGGCTGTACGGTGATTGAATCATAACCAACAATCATCGACCAAAGCGGTTGGTTGTAACCCAATGGCGGGGCGAAACCGGCCGGAACGCTTGATTCTATTAGATATTCGCCCGGCCTGACCCGCTCGAATACCGCCACGCCCCGCTCGTTCGTCTGTAGCTCGTCGATCGGTTCGCCGTCCTTCAATAGGGTGACGCTCACGCCGGCTAGCGGCTGGTCCGCCGCGTCTTGCTGGCCGTTGTCGTTGCGGTCCTGCCAGACGAACGCCTCGACCGCCGCGACGCGGACCATCTCAACGCGCCCGACCGCCGCGCTTTGACCAGGCTCAAGCGTGAGCGTCTCGCCGAGCGCGGCGTCCGATGATTGTGTTAACGTCATATCGTTAGGCGCGGCTACGCGCAGGCGTGTCACCGTCGGGCGCAGCATGCTGAACAGGAATATGCCGTCCTGATTAGTTGTTGTTGACAATAATTCGTTTCCCTGCGCGTCGATAGCCGTTACGGTGACGCCGGGGAGCGGCGATCCGCCGCCGTCGCTGGCCAGCCAAACGGTTCCGCTGACGCTCGCCGGAACGAACGCGATCCATTCGGCGCGGGCGTCGCCGCCGACCGTGAGGTCAAAACTGGTGATACCGCTGTAAAGAATCATCCCGTCCGGGAGGCTTGGCTCAATCGTGTACGCGCCAGCCGCCAGCCCGTCGAACGCGAACGCGCCGCCGCTGTCCGATACAGCCGTCGAGGTCGTGCCGTCCGGCCTGGTCAGCCGCGCTGTGATGTTGGTGAGCGCCTCGCCCGCGTGGTCGAGTATCGTCCCGCTGATCGACGCGCCGGGCACGATGGTTATATTGCGTGAAAGGTTTTCGCCGGATCGGAGCGTGATGGTCTCGCTGGACGGCGTGTCCGCCTCAAGCGCGGCGGCATCGGGGAGATTCCATAAAAGTGTATATTTATTCGGTTCGATGTTCTTCAGCAAAAACCATCCGTCGTCGCTGACGGTCGTTTGGTAGACCGCCGCTCCTGACGCGTCCTCAAGGACGACCGACGTCCGCGCCTCAACGGATGGGGCCAGGCCTAGCTTTTTCACCTGGCCGGACAGCGACGCGGCTTCCTGAGCGGCCAATTCGAGCGACAGGGTTTCGCCGTACGGTATTTCGACATTGACCGGAAAGCCGCTCGGCAGGTAGCCCGTCGGCAGCGTGAGGACCACCTCATACTTGCCGGGCGTTAGCCCGCCGATCCGGAACGCGCCGGACTCGTCGGCGGCGGTTTGCGCGTCGGGTTCGCCGTCACGCCGCAGCGTAATATATATATCGGTATAAGCGTTTTGCGGCATCGACGCCGGGACGGTGACCGTCCCGGCCAGCGAGCTTTCCGGCAGCACGGCGAACCGCCAACCCGATTGGCCAAGGACCGCGTAACGCGCGGAGGTTCGCTCGTGTAGTTCGTCAAACGACAGGGTCAGCGTGGCGTTGGAGGGCACCTGCCTATTGAACGCGAACGCGCCGTCCGCGTCCGTGGTGGTTTCGGCGATCACGCCGCCGGACGCGTCGCGGGCTGTGACGCGTACCAGCGGCACGCCCGTGTCGTTCAGTCCGCGTATCCTGTCCATGTCGGGATCCTCGAATACGGAGCCTTGCGACTGTCGGCGCGGCGTGACCAGCTCGACGCGCGTGTTTTGCGAAGACTTGCCCTCGACGACGCGCCATTTATCCGCGGCGGTTTGGACGGGGGTTTCCACGCGCGTGGATACGCTCAGCGTGACCGCCGAATCCACCGCCAGGCGCGGCAGCGCGCGGATGGTCGCCTCTAGCGTTAGGTCGTCCAGCGTGAACGGCTTATCCCCTGTCAGCGTGATCCGCGCGAAACGCGCGCTATCGCGTACGTCGTCCCAGCGTATGCTCGTCGGCAGCGTTGAGGTTCCCGCGTCCGTCCAGTTCACGCCGTCGCCGACGGACACCCGCGCGGTAGTTATGCCATCGGCGGCGGGAATGGTTATGCCAGATAACGATACGCCGGATTCGGCGGTCATGCCGATCGTGAATTCGATATTGCTCGCTGGCAATGGCTGATCGGCTGGTATGATGGTCAGCCGGGTCTCGCGTTCCGCCGATAGGTCGAGCGTGGATTCCGAGAGTATCAGCGCGGGCGCGGCGGGGTTCAGCGCGCCTTCGGGTATCGGTTCGCTGGTGAATACCGCTTGAGGGTGTGTGACGGCGGTTGTGCCGTCGCCGCGCAGGTATGGCTCGATGGTAATCTCGCGCGAGACGGCTTGACGCGACGGGTCGGCCATGTAACCGTTGGCGGCCTCGGTCAGCGTAAGGAGGTATCGCCCCGGCTGGATCGGCTGCGGCGCGTTGTAGTAACTGCTGTTCTCCAGTGTGAATTGTATGGATGGCTGATCCGGCGTGTCAAGGCTTGCCAGCTCGAACGCGCCGCCGACGATCGCGCCGCCGCTTGGGTCCTGGTGCGCCAGCGAGAACAGTCCAAGAGCGCTGTCCGCGAAGGTTTCCAGCGTCGCCGTGTCGCCCGGATACAGCGTTATGGTGTGAGTTGTGGGATCGGGCTGGAAGCCGTCGGCGGGTTCGGATTCGACGAGCGTATAGGTCGTGCCATCCTGCGCGGCGGGTAAGGCGACGCCTGAAGCGGCCGCCGCGCCGATCGTATTCCCGGACGCGTCAAGGATGGTGTAATCGCCTGGGAGGTCGGTCAGGCTGACAGCGCCGCCGCCGTCGATCACGCGGCCCAAGCGCTCGACGTTTAGCAGCGCGTCCTTAGTGAATTCCAGCGTGAGGGTGGTCTCCTCGCCGCCGTGAATCTCGAAGTCCGCCAGCCGCGTAAGCGCGGTGTAGCCCGTCGGAGCGTCCGTGAGTTCAAGCGTGTAAGCGCCTTCGGGCAGGTCGGACAGCCAGACCCCGCCAGCGTCGCCCGTGGTCAACGCGCGTGAAAGCGACGACCCGCCGCCAGCGGACGCGCCGCCATGGATGGACACGCTGACCCCGCCAAGCGGCGCGATGGCCGAGGCCGCCTCGTGGGATTGGGTGGTAAGGCGAAGCTGGCCCGTGCCGTCGTGAGTGAGTATGTCCCAAGCGAAGGTTTGGCCGGATTCCAGCAGTATGGAGCGTTCGGGCTCGCGGCCGGCGCGGATTGTGTATTCGCCGGGCAGCGCGGCGGGATGATCGGACACGTTCTGGTCAGCGCGGCGGGCCAGTCCCGTGGCGTCGGTCAACATGCGGATGGTCGAGCCGTCGGGCGCGGTCAGCGTTATGGTTTCGCCAACGACGGGCGTGAGCGTCTTCTCGCCGGACAGCGTGAACGCCGCCGATTGGACGCGGATCGCCAGCAGTGGCATAGGTTCGCAGTCAACGCTAAGGTTGGATATGCCGCCGCCCAGCGCTGTTATGATGTATGGGGCGATGGGTACGTAGCCCGGCGGGAGTTCCGGCGTGAATTGGTATTCGCCGGAGGGGAGTACGCCGATCCATGGCTTGCCGGGCGAGATGGAGCCGGAGGCCGGGCTTGCGTCCGTTGGATCGGCGAGCGTGAACGTGATAGCTTCGTTGGACGATATTGAGACGATGCCGCCGGATAGTTGGTTGGCGATGGTTAAGGTTTCGCCGAATGGGGTCGAGTTGGTTAGCGGGATCAGGTCGGTTATCATGGAATAACCCTCTGGAGCGGTTAGCTGGCGCAGGTATAGCGGCGGCTCGGTTGGGAGAAGGAGGGGTTCGGGCAGGGCGTCGACACTAACGATCCACGGGCGGGTTGGGTTGGAGGGGTCAGGGTATGGTTTTTCTTCGCCCCAAGCGGTGAGCGCGACGACCGCGAAGGTCACGCCGGAAAGGGACGCGCCGTTGATCGGCAGCGTCTGGCCGTCGCTAAGGACTATGTAGGAGGGTTCGCCGCCGTTGATTGCGGATGTGCCGCTTACGGCGGCCAGCCACAGCGTAGCGGGGGCAGAGGCGTTAGGGTCGGCGGTGATGTAGGTGGCGCCGCCTACAAGCGCCGAGGCGCCGGGGGATAAGGGCGAGAGGTCGGCCAGCGCGGAGGCTGGCAGTAATGTCAATATAAGCAAGCAGGCAGCCGCTGCCATGCGCGTTAACGGTTTATCCATAATTCACCGCTATTCCCATTCATTCCCATGCAATCCCGCCTAGAATTCTAGCACAGCCGACAGAATTTTACAAGGATGGAATTTTATGCCTAACGCTGGATTTTAATTGGAATTTGATGGGTTTTAATTGGAATTCACTGGATTTTTTGTGGAAACAGATGGGAATTAGATGGAAGGTAATTATTGGAAGCGATGGTATTTGTTGGCAGACGGGCGAAGGTTAGGATTGATGGAGGGGTGGTATTATGGTATGGTATAAGTAAATTGAGGATAGGAGCGGTTAGCGTGAAGGATTTGGACTCCGCTGCGGCGTTCTTTGAAGCGACGGATAAGTTTGCCGTGGAGGTGATGGGAGCAAGGATAGAAGAGGTCGGCGAGGGGTTCGCGGCCGTGGGGTTGGAGCTGGAAGGCAAGCATAGGAGGGTCGACGACGCGGTTCAGGGCGGCGTGATATTCACGCTGGGGGATTACGCGTTCGCCGTGGCGACGAACGACGAGCGGACAAGGGTTGTGTCGCTCTCGAATACGATCAACTTTCACAGGCAGCCCAAGGGGAAGCGGCTGCTGGCCGAGGCGAGGTTGGAGTCGCTGGGGAATACGATACAATCGTATCTGGTGCGGATTAGCGATGAGTTGGGCACACTGGTCGCGACAATGACCGTGACCGGGTTCACGGTACGTAAGCAAAGTTAACTGATGGAGGAACAATCTACCCTGGCCACGAGGGTCCA
>JAISWI010000001.1 GCA_031270865.1 Oscillospiraceae bacterium
GCGGAGTTGTACCAGAGCCAGTTCGCGCGGTGAGGCATTGCATGGAGGGGACTGGCCAAGAGTGAGGGCATAAGGAAGCCAGCCCGCCACATCGCCACGAGGGTCCAGCGTCACGCTGGTCAGGGGGTCAAGGGGGGTGAAACCCCCTTGCGGGGTCTGGGGCAGCGCCCCAGCGTACCCAACCCCGTAAACTCCGCGTAAAGGGCGAAGCCCATAAGGTTTTCCTATGCCCTGCGGGACTGAGGTTTGTTGGTTTCGGCCGGGGGACGTGGGGCTCTGCCCCACACCCCGCAAGGGGGTTTCACCCCCCTTGACCCCCTGACCAGCGTGACGCTGGACCCTCGTGGCCAGGGTAGGTTGTTCCTCAATGTGGCGCGCTTGCCGCGCAAAAAAGGTTTGCCGCAGTCATGCGGCAAACCCCCAATCCCTTAGTAAAAATGTGCTACTGCGCGTTCGCGGCCTTGTACATCTCGTCCATCTCAGCTACGACGGCCTCGCCGCCCTCAGCCCTCCACTGCTCGTAGACGGCCTTCAGCTGCGCCTCATCGATCTGTCCCGCTATGTACTGGACGTTCGCGTCCTCCAGCAGCGTATTTAGCTGTGCCCCCAGCATTGTCTGCGTCTCCGATATAAACGCCGCGCACGGGTTACCCACCACGTAATCGAAGTAATTCACCAAATTCTCATTATACAGCTTGCGCAGCCCCTCCAGCTTCATCGGCACGGCCAGATCCCCGTTTACGTTCATGCCGATCTGGTTGATGCTGCCTTGGAGTGAGCGGATCGAAACCTCAAGGTCGGCGGGCGTCGATATCCTAAACCCTTCCTCGTCGACCCAGTACGTCGCGTCCTGCACACCCCAGTTGACCAGTGTCTGTCCCTCCGGCCCGTTCAGGAAATCCAGGAACTCCAGGCACTTCTTCATATCATCTTCGGTCTTGGCGGTCTTTGTGATGATGACCTCCCCAGACAGTCCGGCGGTCGGCCACATCAATTCCTGACCCTCGGCGTTCTTTACAACAGGCAGCAGATTGAAAACGTTCGTGCCCGCCTCAACGTCTTTATTCTGCTCGAACCAATCCTGCAGGCGGTAGCCGCCGTCCATTACGTCCAGCTTGATCCCCGCCTGGTCGTTCTTGATCGGATCATCCCATATCGTAGACTCCAGCACCATGAAATCCTGGTTGATCGCCCCGGCTGAATACAGGTCGCGCAGCCAGTTCAATCCCTCTAAAAACTTCGGATCCTCGTGCGCCGGGTAAATGTTCCCGTCGCCGTCCACGCCCCACGTATTCGGCGCTCCGTGCATGATTGTCGATAGCTTGATCGTCCCGTCGACATACTTACACATCACGATGCCATACGTCCCCTTCGCCGGATCGGTGAACGCCTTTGCCATCGCGGCTAGGTCGTCCAGCGTCTCGGGGACGCCCAGCCCCTTCTCCTCGGCCCAGTCGGAGCGATAGATGATCCCGTTCCTCGCTAGCGGCCTTGCGCGGTATATGCCGTACAGCCGCCCGTCGATCTTTGTCGCCTCGTATACGACCGGACTGCCGTCCTTCAGGTAGACCGTATCCGCGATGTAGTCGGTTATATCCCAGAACGCCCCGGCGCGGGCTGACGCCACGATCACCGGGTCCTGATGCCCCTTGACCACGAGGATCTTGGGCATGTCCCCTGCCAGCGCGAGGCTGACCGCCTCCGGGTATGACGCGTCGGGCACGAACGTCACGTCCAGCTTGGTATTCGTCGCGGCCTCGATAGCCGTCAGGGTCGGGTTGTTCTCGTACTGGAACGCCTCGGTATAGAATGTGGGCATCAGGATGCTGATCTCGTAGGGCGCATCCTGCGCGACGGCGGCGGCGCCCGGCATCACCAGGGCCAGCGCGAGCAGCGCCAATAGGACTTTACGCATGCGGAACCTCCTTTATTTTAGGGGATTTGTCCCCCTAACACCTAACTGTTGGCAGCCTTCCCCAATTCCTCCAACCCTTAAGCCCTCCTAGCCTTTCAACGCGCCTACCATCACGCCCTTGGCGAAATGCTTCTGGAGGAACGGGTACACGCACAATATCGGTATCGTGGACACGACGATCACCGCCATCTTGACGGACTGGTCGGGCGGCTTGAGGTAATCGGCGGCGTAGCTGTTCGCGTCCCCGGCCATGCTTGACGAGAGGATGATCAGCTGGCGCAGCGTGACCTGGAGCGGCCACTTCTCCGGCGACCTCGACATATATATCATGGCGGAGAAGTATGAGTTCCAATGCCCGACAGCGTAGAACAGCGAGAACGTCGCGATGACGGGCAGCGACAGCGGCAGCACCACGTACAGCAGCGCCCCCAGGTCGGTGCAGCCGTCCAGCTTGGCGGATTCCTCCAACCCGTCTGGCAGGTTCTGGAAGAAATTCTTGATGATCATCATGTTGTAAGCGCTGATCGCGCCGGGCAGCAGCACGGACCAGTACCGGTCCAGGAGACCCAGCCCCTTAACCACGATATACGCCGGGATCATCCCGCCGGAGAAGAACATCGAGAATATAACGATGTTCAGCAGCGCGTTGCGCCCGTGCATGTACCGCTTGGACAGCGAGTATGCCAGCGTAACGGTGAAGAACATGTTGATCGCCGTGCCCGCCGCCGTGATGAGCACGGAGTTGCCGAACGCCCGGACCAGCGTGTTCGACGAGAATATAAACCTGTACGCCTGCATCGACACGTCGCGCGGTATTATGAACAGCGGACGCTCCGCGATCTCCCGCTCCGTAGCGAACGAGGCGGCGACTACATACAGGAACGGCAGCACGGTCGCGACCGAGCACACGCCGATGAACACGACGTTAAACCAGTCGAACACCCGGCTTAGGGGCGTCTGTTTGATCCTCACACTGCCAGCCATATCAATACAACCCCGGTTCGCCCATCCGGTGGGCCATAGCGTTGGACGATGTAACCAGCGCGACGCTGATCACCGCCTTGAACAGTCCGATTGCCGTGGCGTAGCTGTACTGCCCGCCCTGTATGCCCTGCTGGTATACAAACACGTCGAACGTCTGGGAGACGCTCCGATTCATCGCGTTGGCCATCAGTATCAGGTGCTCGTACCCGGTATCCAGCACGCTGCCCATCCTAAGCACCAGCAGCAGCACGATCGTCGAGCGTATCGCCGGAAGCGTGACGTGCCACAGCTGGCGCAGCCGGCCCGCGCCGTCGCACATCGCGGCCTCGTAAAGCTCCACGTCCACCCCGGCTAGCGCGGCCAGGAATATGATCGTCCCCCACCCGGTCTCCTTCCAAATGGTCTGGCCTATGATCATCGGCCGAAACGCGCTGGGCGAGGTTAGGAAGCCCACGCTATGCCCCGTCAGCGCGTAGGTCATCTTGTAAACGATGCCGTTCGTGTTGAACATGACGTACGTGATCGAGCACACTATCACGATCGACACGAAGTGGGGGATATACAGCAGCGTCTGCATCGCCTTCTTATACCTCGCGCTGCGCAGCTCGTTGAGCATCAGCGCGAGGATGATCGGCGCGGGGAAGAAGAACACGATATTCATCAGGCTGAGCAGGATCGTGTTCCCGAACAGCCGCGTAAATATCGGATTGCTGAAGAAGTAGCGGAACCACTTCAGCCCTACCCACTTGCTGCCCAGCACGCCCAGGAACGGCACGTAATCCTTGAACGCGATCACCACGCCCCACATCGGCAGATACTTGAACACAAGAAAATATAGCAGCCCAGGCAGCGCGAGCAGGTACAGCCATCTGTCGCGCCTTATGTGCGCCAGCGTCCTGGCGCGCCGGGGATTGACCGTAGATGCAACCACGCTCGGCCTCCTTGTGAGTTAATGACTATCTATTGTTAGTATATCATAGATTGTAAAGGTTTGCAAGGGGCGAGTTGCGGTTATTCTCGCCGAAATTCAGGCTTGCCAAATCCGCGTTTCGGCGGTAAACTGTTGCCAGCTGATATCATCTATTAAGGAATCAAGGAGGCGCGGCATGCCCAACCTGACATTGTACGCCGACCCCGGAACCGGCTATGAGGTCCGGCGCTATACCACAGGCCCGCATAGGAACAGCAAGCTCTACTTCACCACGGAGAACTTTACCCCGGACGACCAGTTCTTCTTCATGAACAGCCAGACCGGGACCGAGGGACTGCCGACCGGATCGCTGTGTAAGGTCCATTATGAAACTGGAGAGGTTATACCTGTAGCGGGGCCGGAGTATAAGGGCTTCGCGATGGACAGGCAACGCGCGTTCGGCGTGATGTGCAAAGGCGATATCGTCTGCAGGCTGGATGTTGATTCCGGCGATATAATGGAGATAGGCCAGCTGCCAACAGGCGGGCAGGTCACCGGGCACCTCACCACCGCCGACACCGGGCGGATCGCGTGCAGTTACCATCTAGCGAATAAGATCTACGCGCTGGTGACGTTAGATCCAGCGACGGGTAAGAGCGAGGTGGTGTACCAGAGCGACCAGAGGCTGGGACACGCGCAGATCTGCCCGACAGATGAGAACCTGCTGTTCTATATCTATGAGACGGAAGGCGACGCGCTGCAAAGGACATGGATGTTCGATATAAAGGCAAGGCGGGAAAGGCCGTACTATGTCGAACATCCCGAAGAGTGGATCACGCATGAGGTTTGGTCCGCGGATGGGTCGAGGATGGCGTTCATGAAGCTGCCAGGGAATATAATGGTAGGGGATAAGGATGGGCGGCATTTCGATAAAGCCGCGTACCACGAGCAGTCGCTGCATCCATGTATATCAAGGGATAACCAATGGTTGTGCGCGGATAGGACGAGTTACTTGGGGGTTACGGTAAAGGACGCGATCGTGCTAGCGAACCCGCGAAATGGTAAGACAAAAGTGTTATGTGACACCGGAGCGCCGAAGTCCGGAGCGGACCACCAGCACCCGTCGTTCGATCGGTCCGGGGATCGGATTATCTTCAATAATCCGGATGGGGACGGTACAGCGCAGGTGTGTGTCATTGACCTGCGGCAAGTCGCTAGGCCGTAGGGCGTCATGGAGGAACAACCTACCCTGGCCACGAGGGTCCAGCGTGACGCTGGACCCTCGTGGCCAGGGTAGGTTGTTCCTCAATGTTCGTATGTGAGCTTTGTCAGCCGTGTTCCCGAATAAACCTCACCGCCATGGCGATATCCGCTTCCGGGTTCGCCCCTACCTCACGCTCTATCGTATAGTACCCATCATAACCAATCGCGTCCAACGCCTTGAACCATGCCGGCAGATCGACCTCGCCCTCTCCCAGCGGCGTCTCTATAAAGCACTCCTCCATGCGGATGTCCTCGATCCCGCCGTCGGCGAAGTACCCATACACCCGTTCTGGCCCTACATACTTCAGCATCTTCCCATCTTTGGCGTGCGTGTGAAAGATCCTCCCGGCCAGCACGCCCACACCCCCAACGGGATCAATCCCGCACACCATCCTCAGGTTTGCCGGATCATAGTTCACGCCGACCCACCCGCCTGGTATCCCACTTAAAAACCTTTCCAACGTCTCCGGCACCTCTGGCCCGGTCTCTATCGCTATCCTTACGCCTTCCTTCTCGCCCAACTCGCCCAGCCTCGCCATCACATCTTGTAATACCTTATACCTCGGATGCGCCTCATCCTGCGGCACCACCCCTATATGCGATGTCAGCACATCCCCGCCCAAATCCCTTGTCAGCTCCAGCATCCTGGCGGTCTCGGGCACCTTCCACGCATTATTCTCCGGAATCTGGAACCCATGCCCGCCCAGATCCCCGCACATCGCCGACAGCGCAAGCCCGTTATCCGCCAAAATCCGTCTTATCTCTCCTCGATACCCGCTCGTCCACACCTCGGTCGCCGCTCCTCGCGGCCCTACGTTCAACTGTACCGCGTCCGCGCCCAACCTCGCGGCCTTGACGATCCCTTCCCTTGCGTCCACCCTGAAGCAATTGGCCATAATCCCAATCTTACGCTTGCCCATCATCAACACCTCACAAATCAAACGCCGCTTCATCAGCGGGTTTAACGAAAGTTACATCGATCTCCACCTTCGCGCCTAGCGGCAGCGCGGCCACAGCCACACACGTCCTAGCCGGATAATCCGGCCCGAACGCCTGTTTATACAGCCCGTTCACTGCCGCGAAGTCCCCCATATCCGCTAGATACACTACAGACTTCGCGGCGTCGGCCATCGTCACGCCCAACTCCGTAGCCACTAGCTGCAGGTTCACCAACGCTTGCGCGGCCTGCGCCTCTACCCCATCCCCGGCCAGCTTGCCCGTCTCGGGATCCAGCCCCAGCATGCCGGAGCAGTAGACCGTGTCCCCTGCCGTTACCGCCGTGCAATACGGCCCTACCGCCTTCGGTCCCTTATCGGTATAGAATCTTTTCAACGCCATCACCATTCCCCTTCCCATTCGCGAATTCCGACAAATCCCATCCCGCGCGCCGCCTACTCCCTTGCCGTCACGCCCACGTATATTATCGGCGGCTGCGCCTTATACGTGTCCTGGATGATGAAGTCCCGCGCGATCTCCTGCCCGTTGTGCTGGGTTATCCTGAACGTGTTCGCCACGTACCCTACCGCGCCCTTGCTGGTCTGCTTGGTCTGGTTCGTGTACGTCACATACTCGCCCTTGCGGTCCGGGACCATCTTCGGTTCGGGTATCGGTATCGTCTCGACGATCTCCGACACGAACGCGTATGTGTTCCCGTTCGGCTGGGGCTTCCCGAAAATCTCGAACACGCAGTGCTCCACGTTCTGGATCTTCTCCACCCGCGCGGATATCGTGACGGGCTGGTCGAAATTGTTCCTGAAGACGAAGTCCGTGCCCCGGTCCGCTACTGTCGCGTCCTTGCCCGGGTCCAGGTAACTGACGGGCAGCGCGTGCGCCGTGCGGTCCACAACCTCCAGCCCCGCCTCAACTACCGCGTTGTACAGCGTTGACGACACCTGGCATATCCCGCCGCCCACGCCCATCACGTACTCGCCGTAGACGATCTCCAACGCTTCCATGAAGCCGTTCTCGAGCGTGCGCTTCCCGGTGACATCGTTGAAGGAGACCTCCTGCCCCGGCTGCGCTACCAGCCCGTTGAACCTCTCGCACCCCAGCGCGACGTTGGCGGCGCGCTCCGCCGTGCTGGTCGTGGCGATGCGCGTGGCCGCGCGTGACAATCTCGCGTTGTCGTTAACCAGATCCGCCTTAGTGACCGCCGGCTGTACGGCGTCGGGAGCGAGCGCGAACGGCGTGGAGTCCAGGCTAGCGATGCGCAGCAGCAACTCGCCCCTGATAGCGTCCGTGTCGAGGCTTAACCCCGTCGCCTCGTCGGTATAACGGTAGGGCGGGGTGCGGTTCGGGTCGGGCTCGCGGGTCGCGTCGACCGGATCGACGTCTATCAGCGCCTTGATCCCGGCAAGCGCGGCGTCCAGGCTGAACTCATTGAAGTAGAACGCCGTGCTTCCCTCGTACGGCTCCGCGCGCAGCTTCCAGATATCCAGCAGCCGCGCGAGCAGCGATCCCTGTCTGCCCCGCATGTACGCGCGGTTGACCTGGTCCGCCGTATCGACCTGCATCTCCAGCGTCTGTGGCGTCAGCGTCCACGCCTCGCCGCCGTCGCCGCCGCCGTGGTATGTCACGGCCAGCGACCAGCGGCCAAGCCGTTCCTCCGCCCGCGCGTTTACCAATGTATACGCTTCCAGCGGCGACATCCCGGCCAGCGCCAGCCCGTCCACGTATACACCTTCATGAAACCTATCGCTGAACGGCTGCAGCGCGTTATTCACGGCGAACGCCGCCGCTCCGCCCAGCGCGGCCAGAACGACCAGCAGTATCAGTATAAACTTGCCAAAATGCCGCCAGCGCCTGGACTTGCGCCGCGGCCTTATCGCGGTCGGGTATGATCGCGTATACGGCCCCATATATCCCCTGTGCGCGGGCGTAGCCGCCGCCTCCTTTACGCGAAAACTTATAACCCCAGGTACGCCTTGCGGACGGCCTCGTCGCCCATGAACGACGCGGCCCCGCCCTCCTTGACTACGCGCCCGGTCTCCAGCACGTACGCCCGGTCAGCGACGGACAGCGCCATCTGCGCGTTCTGCTCCACCAGCAATATCGTTATGCCGTCCGCGTTCATCTGGCGAATTATCCGGAAAATCTCCTCCACCAGTATAGGCGACAGCCCCATCGACGGCTCGTCCAGCATCAGCAGGCGCGGCCTACCCATCAACGCGCGTCCCATCGCCAGCATCTGCTGCTCCCCGCCGGAGAGCGTCCCCGCCAGCTGGCCGCGCCGCTCCTTCAGCCTGGGGAAGCTGTGAAACACCGATTCGTAGCCGCTCGACAGGTCCGCGCGGCCTCCGCGCGCGAACGCGCCCATCTCCAGGTTCTCCAGCACCGTCATCCGCTGGAATATCCTGCGCCCCTCCGGTACCTGCGCCAGGCCCATCCGGACGATCCTGTGCGGGTCCAGGCTGTGGACCTGCTTATCCTCAAACTGGATTGTCCCCGCTTTCGGGCGCAGCAGCCCGCTTACCGTCTTGAGGATGGTGGACTTGCCCGCCCCGTTCGCCCCGATAAGCGTGACGATCTCGCCCTTTTCGACATGGAACGATACATCGTGTATCGCCTGTATCGCGCCGTACGCCACGCTCAGGCCGCTGACCGACAGCATCATCATACCGCCGAACCTCCCAGGTACGCCTTGACGACGCGCTCGTCGCGCCTGATCTCGCCGGGCGCGCCCCGCGCTATGACCTGCCCGTAATCCAGCACGACCAGCCGCTCGCATATCCCCATAACCAGCCGCATGTCATGCTCGATCAGCAGTATCGCAACGCCGAACCGGTCCCTCACATCGCGTATCGTGGACATCAGCGACTGTGTCTCGGTCGGGTTCATCCCGGCGGCGGGCTCATCCAGCAACAGCAGCTTAGGCCCCGACATCAGCGCCCGGGCTATCTCCAGCCTGCGCTGCCTGCCATACGGCAGACTAGACGCCGTCTCCCGCGCGTATTCCGACAGCCCGAATATTTCAAGCATCGCCATCGCGCGTTTGGTGACGTCCGCCTCCTCGCGCCAATAGCCGGGCAGCCTCAACGCCCCGGTCAGCGGGTTGTAAGTCATCTGGTTGTGCGCGGCGACCCGCGCGTTATCCAGCGCGCTCATTTTCTTGAACAGGCGGATATTCTGGAACGTCCGCGCCACACCCTGCTGGAATATCCGGCGCGTCCCCATCCCGGCCAGGCGCTTGCCGTCGAGACTTATCCAACCGGACGTGGGCGGATATATCCCGGTTATCAGGTTGAATACGGTCGTCTTGCCCGCGCCGTTAGGCCCTATCAGACCGACGATCTCGCCCGGCTCCATCCCAAAGGCGACACGCTCCAGCGCGGCCAGCCCGCCGAACTGAATGCCCAGGTCGTTTACCTCCAGCAGCGTATCAACCACCGTCCCCTCGGCCGCGCCGGAACCTGCCCGCAATCCCGGCCAGCGAGAACTCCGCCGTGCCCAGCAACCCGTCGGGCCTGAACAGCATCATCAATATCAGCGCGAGCGAGTATATCAGCATCCGGTAATCGGACAGCGGGCGCAGGATCTCGGGCAGCGCGGTCAGCACGACCGCCGCGATTACCGCGCCGGTGATCGAGCCCATCCCGCCCAGCACGACCATCACCAGGTATTCTATGGACCTGTCAAAGTTGAATCGGTTCGGGTTGAGCACGCCCATGTTGTGCGCGTACAGCCCGCCCGCTATCCCGGCGAAGAACGCCGCCAGCGTGAAGGCGAGTATCTTGTAATATGTCGCGGGTATGCCGCATGACGCCGCGGCGACCTCGTCCTCGCGGATTGAGAGTATCGCGCGGCCATGCCTCGACCGCCCCAGCGTGAACATCAGCGCGACGCATACCACCACCACCGCGTATGCCGCCGGGATCGTCGTGACCCTTGGTATCCCGCGAAGCGACCTCGCGCCACCCAGTATGGGCATGTTGTTCATGATGATCCGCACGATCTCGCCGAAGCCCAGGGTAATTATAGCAAGGTAATCGCCCTTGAGCCTTAGCGCGGGCACGCCGATAGCGGCGCCGGCAACAGCAGCGGCCACTCCGCCCATAAGCAGCGCGAGCGGGAAGGACAGCGGGACCTTCCAATGGATGGAGACCAGCGCCGCCGCGTACGCGCCAACGCCCATGAACGCCGCGTGCCCCAGCGCGAGGTAGCCCAGCAGTCCGCACACCAGGTTCAAGCTGACCGCCATGATGATGTTGATGAGCGAGGATATCAGGACATCCTGGATATACGGGCTGACCATGCCCGTACCAACCGCCAGCAGCAATGCCGCCGACACCGCCGCCAGCGCGGCAGCGTTCATGATCCATAGCTTGCGGGCCGCCGCGTCCATACCATCACACCTTCTCGCTCACGTGCCGCCCCAGTATGCCGCTGGGCTTGACGAGCAGCACGACTATCAGGATGCCGAACACCACCGCGTCGGATAATTGAGTGGAGATATAACCCTTGGTCAGGCTCTCGGCCACGCCCATTATGAACCCGCCCAGCATCGCGCCGGGCATGATCCCAATCCCCCCGAGCACGGCGGCTATGAACGCCTTGAGCCCCGGCATCGCGCCCATCGTCGGGGAAACGGATGGGTAGGCTGTGCTGTAGAGTATCGCGCCGACAGCGGCAAGCGCCGCGCCTATCGCGAACGTCATGGAGATGGTCGTGTTGATGTTAACGCCCATCAGCTGCGCGGCCTGGAGATCCTCCGACACGGCCCGCATAGCCTTGCCCATCCTCGCTCGCCGCACGAACATCTCCAGCGCGGCCATCAGCGCGACTGCGACCAATATAGTAACGAACGTCAGCCCGCTTACCTTCAGATTCCCTACCACCAGCGTGGGGACGTTTATCCGGATCGGGAACGGCCTGGGCGTCGGGGAAAACAGCATCTGCACGCTGTTTTGAAGGAAGAAGCTTACGCCGATCGTCGTGATCAGGGACGATATGCGCGGCGCGCTACGCAGCGGCTTGTAAGCTACGCGCTCGACCGTCACGCCCAGCGCCGCGCAGAACAGTATGGCCAGCAGCGCGGCGGCCCAGAACGGCAGCGCGGCCGACGTGAGCAGCGTCAGCGCGGCGTACGCGCCCACCATTATGACATCGCCGTGGGCGAAGTTGATCAGCTTGACGATACCATACACCATCGTGTAGCCTAACGCGATCAGCGCGTAGACGCTGCCCACATGCAGGCCGTTGATGATTTGGGTGAGCAGGGTGTTCATGGCGTCCCCTCCCTGGTCGTCCCGCCCGCGCAAACGGACAGGATTTCCCATATACCACGCGTATCGCGGTATTATACCAACTATTAAGTAATTTGTCAAATACCCGCGGCGCCGGATTCCCTCGCCGCCCGCGCGACCGCGCCGGCCACCGCCGCGCCCACCCTCGGGTCGAACGGCTGGGGCAGTATGTTCGTCGGGGTAAGCTCCTCCGGCGGGACCAGCGCGGCCAGCGCGAGCGACGCGGCCCGCTTCATCGGCTCGTTGACCATGCTGGCCCGGCAGTCCAACGCGCCCCGGAACATCCCCGGGAAACATAAAACATTGTTGACCTGGTTGGGATAATCGCTGCGGCCCGTGCCCACGACCAGCGCTCCGGCGGCCAGCGCGTCCTCAGGCATGATCTCGGGCGTGGGGTTCGCCATCGCGAACACCACCGCGCGGCCGCCCATCGACAAGACCATATCTCGCGTGACGATGTTCCCAGCCGACACGCCAATGAACGCGTCCGCGCCGCGCATAGCGTCCGACAGACCGCCGCGCTTGCGCTCAGGATTGGTCATGGCCGCTAGTTCGGCTTGCGCGGCGTGCATGCGCAGCTCTTCCTCCGCGCCACGCGCCAGTATGCCGAGACGATCAACCAGCAGCAGGTTACCCGCGCCCAGGTTGAGCAAGTGGCGGGCTATCGCGCATCCCGCCGCGCCCATGCCGTTCACCACGATCCGCGCCTCATCGATGGGTTTGCCCGCGACGCGCAGCGCGTTCAGCATCGCCGCGCCCACCACGACAGCCGTGCCGTGCTGGTCGTCATGGAATACGGGGATGTCCAGCATCTCCTGAAGCCTGCGCTCGATCTCGAAGCATCGCGGCGCGGCTATGTCCTCCAGGTTGATACCGCCGAACGTCCGCGCGATGTTCGCGACGGTTTCCACAAATTTGTCCGTGTCTTTAACGCCGACCAGTATCGGGAACGCGTCAACGCCAGCGAAAGCCTTGAATAACACGCACTTGCCCTCCATGACGGGCATCCCCGCGTCCGGGCCAATGTCTCCCAGCCCCAGCACCGCCGATCCGTCGGTTACGACGGCGACAGTGTTCCACCGCCGGGTAAGATCGTAGGATTTGGCGGGATCGTCACGGATCGCGAGGCAAGCGGCGGCGACGCCCGGCGTGTAAGCCAGCGAGAGCGCGTCGGCGGAATCGACCGGGGCGCGTGGGGCGACCTCAAGCTTGCCGCGCCAGCGGGCATGGGCCTCAAGGGAACGCTCGGCAAGCGCGGCGGGTCGGTTGAACATATCCATTGAAACAACCCTCCTGTTGATGATTGGCGGTTTATGTGGTATCCTGCGTTCAGCTATATATGAAACGGGTGATCGCATGCGGATTATCCGCGCGAACGAAATACTTGAGCTGACGCGGCGGCTGATACTGGACGCCGAATTCAACATCGGCGTGGACATCCGCGCCGCGCTGGAAGCGGCGCTGCGGCGGGAGACGACCGCGCCAGCGCGACTAGCGCTTGAACAGATACTGGAAAACCAGCGCATCGCCTCGGAGGAACGTACCCCCATGTGTCAGGATACCGGAATGATCATCGTGTTCGCCGAACTGGGGCAGGACGTCCATATAGAGTCGGACGCGGCCGGAGGGTTCGAGGACGCGGTACAGGCCGGGGCAAGGGCGGCGTTCCGGGGCGGGTACCTGCGCGCGTCGGTCGTCGACGACCCGCTGTTCGACAGGACGAACACGCGGGATAACAGCCCGGCAGTCATACATACGCGCGTTGTGGATGGCGATAGGCTGCGGCTGGTAGTGATACCCAAGGGGTTCGGCAGCGAGAACATGAGCGCGGTAAGGATGTTCCCGCCATCGGCGGGGCGGGATGGCGTCGCGGATTTCATCGTCGACACGGTAAGGCGGGCAGGATCGAAGCCGTGTCCGCCAACAATCGTAGGCGTAGGGGTAGGCGGCACGTTCGAGCAGTGCGCGATGATCGCTAAGATGGAAACCGCGCGGCGCGTAGGGTCGGTTAACCCCGATATGAGGTACGCCAAGCTGGAAGAAGAGTGCCTTGAGAGAATCAACGCGCTGGGGATCGGTCCGGCTGGGTATGGAGGGGCGACCACGTCGCTGGCGGTACATATAGGACACGCCCCGACTCATATAGCGGGTATGCCAACAGCGGTCAACATAGCGTGCCACGCGTCAAGACACGCGGAGGGATCGATATGAAGGTTGTAGATGTAAAGCTGCCGATTGAGCCGGAGAGCGTCGGGAGGATCAGGGTTGGGGATATAGTAAGGTTAAGCGGAACGGTCTATACAGCGAGGGACGCCGCGCATAAACGGATGGTAGAGTCGCTGGGAAGGGGTGAGCCGCTGCCGTTTAAGATTGCGGGGGAGACGATCTACTACGCGGGACCCGCGCCAGCGAAGCCTGGTCAGGTTATAGGTCCGTGCGGGCCGACGACCAGCGCGAGGATGGACGCGTATACGCCTCAATTGATCAGGGCTGGGCTGCGCGGGATGATCGGCAAGGGGGAACGCTCGGATGAGGTCATTAAGGCGATGCGGGAGTATGGGGCGGTTTACTTTGGGGTAGTGGGTGGTGTGGCGGCGTTGATAGCAAGGTGTGTGAAGCGGTGCGAGTTGGTTGCGTACGGTGATCTGGGCACGGAGGCCATACGCAGGCTTGAGGTTGCAGGATTGATGGCAGTAGCTCTTGGCAAGTGATCAACATTGAGGAACAACGCGGCAGCGGCACATGGGTCCAGCGTCACGCTGGTCAGGGGGTCAAGGGGGGTGAGCGGCTAATTCCGCGATTGCAG
>JAISWI010000003.1 GCA_031270865.1 Oscillospiraceae bacterium
ATCTATATCAACCCTTCCAAATAATCCTGCGCCGAAATCTATGCGGAAAATGCTGGCGATAAGCCTATTTTCCGCTTTGTAAAGTGATACGAAAAAGGGAACCAAGCAGGGCGCGTCCCGTTTTGGTTCCCATTTTATGGGACAAGACCATATAAGCAAGGGTAAAACATTGAGGAACAACCTACCCTGGACACATGGGTCCAGCGTGACGCTGGACCCTCGTGGCCAGGGTGGATTGTTCCTCCAGGTTAGGGCACTACCACGGTGCCAAAGCTGACGTCCCCTTTCGCCGCGCGTACCAGTCCGTCCGGCTCGCTCAGCCCGAACACCCGCACCATCGGCACGCGGTTATCCCGGCATAGGACCATCGCGGCTAGATCCATCACGCCCAGATTCCTCGCGATCGCCTCCCCATACGTTAACCTCGACATAAACACCGCGTCATCATAAATATTCGGATCCTTATCGTACACCCCATCAACATTCTTCGCCAGCAACACCATATCCGCCCCCAACTCCACCGCCCGCAGCGCAACCCCCGTATCCGTGCTGAAGAACGGATGCCCCGTCCCTCCAGCCAGCAGCACTACCGCTCCGCTATCCATCGCGGCCTCCGCGCCCCTCTGCGTAAACTGCTCCGCAAACCTCGGCACTTCAAACGCGCACAACGTCGCGGCCCTTGCCCCTGCCCGCTCCAGCGCGTCCTGCATCTGCAGCGCGTTCATCAGCGTACCTGTCATCCCAATCTGGTCCGCCACAACCGCGCCTACCTTTACAGCGTCCCCCCGCCTGCCCCGCCACAGATTCCCCGCGCCTATAACTACGCCAACCCCCGTTCCGCTATCCGCAATCACCTTTAGCGACCGCGCGGCCTCGTCGAACCTATCCAGGTCGAACAGCCTGCCGTCCTTACCCAGCGCCTCGCCGGACAGCTTCACCAAAACCCTTCCCATATACTCATTACCCTCCCATAAAAAAACGGACGATCCTTGATCGCCCGCTTGTTAACCTATCCCCCGTCACGCGCGCCCGGCCATTTGCTTTGCCACTTCCGCCGCGAAGTCCTCCTCGCGTTTTTGCATGCCCTCGCCGCGCTCGTACCTGACGAACCGCCTCACGCTGATCTTCTCGCCTATAGCGGCCGTGGCGTCGGCTATCAGCCCCTTGACGGTCTTATCGGGATCCTTGACGAACGGCTGTTCCAGCAGGCAGTTATCCACATAGAACTTAGATATACGCCCCTCCACCATCCGCTCTATGATCTTCTCGGGCTTGCCCTCGTTCAGCGCCTGTGCCCTTAGTATCTCCTTCTCTTTCTCCAGCGCGTCCGCAGGCACGTCCGCCTTATCCAGGTATTGCGGGTTAGCCGCGGCTATCTGCAGCGCTATATCATGGACCAGCGCCTTAAACGCGTCGGTCTTAGCCACGAAGTCCGTCTCGCAGTTGACCTCGACTAGCACGCCTATCTTGCCGTTCATGTGGATATACGAATCCACTATGCCCTCGGCGGCGATGCGTCCTGCCTTCTTAGCCGCGGCTGCCAGTCCCTTTTCGCGCAGTATGGCTATGGCCTTATCAGCGTCGCCGCCGGTCTCGGCCAGCGCTTTCTTGCAATCCAATATACCTGCCCCGGTGCGTTCGCGCAGTTCCTTGACCATTGCCCCGGTGATCTCCATAAGCGTCCCTCCTATAATTCTATATGTAAACCGGGCTTACAGTCCGGCGGCCGCCAGGTCGTCCGGCTCCATCTGTTCGCCCTGCTTGCCTTCCAATATCGCGTCGGCCATTTTCCCGGCAATCAGCTTGACCGCGCGGATCGCGTCGTCGTTGCCTGGGATGATGTGGTCGATCTCGTCGGGGTCGCAGTTGGTATCCACGATCGCGACTATGGGGATCTTGAGGATACGCGCCTCACTTACCGCGATGGCCTCCTGGCGCGGGTCGACTATGAACAGCGCGCCCGGGAGCTTCTTCATCTCGCGGATGCCGCCCAGGTTGGTTTCCAGCTTCTCGCGCTCATGCTGGAGCTTGATGACTTCCTTCTTGGGCAGCACGTCGAACTGGCCGGTCTTCTCCATCTGGTCGATGCGGTTGAGGCGGTCTACGCGCGCGCGGATGGTGCGGAAGTTGGTGAGCATGCCGCCCAGCCAGCGCTTGTTCACGTAGAACATGTTGCAGCGGCGGGCCTCCTGCTCGATGGATTCCTGCGCCTGTTTCTTCGTGCCCACGAACAGGACGGACTTGCCCTCCATGGCGATGTCGCGCAGGAACAGGTACGCCTCATCGATCTTGCGCACCGTTTTCTGCAGGTCGATGATATAGATGCCGTTGCGCTCCGTGAAGATATACGGAGCCATCTTGGGGTTCCACCGCCGGGTCTGGTGCCCGAAATGGACGCCGGCCTCCAGCAGCTGCTTCATTGAGATAACAGCCATGGTTATACCCTCCTATCGTTTTTACCACCCCGCGCTTCATCCCGGCCCCAAGCCCGCGGACGCGGGCACGATAAGACCGATCAGCGCAGGTGCGTGATCGTAACATAGTATACCCCAATCCGCGCATAATAGCAAGGGGGAAAATAACTACCGGGCCGTTCCGCGAAAACCGTTGCGTTGTAACACTATTCACGCCCGCTACATACATATAACAACGGGCGCCGCGCGTCAATGACTATTAAACATCTATTAAGCATATGTGACAAATATATTAAGCGTAAAGGAATGAGTAAATGTGAGTAATACTGTGCGCAGGTACGCAACCCCGCGCAGGCTGGCGCAGGCATATAACGCCCAGACGTACACCGCGCCTGCATCAGCAATCACAACAGCGGCAGCCGCGCCGGAACCGACGTTGGCGCCGGAGCTTCGGTCGACTTATCCGATAATCACAACTACTCCAGTCTCCACAATTAATAACTATATCGCAAGCGACACCGGTCTTACAACCCTTAACTTCAACAATAACTACACGCTCAACGCTAAGATCATCATTCCGGCAAACAAGACCGTATTGATTAAGTCAACGTCAACCATAAGAAACATCACCCGTGGCGGTATGGCGGGTCCCATGTTCGAAGTCGAAGGTAACGGAAGCCTGACTTTCCAAGATATCGTTGTTAACGGCGGGGGATCTACGCAAGACGGAACAATTGTCGCTCTAACGGGCGCAGGCGCAGCCCTGAATTTGGAAAGCGGCGCCGTTCTGGAGGATAACCATAATACCCAGAATGGCGGCGCGATAACCATGGCGCACAACAGCACAGTTACTGTACAAAACGGCGCAGTGTTACAGAACAACACTTCGGACAAGAGCGGCGGCGCCATCTATGTACCGTACAGTCAAGCAAATCTCGCCAATATTAATGTGGAATTAGGCGCAGTATTCACAGGCAACAAAGCGCAAGGCTCGGCAAAATCAAGGAAGGCTGCCGACAACGCCTTATACTACGCGCATATATTCGGAAACGCTTGGTCCGCTGGCGGCCAGGGATACAACAACTGGGACATCGCCTACCCGGGAACCGGGGGCGGCGGTGGAGGCGGCGGAGGCAGCGGCGGCGGGTATATGCCCGGACGTTCCGGCGGCGGCCTCATCACGTGGGGAACCAACACGATAGCCGGGACTGCGGCTGCCACGGCTGCCACGACCCCCGCGCCGACAGCCGCGACCGGCAGGAGCGTCTGCGCGACCGTTTGCTTCCACATCCAGTAAACTGAACCCGCGCAAAAAAAGTTCGCCGCGCCGCGCGCAAAACCCGTTCCCGCGCATAACCTGTTATCGAAGGGGAGACGCCAGCGCCTCCCCTCCTCATTTTTGGATGCCGGCTGGGTTTACGTTATCCGTCAGCGGCACAGCCCCGCGACCGCCGCCACCAGCCCCTCCACGTCTATGGGCGAGCCGCCGCCAAACGATCCCACCGTATGGATTGGCATGTCGCCCATCATGTTTATGAACATCCGCTCCGCGCCCTCACCCATCGCGCCGCCGTCGTCACCGATGCCGAAACCCCTGCGCAGACCGTCCAGCAGCGGCTTCATTATCGGTTCGGAGCCGGGAACGGACATGAGGTCGCGCAGCGTCGAATCGGTGGTGAGCGGGCGGATCAACGGCCTCGCGCCACTGATGGTTATGTCGGCGGAAAGGCGTATGTCGCGGCTGGACGCGCCGATATCGACAGCGTATAAACCGTTTTCCGTATACCAGTCATGGAGCGGCGGCTCGTAATACGCGAAGTCGCGGCTGGACAGCGTGAAGCTGACCGCCTTCGTCTCGCCCGGCTCAAGCGAGACCTTCTCGAATCCCTTCAGCTCGCGAAGCGGTCTGCTGATACCGTCATGCTTGCCGCGGGTGTATAGCTGGACGATCTCTTTCCCGGCAAGTTTGCCAGTATTGGTTATGTCAACAGAAACCGTGACAGTGTCCTGAACGCTGGGCGCGGCGTTATCCACACGCATGCCGCCGTAACTGAAGCTGGTATAGCCCAAACCAAAACCAAACGGGAACAGGACAGCCGCTTCCTTCTTGTCGTAATACCGGTAGCCCACGTAAACGCTTTCACGGTAGTAGACGTCGTCGCCGTCGCCGGGGAAGTTCAGGTAACTGGGATTGTCCGACAGCTTCAGCGGGAATGTCTCGGCCAGTTTGCCTGACGGGTTCACGATGCCGTAAAGCAGGTCGACGGCCGCCCCGCCAACCGCCTGGCCGCCCAGATACATCTCCAGCAATCCTTGGACATCGTCGATCCACGGCATCTCAATGGGCGAGCCGTTGTGCAATACGACTACAACGCGCGGGTTAACCTTGGCCACTTCGCGGATCAGCGCAACCTGGTTATCCGGAAGGCGCATGTGCCGGCGGTCAAACCCTTCAGATTCATACGAACCGGGCAGCCCAATGAACAGCACGGCGGCATCGCATTGCGCGGCCAGCGCGACGGCCTCGGCTGCCAGCGCTGCCTCGTCGTCCGGCGACGCGTCGTCGAAGCCCCGCGCGTACTGGACCTCGGCGACAGCCTTAACAGCCTCCAGCGCGGATGTGACGCGCGAGGCGTTGATCCTGCTGGAGCCGCTGCCCTGATAGCGCGGATCGCTGGCGTACTGGCCGATGAACGCGACCTTCTGGTCAGCGGACAGCGGGAGTATGCCGCGCTCGTTTTTCAGGAGGACGGCGGACTCGGAAGCGACGCGCCTGGCCTCAAGGTGGTGCGCGGTTTTATCGTATTGCGCGTTCGGGTTATGGTTGTCCAGATATTTATAAATAACAGTCAGTATCCGCGTTACGGCTTCGTCAATCCTTTCCATGGAAACGCGCCCGTCGCGCGCGGCCTGGACTAGCGCGTCGTCGTTGGCCGCGCCAGCGGACGGCATTTGCAGATCCATGCCCGCCGCCACGCCCGCGGCATGGTCACAGCACGCGCCCCAGTCGGTCACGGTATACCCGTCGAAGCCCCATTCCTTTTTGAGGATCGTGTCGAGGTAAAGGGGATTCTCGCTCATGTACACGCCGTCGACCTTGTTATATGAACACATGACCGTCCACGGCTTGCCCTTCCTCACGGCTGTCTCGAAGCTGGACAGGTAGATCTCGCGGATGGCGCGCTCATCCGCGTGGACGCTCACAGACATCCTGCGGTGTTCCTGGTTGTTGAGCGCGAAATGCTTGAGGCTCGCGCCGACGTTCCGGCTCTGGACGCCGCGTATGTGCGCGGCCGCCATCTCGCCGGACAGGTACGGGTCCTCGCTGAAATACTCGAAGTTCCTGCCGCACAGCGGGCCGCGCTTGATGTTCGCGCCCGGGCCTAGTATCACGCTGACGTTCTCGGCCTGGCACTCCTCGCCCAGCAAGCCGCCCATGCCCTCCAGCAGCCGCCTGTCAAATGAGCAGGCCGTGGCGCACGCGGCAGGGAAACACACCGCCGGGACCGACGCGTTGATGGCAAGGTGGTCGGCGGATTCATCCTGTTTGCGCAGACCATGCGGGCCGTCGGTGACGGTCACCCTGGGTATGCCAAGCCGCTCCACGCCCTTGAGCCGCCAGAAGTCCGCGCCGCTGAGCATGCCCGCCTTCTCCGCGAGCGTCATTTGGGATACTAGTTCGCTGATGTTCCTCATGCTGGCCTCCTTTGATTACGCCCCGCGGCGTGAAGCCCAGTCCCGCCGGATAAACTGCCGCGCGGGGATTTGGGCTGCGCGTCCGGTATGCCGTGTGTCGCTTGGGGTAGTATAGCATGGTTTTGGGGGCGTGGATAGGGCGGAAGCCTGCTGCCTAGATAATTGGAGGGGAACAAAGCATACGACCACATAAGCAAGCCCGCCGGTTCAGACAAACCGAACCAGCGGGCCTGTGTAAATCGGTCAATCAGCGAACTTAGCGTTCAATTCATCCAGCACGGGCTGGACGACAGCCATCTTCTCATTGACCCAATTCTTCCAGTTGGCCTCGAGGTCGCCGTCCATCAGAATCAACTTGGCGTACTCGTCGGCCAGTATCATCGTCGCCTGGGACATAGCGGGTGAGCTGTAATACTGGATATCCCAGTCGATGTCAAGGAACGTTGAGGGATCCTTGCCCAACTGGTCGCGCAGCGCGTAGAATTTGGATACCGCCTGACGGTATTCAGGCGCGGCCCCGGGGCTGACGAACGCGAAGTCGTCGCCGAGGCACAGCATCCCACCGAAGAACGCGGTCGCCGACGGATACTTCTCGCCCAACGAAGTTTCGCCCAGCAGGTTCGCATACGCGCCGCTTTCGTCGACAGTCCAATCAACATCCTTGAAGCCCATGTTGATGAACTCCTGACCTTCCAGGCTAGCGCTGAAATCGATGACGTCCATAGCGCGCTCGAACTTCTCCTGGTCAATCGTCGGGGAGAATACCTGCGAGGCCCAGTAGTTGCCCTGCTCGCGGTGGTGGTACAGGCCGTCGTTGCCTACCAGCTGCGCGATATGCACAGTATCCTCGTACTTAAGCCCGATTTTGGCCAGCTCAATCTCGAACAGGCGCATCCGTCCGGCCATGCCGTCAGCGGTGGTTATGCCGACATTGCCTTCAAAATAGAAGCGGTACTGGTCTCCGAAGGATTTCTCCAGCGTGTAGAACTCCGGATCTTGCAGGCCCTCGTCATACCAGCCCTTGTAGATAGACAGGCCTTCCAGCGTTCGCGGGTCGGCCGGGCCCCATACATACTTGCCGCTCTCGTCCTTGTAATACGGGGCTTGCGTGGCGTGGGTGAAGATATTCACGGGCAGCGCGCCGCCCATGTTCGTGGTCTCTATGCAGATGGGGCGAAGGTTGCCGCCCAATCCGCCGGGATCCTGCGCCTTGATCTTACGCGCGATGTCGGTGACCTCGTCGATCGTGTAGGTATCCTTCAGCTCCGCGCCGACGGCGGTCAGCCAGTCCTTTCGCATGTATAACAATGTGTGGTACGACAACTTCTCAGCGGGCTTGTGGATTGAGAACACCGGACGGATCAGTAGGTACGTGCCACCCATGTTCTCCTCCACCATCGCGGCGGCGGGAACATAGGTCTGCGCGCTAGCGATGTTCGTCCAGCGGTCCTTCCAGCCGTCCGGCAGGCGGTAGAGCAGTTCCTGGTCGACATAGTTGACCAGCTCGCCGTACTGGTAGAAGCTCCAGTTGGCCACGTCCGGCATGTCGCCGGAGTTGATCCAGATGCGGAGGCGCTCCTCCCAATTGTCGAACGTCATCGGTATGATGTCGAAGGTCACGTTGAACTTGTCCGCCCAGTACTTGCCGTACGCGTCCGCCTCGTAGTCGACGCCTTCGGATATGCCGGCGTACGCCCAACTGATCGTGAGGTGTTTGTCGTACGCCTTCTCCTCGGCCAGCGCGGACACGCCCAGGCTAAGGACCATGCATGCGGCCATCGCGATAGCGACCGCGAGAGACAGGGTTCTTTTCATGTGTCAGCCTCCTCCTTAATAGTCGCGGTGTTACGCCTCCAGCATCAGGAACGCGGCGGTTTGGGCGGGGATCGCCAGCGAGAACGCGCCAGCTACAGCCGTTACCGTCGTTTCCGTTCCGTCCTGCCAGTATAACCGCGCGGAACGCGCGGGAGCGTCGATGGTCAATCGCGCGGTAATCGCGGCGGCGCGCGTGTTAGCGAGCGCGACGCCGTTAGAGCCGTTTTCCCCAATGTAACGCTTGGCAAGCACACTCTCGGGCTGACATGTCAGCCCATCCTCGTCGACAAACCTGCTAGCGTTGAAGAACGGCATCAGATTCGCGCGCAGCTTCTGTAACTGGTCGCAGTGGTCCGCTACCGCCTCGGCGCCTGGCCGACGATGCGCTTGTTCTAAAACCATGCCATTAACGAACGCGTTACTGTATCCATTCACCGATCCGGCCATGCGGCACGACGGGCGGTGGTCCGGGAATACGTAGCGGTAAATTTCCGATCGCGCATGCATATATGGCGGCGTATCCGGCCCGTCCTGGGTCTCCCAGCCATGGGTGATGTCCAGCTTCTGCAGGAACGCGTCGCATATCAGCTCGCCTATGATAGCAAAGTCGGGATCCTTCTCCCGCGCGTACTGCTGCAGGTTCTCCAGCATCTGGATCTTGCCGTGGAACGCCATATCCGCAGACGCGTGCTCGTGGGTCTGGTCGAAGCAGATGAACGCGTTGTCCGCGCCAATCTGGTCGTACAGCAGCCCGTCGGCGCCCAAATCCATCACTATGTCGATCTGCTTTTTCAGCTGATCCTCCCACAGTTTGGTGGATGGGCAGCTGAGCGCGAACTGGCGGTTGGGATACAGCGTCGCTTCGGAGTTGAACGAATACTCGTCGATGTAGGGTGTGCCGTCCTCGCTGCGGACGCAGCACCTGCTGCCTGTATCTCTATAGTAGTCGGTGCACATGTCGATCAGGCGGCCTTGGGTATACAGCATGACCCTGCCGCCTTCAGCCTTCACCCGCGCAATGACGGCTCTTAGCTTTCCCGCGCCGCCTATGCGCTCGTCCGGTTCCAGTTCTGGGTAGCCGTTGTCGAATCCGCGCTTTACCCAACCGAACACCAGTACCGGCAGGTCCAACCCGGCGGCTTTATCCGCAGCGAACGTATCGTATATGTGATCATAATCGTTATTGATCCGGCGGTCCTGCCCGATACATGAAGTCAGGTGGAATCCCGGCGCGGTCCGCAGCCATTCAGGAGCGGGGGTGACGCCAATCTTCCCCTTCGCGAACTCGGCGTATCGCCGCGCGCCAGCGTGCCAATCTCCCTCATGGGCGCGGATGATGAACATACCGCTCTTCCACTGTCGGCCAGGCTGTACCATCGGGTAGCGGACGAAGCCTAACTGCATATCTCGCTCCTGGTCGCGGGCCCGCATCAGCAATCCGGTGGACGGGGTCTCCATGTCATGGTAACCCATGTACCAACCCTGGCGCTGGTTATAGTAATCCAGCCAAGGCATACTGCACACGCCTGGGTATAGCAGCGGGTATTTGCCAAATCCACGCGTGAAGAACATTCCACCCGGGCGGCTGCCGAAGTTTACGCCGTCGTAACGCGGCAAGTTAACCAGCGGGTCGTCCATTATGATGCCCGTCGAGTAGTTCAGCAGCAGGTGGTGGTCCGCCCGCTTGTCTAATTCACGTATGCCCGATATGAACGGGAACCAAATCTCGCGCAATACTTCCTTGTCGCGGTTGTCAACCTCAATGGACGCGCGCAGTTCCGGCCCGTCCAGTTCCCAGCGCATAGTCACGCGGAAGGCCTGTTTCTCCCGCGCGCCCTGTATGCCGTCGAACGTCATCTCGACGCTCGACGGGCCAGCCGTTACCTTCGCGTGGTTATCCTTATCGAACAGGGGATGCTCCCTCCACGTCGACACATTGGAGATCATCTTCCAACCCGTCAGGCCGTCGCCTTCGGTCACCAACGCGCTGCCCGCGCGTTTGTTCACCAGCTCATGGATTACGCCGCTGTCGTCCAACGCGCAGCGCAGCCAATCGTTTTCCAAGATAATGGACGCTCGCATATACTCTTCCTCCGTTTCCTTCGGGATGTTCCGCCCCGGGAAGCGCGATACCCGGCAGCCCGTCAGGTTTTAATCGCGCCGACCATTACGCCCTTGGCGAAGTGCTTCTGCAGGAACGGGAACACGCACATCACCGGCAGGATCGTGACGACTATAGCGCCCATGCGCACGCCGATATCGAACCGTTGCAACTGATCTATGGCGGTGGCGGATTGGATGGCGTTGGTCATCTGGTTGACCAGCATGATGGAGCGCAGCACAAGCTGCAGCGTCGTCTTCTTCGTGCTGCGGATGAATATCATCGCCAGGTACCACTCGTTCCACCTGTCCACTAGGTAAAACAGCGACACGGTGGCCAGTATCGGCAGTGACAGCGGCAGCGCAATCCTTAAAAGTATCCGCCACTCGCCCGCGCCGTCCAGTTTCGCGGACTCCATCAGCGAATCGGGCAACGCGTAGAAGTAGTTGCGCACCAGTATCATGTTGAACGTACCCAGCCCCGTGCACAGTATCACTGAAGCCAGCGTATCGGTCAGGCGCATGCCCTTGATCAGCAGATACAGCGGGATGATGCCGCCGCTGAAGAACATCGTGAACAGGACTATAAACATAATCAGCTTCTTTCCCGGGTACGCGGGCCTGGACGTGCCGTAAGCTAGCGAGACGGTCAGGAACATATTCAGCGGGACACCCAGCAACGCCAGCGTCCCGGACGTTCGGTAGCCGGTGAGTATGCGGTTGTCCTTAAACAGCTCTTTATAGTTGCTGAGCGTGAACTCGGGCGGGAACAGCATAAACCGATTATTATAGTACGCGGTTTGGGACGCGAAGGACACCGCGATCACGTTGATGAACGGTACCAGTATCGCCAGCGTCAACAGCGCCGCGAAAGCCACGGCGATAACATCCACATAGCTAACGCGCGCGCGCGACAGCCGGTAGGACAGACGGGACGGTTTACTCGCGGCAGCCATACCCTAGCCTCCTTTAACCGATCAGGCCACTGCCGCCCATCATCTTCGCGCCCCTATCCGCGATAAGGAGCAGCGCCAGGTTGACGGCCGACCTAAACAGGCTGATAGCCATTGAAAACCCGAAGTCAGGCGGCGACTGGAACGTGATGCGGTAGATGTAAATGTCCAACACCTCGGACACATCCTTCGTGGCCGCGTTGCTAAGGTTGAATATTTGGTCGAACCCACCGGACATGATGCCGCCCATGGCCAGTATCAGCATGACCGACACGGTGGGCAGTATATTGGGCAGCGTGATCCTGGTGATTCGCTGCATACGCGACGCGCCGTCTATCTCCGCCGCCTCGTACTGTTCCTGGTCGACCCCGGCTATCGCGGCAAGGTAGATTATAGAGGACCAGCCCATGCTCTTCCAGTTTGAGGATACATACAGCATCGGCAGGAATATCTTGGCGTTGCCCAGGAACGGTACCGCCTTGCCGCCTAACCTCTCTATCACCGAGTTGAGGGGGCCTTGCATCGAGAGCAGCGCGGTCAGCACGCTGGATACCACCACCCACGACAGGAAGTTAGGGAACGTCATCACCGTCTGCATAACCTTCTTGCAGCGCGGCATACGTATCTCATTGAGCATCAGCGCCAGCAGAACCGGCATCGGGAACTCGAAGCATAACCGACCCAGGTTAATCCACAGCGTACGCGCGATAACCTTCGGGAACGTCGGGTCGCGGAACACGTTCTGGAAGTTCGCCAGCCCTACCCACGGACTTCCCATGATACCTTTATTGGCGCGGTACGCCTTGAACGCTAGCGTCAGCCCGCCCATCGGCGCGTAAACGAACAGCGCGTACCACAATAGTCCTGGCAGCACCAGCATATAGATAACGCGGCTTTTCCAGATATCGCGGCTAAGCCGCGCCAGCCCGCCCCTTGGCGAGCGCCGCGAACCCGTCATTGTCACAGCAATCACCGCTTTCGGCTTATCTTTCAAACTTCCATCATAACAAATGATAATACGCCGCGCGGATTATGTACAGGCATTATTCTTCGTTTTAGTGGTACAATACTTAGCGATTTGCCGAACGGCACAACCGCCGCCAGTTGCGGTATATAAAGATAGACGGTATACTTGGCATATGGACGGGAACGATTCGGCGACCCCGCGTGGCAAGGACTGGTCGCTGCGGGGCAGCATACGCGTCAGCCTGGTCAGCGCCCTGTCGCTGGTGGCGGCGTTCCTGCTGCTGTACCATTTTATCGTGCTCTCTTACGCGCGGAGCCAGGTGCGGGAGGCGCGCGCTTCACTGGCGGCGCGGGCCCTCTCGAGCATGAATACGCTGCTGTCCACTATGGATACCTCAGCTAAACGGGCGGTGTACTCCGCCAGCGTCCAAGCGGTGGCGTTCACCACAAGCCCTATCGAGTACCTCAGTAACCGCTCCGCCGCCATGGACTTCCTGAGGAACGCTATGTTCGCCAGCGGGGTAATATCCGACTTCTATATCCAAAGGCAGGGCGCGGCAGGATTCTCATACCAGGGCGGTTGGTATGCGCGGAACAGGTATAAAACGCTCATACAAGATAACGAAACCCTGAGGGAAGGGCACTTCAGCCCATTTTTCCTTACCAATACATATATATCCGAGCCTCCACGATCGGTCGAAACCAACGAGCTGCTGTACTGCCTGCCCGTATTTAACGTGCGCTTTTCAGGCAAGCAGGAGCAACAGGAGGCCGTCGCGCTGGTATCGCTCAACACGTCCGCTTTCGAGGAAGGCGTGGCTGGCGGCTCCAATCCGGACGAGATAATCGCGCTGTACTTCGGTGACCGGCTGGTATCCGTGTCCACGCAGGATCCGGCGCTGCGCGAGGCGGCCGCGCGGCTATTCTGGCAAGAACCCGGTAAGGTCAGCGCAATCCACGCGGGCGGCGAGTCGTACATGCAAAGCCGCCTGACGCTGGACAGCACCGGCTGGTCCATTGGGTATATCGTGCCCGAGCGGACCCTCATCGCGCCGATACTGCATGTCCGCAACCTGAGCGCGGGCGTGCTGATAGCCGCTATGGGCATAATCGCGCTGACGCTGGAATATATTCTGCGCCGCGCGCTTCGGCACGTTCGGGAACTGACCGACGCGGTGGCGCGGGTGGACGCGGAGCAGCGGCGCGCGCCGATCAACACCCGCATGACGGAACTGGCGCCAGTGGCTGACCGCCTTAACCAAGCGATAGACGCGCTGTACGCTGCCCGCGAGAAGGACCGGCGTATGTCGGAATCGTTATATCAGGCTATGCTGGCGCAGAACCAGGCCGCGCTCAGCGCGTACCGCAACCAGATTACGCCGCACTTTCTGTTCAATACGATGGAAACGATGCGGGCGATGGCGCGCAGCGTTCAAGCGAAGGAACTTGAGGGGCTTATCCGCAGCGCGTCACTGTTCCTAAGGCACACCCTGCGCTCCGACCAAGTTGTTGAGTTGAGGGAGGAACTGCGGTACATACGCGTTTACTGCGACATACTGAACGCGCGGTTCCCCGACCGATACGAGCTGCGGTTTCGGGTCAGCGAAAGCGCGATGGGACGCAGCATACTCTCAACCGTGCTGCAGCCGCTGGTAGAGAACAGTATATCATACGGGTACAGCGTAGAGCGCGGACCGCTGACAATGCTGCTGTCGGCGGATACCTTCGGGGACAGCGCGGGAGAACCGGGCCTGCGCCTAACGTTCGCGGACAATGGGCGCGGGATGTCCGAATCCGCGCTGGAGTCGCTGCGCAAACAGGTATACGACGCGCGGATGGAAGCGCCGCCGTCCCATATTGGGTTAATGAACATCTACCACCGGATGCGGCTATGCTTCGGCGACCGGTTCAGCATGAGCCTGCGCTCACGAGAAGGCCGGTATATGCGCGTCACCATGATGATACCGCAACTGGACGGCGCGATGCGCCGTCTGCGGTCGGGAGCGGGGGACTATCCCCCCGCGCCGTAACCCGCCTCACGAATACCCCACCTCAACGACAGACTCCCTGCCCTTGCCGCTGACGCTGATCCCCGTTACCCGCTTCCCCTCATGTTCCAGCGCAACCTCGACATGCTTCAGCGCGATCCCCAGGTCATACAGGTACATCCTGCCGGGCAATATCTTCCCCACGCCGCGCGCGCTTGAGCGTATCGTCACCTGTCCGTCCGCGAAGTCCAGCTTCCACGGCTGGAGGTTCACGGCGGACGGCGCGAGCCTCGCGGCGCGGGCGACAGCGTTGTCCTCGCCGCTGACGTCGGCGATGGCCCTGCGCTTGAACTCGGCCTCGCTTTTGCGGAGCGGAACGTCCGTTTTGCCGAACCCCAGCAGGATGCGGTAGTCGCGCGGCTTCTCCCTGGGCGAGGCCATGCCGCACCAGACGCTTCCCCAGCCAGAACCCTGCAGATACAGGTCGACTTCCTGTAAAGAATAACCAATGTTCACCAGCGCCCCGTCGCTGTCGTCGGCGAACGCCAGTATAGCGTATGGCGCGATCCCGCCCTTGAGCTTGCCGCCGTCGACGATCTCAAACCGCGCGGACTGCCCCGGCAGCTGCCTAACGCCGCCAAGGTACGCCCTGACCGTAGACAGCGCGGCCTCGTCCAGCGGCGCCTTGTCATACCGCCGCGCGCTGCGGCGGGCGAATATGGTTTCATACAGCGTCATGTTAACCGCCTCCTATACTGGTATAATAACGTTTTTCTCCTTAGTCCGCAAGGGTCCGCCGGCGCCTTCGCGGACCAGCCCTCCTTCGCTGTTGAGCAGGCGCCAATTGTCCATGATTATGTTTGACTTATGGTTATGGGCGTCGAATTTATTCGGGGCAATGACCATTGAGCCATCCCCGGCGCCCAGATACTGCGCCCACCAGCTGAACGTGCTGTTGGATATGATGAAGTGCTTGCACGCCTTCATCACCTCCAGCTCCTCGGCGGCCTCGCGCTCGCTGTTGTTCTCGACAAATACCGTCGATTGCGGGAACGCCAGCGATTTCCTCACCCAGTCCATCCCGTCGCTGAAGACAAAGAACCGCGCGTCGGGCGCGGCGTCCAGTATCATCTCGACGGCCTTGTCGTAATACTTGACCGTGCAGATGCCGTTGTAGTGCGTCCTGGATACGAAGTCGCCGCGCCTGACGTGGACGCACACGGGATTGGCGCGCCGCCCGATAAGCGCCATCGTCTCCTTGTTCGACGGCTTCCGCTCGCCCGCAAGGGTTATCTCGCTTACGATGGTCCGCTTGATCGATTCAAAAAACTTGGGACTTTGGAAGAATCCATTTATATAATAATGCTGTTTCAACGGATTTGGAGGTTTTTCAAATTTGTTCCAACCATTCATATAAACGCCCAGGTCGTCGTGCCGCCCGGCGCGTTTCCCTTTGGGAATCCTGCTTTTATCGAGATAATACTGCAGGCTTTTCGGCGCTTTATCGATAAATTCTTCCTTTTTGAACGTGACCGCAAGCTTCGGGGTTATATTGAACCTATCCAATTGGTATACGGAGTGGTATAAGGGCGACGGGCGCATATACGCCAGTCCGGGCTGCCCGGTTTGGCTCTGCAGCCACCTGAAGAACGCGTAGGTAAACAACTGGTTGCCCAACCCGCAGCATATCTCGACAAATATCACGCAAGCAGCTCCTTTGCCGGCGGCTTGATTCGGCATACTCGGCGCGGCTGTAACAGAATATGCCCGGGCGATTCATGTGTGAACGACGCGGGCCAGGCGATCCCCGCCTTGACGCTTTGAGCGCCGCCTGTTATAATATTATATCGTCTAAACGGGGAGGATCATATTATGTGGATATGCGCAGCATGCGGACGCGAGTTTAGTAAAGTTGACCAGCATCACTTCTGCGGCAAGCTTGACAGCATAGGCGCTTACATCGAGGGCCAGGCGGAGGAGGTCCGCCCGATCCTGGAAAAGATACGCGAGACGATACGCGCCGCCGCGCCTGAAGCCATCGAGAAAATCTCATGGAGCATGCCTACGTTCTGGCAGGGCGGGAACCTGATCCACTTCGCGGCGTTCAAGAAACACATCGGGCTTTACCCCGGCGGCGAGGCGACGGCGGCTTTCGCGGAACGCCTCGCGGATTACAAGACGTCCAAGGGCGCGATCCGGCTTCCGCTGGGCAAGCCCGTCGATTACCAGCTGATCACCGACATAGTCCGGTGGAGATTGGAGAATCCCGCGTGACGAACGAGCGCGTATATAAAATGCCCTTCCGCGACGTTTACCCGCTTCTTGTACGGAAAGCGGAGCGCAAAGGCCGAACCAAGGCGGAGGTCGACACGGTCGTCCTCTGGCTGACCGGTTACGACGAGGCGGGACTGGCCGCGCAGATCGACAAGGCCGCCGATTATGAGACATTCTTCGCCCAGGCCCCGCGAATCAACCCTAACGCCGACAAGATCAAGGGCGTGGTCTGCGGCATACGCGTCGAGGATATCCAGGAGCCGCTCACGCAAAAAATCCGCTGGCTGGATAAGCTGGTGGATGAGCTGGCCAAGGGCAAGGCGATGGGGAAAGTATTGAGGGAATAAGGGATTGGGGGCGCGGCGCGGTTACGCGAATACCCGCGCCTTCGCCTTCTCCCATTCATCCCGGACAGCGCCCACCTCGTCGGCGGCGCACGAGTCGCACAGCAGCAGCCGGGACCTGCCGTTGTCGAGACTGGCGGCCAGCGTCCGCGCGTAGTAGTCCGCGCGGGACTCGCCCCCGTTCCGGGCGGACGCGCCGTAGTATACCTTGCCCTTCGCGGCAAGCGCGGCGACGCATTCCTCCATGTTGTGCTTCTCCGGGTTGCCGAAGTTCAATCCGTACGCCAGCGGTTCCGCCAGCACGGTCCTGAACAGGTAATCGTTCCTGCCGCAGTAGTGCACATACCCGCCGCCGGAATACGACAGCAGCCGGCGCGTGTACGGCGCGACAAACTCATCTATCTGTTCCTGGCTCAGCAGCGTGGAAGTATCCTCGGATATCTTCATCCCGCCCAGCTTGCGCGGCATCGCCAATTGGTTATAGTGGCAGATGGTTTCCTCGCTGCCCGGGATGCGCTTGACGCATTCGTCGAACGCGCGCTCAGCCGCCGCGCACGATAAATCCAACAGGTGACGCAGGAAATCGGGGTCGTCGTATATCTCATAGAATATCTGGTCGCCCAGCGCGATGTGCGCCGTGTCGAACGCGCCCTGTACGTCCACCGGGTACACCCTTACGCCGCTGCCGTCCAGCGCGTCCGCCATGTACTCCATGTGCTCGATGGCCTGGATGATCTCCGGGGTAACGGCGAGGTCGTCCGCCGTCATGCGCTCCAGCCGCGCCTTGGGGACGCGCTCGGTCACCCACGGCATCTTGTCGTCGAACAGCCTGGGCTTCACGCCGAAGAACGACGCGGTGATGCCCACGCCCATGTTCGCCCGGACGGACGGCACGGCGTCCATGCCCGCGTTCATCGCGGTGAGCGCGGACCTGGCTTGCGAGGCGAGCATCCTGTCCAGGTCGTTATGCGCTTCTTTCGTGTTGAAGTCCGGGAACGCGGCCTTCTGGGATTCCGTTAACTCCGCGCTGAGCAGCAGCGGCGTGTCCAGACCCGTCCCGCCCATGAACACGGACGCCTGACGGCTGACCGCGCGGTCGTAGCGGTCCTTATGTTCGGACAAAGTAAGCGCAAGGCGTTTGTTGGATTCCGCCAAAGTCATGGCTAAGCCTCCAGACGTATTGGGGATTGTGGATATATTCTAAAGAATCCCAGCCGAATAGTCAAGGGTTAAGCCCATGAATCGGCAGTCCGCGCCTTGACAGCCGCGCCACAAAATGTTAATCTAATAGGTACGGATGCTCCATTAACGGAAGGAGGCGGCCCATGCGATCGATAACCAGCGGCGAGCTGCGCGCGCTGTACCTTGAGTTCTTCGGGCAGCGCGGACATGCCGTGATACCCTCCGCGTCGCTCATCCCGGAGAACGACCCGACGGTTCTGTTTACCACGGCTGGCATGCACCCGCTGGTACCGTACCTGCTGGGCGCGGCGCACCCGGCGGGCAAGCGCCTGGCCGACGTCCAGAAATGCGCGCGCACCGGCGACATCGAGGACGTGGGCGACGCGTCGCACCTGACGTTCTTTGAGATGCTGGGCAACTGGTCGCTGGGCGACTACTTCAAGGAGAAGGCGATCCCGTGGTCGTGGGAATTCCTCACTAGCGCGGATTGGCTTGATATCCCCAAGGATCGCCTGGCCTTCAGCGTGTTCGCCGGGGACGGGAACGCGCCGCGCGACGACGACTCGTTCAGGCTTTGGCTGGAGCAGGGCGTTCCGGCGGAGCGGATATTCTACCTCCCGGCGGAAAACAACTGGTGGGGACTGCCCAGCAGGATCGGGCCTTGCGGACCGGATACCGAGATGTTCATCATCACGGATAAGGAACCGTGCGGGCCGGACTGTTCGCCAGCGTGTTCCTGCGGCCGTTACCTTGAGATATGGAACGACGTGTTCATGCAGTACAACGGCCAGCCGGACGGGACGCTTCTTCCGCTGGCCAAGCCCAACGTGGATACCGGGATGGGTTTGGAGCGTACGCTGTGCGCGCTGACGGGCAAGAAGACCGTCTACGAAACCGACCTGTTCGCGCCGATACTGGACAGGATCGCCGAGCTGACGGGCAAGGCCTACGGCCAGGACGACGACGTAACCAAGTCCTTCCGGATAGTCGCCGACCACATCCGCGCGTCGGTATTCATCATCGGCGACCCGCGCGGCGTGACCCCGTCGAACGTCGACCAGGGATACGTGCTGCGCAGGCTGATCCGCCGCGCCGTCCGGCACGGCATGCGCCTGGGAGCGCCGGAGGGTTTCACGGCGGAGGTCGCGCGGGTCGTCATCGATAAATACCGCGCGCCTTACCCCGAGCTGGGCGAGGCCGCCGGGTTCATCAGGGAGCAGCTTCTGTTGGAGGAGGGACGCTTCCAGCGCGCGCTGCGGCAGGGCACGCGCGAGTTCGAGAAGGCCGCCGCGCGCCTTACCGGAAGCGTGATAGACGGTCTGACCGCGTTCCACCTGTACGACACGTACGGCTTCCCGATCGAGATCACGGCGGAACTGGCCAAGGAGCGCGGGTTAACGGTGGACGAGGCAGGGTTCCGCGAACACTTCGCGGCGCATCAGGAACGCTCGCACGACGGGGCCGAACAGCGATTCAAGGGCGGGCTGGCCGACGCCAGCGACCAGACCGCGCGGCTGCACACGGCCACACACCTGCTCCACGCCGCGCTGAGGAAGGTGCTGGGCGGCGAGGTCGCGCAGAAGGGATCGAACATCACGGCGGAGCGCCTGCGCTTCGACTTCTCCTTCGGGCGCAGGATGACCAAGGACGAGCTGGCACAGACCGAGCGGCTGGTCAACGAATCCATCCAGGCCGACCACCCCGTCGACTGCCGCGAGATGACCGTCGAGGAGGCCAGGGACGAGGGCGCTATCGGCCTGTTCGAGAGCAAGTACGGCGACCGGGTCAAGGTCTACACAATGGGCCCGGTATCCAAGGAGATCTGCGGCGGGCCGCACGCCTCGCGCACGGGCGATCTAGGCTCATTCAAGATCCAGAAGGAGGAGGCGTCCTCGGCGGGCGTGCGCAGGATACGCGCCGTCATCGGCGCGTCAGTCGACGCATAGGCTGGGTAAACCAACGGTCGGTTTAGTTAGTATGATATAAAGGAGCGTGTCTTATATGGAATCGATTAGAACCCCGCATATCCACACCATCAACCGCGCGAGCCTGCGCGAGAGCCTGGAGCATGGCGGATGCGGCGAGTGCCAGGCCAGCTGCCAGTCGGCGTGCAAGACCAGCTGTACTGTCGCGAACCAACAGTGCAAGCGGCAGGAGCGGCGGTCCCCGGAAACCAAGCGCGGCGCCGCCGTATAACAGCGGCAGGTGGTACACACATTCGAGGCGCTGGGGCTGAAACTGGCTTTGGACGTGGGCAGCGGCGCGCTGCACCAGCTGGACGGGATCGCGTATGACGCGCTGAATCCCGATCCGGCTGAGCGCGCGCGGCTGCTGTCGCGTTATCCCACAGAGGAAGGCGCGGCGATCGCCGCCGAACTGGATGAGCTGCGCAAGTCCGGCGCGTTGGACGCGCCGGACGACTACGACGCGTCGTTGTTAAGCGAGCCTGGCGTGGTCAAGGCGATGTGCCTGCACGCCGCGCACGACTGCAACCTGAGCTGCCGGTACTGCTTCGCGCGTGAAGGGACGTACAGCGACCCGTCGCGCTCCCGCATGCCGGTCGAGGTGGGCAAGGCCGCGCTGGATTGGCTGATCGCGAAGAGCGGCAGCCGCCGGGCGTTGGAGGCCGACTTCTTCGGCGGCGAGCCGCTTCTGAACCTGCCCGCCGTGATGGAGATCGTCGCGTATGGCCGCAAGCGTGAGCGCGAGACGGGCAAGCGGTTCTCCTTCACGATCACCACGAACGCGCTTGGGCTGACCGACAGCGCGATCCGCTTCATCAACGATGAGATGGATAACTGCGTGCTGTCGCTGGACGGCAGGCGCGAGGTTCACGACCGGATGCGCCCGGACGCAGGCGGGCGCGGCTCGTATGACCGCGCGTTGGACGGGGCGTTGAGGCTGGTCGGGGGGCGCGGGGATAAGTCATACTACGCGCGAGGGACGTTCACCGCGTTCAACCTGGACTTTACGAACGACGCGCTGGCGCTGGCCGACGCGGGGTTCGCGCATGTGTCGGTGGAGCCGGTCGTGGCGTTTGGAGACGAGCCGTACGCGCTTAGGCCGGAGCACCTGCCGCGAATATTGGAAGAATATGACACGCTGGCGGCGGCGTACGTCCAGCGGCGGCGGGAAGGGCGGCCGTTCTCGTTTTTCCACTTCAACGTGGACCTGGAGAACGGCCCGTGCCTGCGCAAACGCTTGACCGGATGTGGCGCGGGCAACGAGTATGTGGCGGTAACGCCGGAAGGCAAGCTGTACCCGTGCCACCAGTTCGTCGGCCGCGAGGGTTGGGAGATCGGCGACGCGACGACCGGGGCGTTCGACGCGGACGCGCAGAGATTATTCGCGAATAACCATGTGTTGAACAAGCCCGACTGCCGCGCGTGCTGGGCAAAGTATTTCTGCAGCGGAGGATGCTGCGCGAACGCGCTGGCAATGAACGGGCGGCTCGATAAACCATATGAGTTGGGCTGCGCGACACAGCGCAAGCGGCTGGAACTCGCGCTGGCTATCGCGGCGATGGATTATTGATATATAACGGAGGTAAACCGAATGGACGACAACGGCTCAACCCCCGCCGACATCGGACAACCCTGGAAACTCAACGCCGGCCTGTTCGTGGGCGGACAGGCCGTAACCACGTTCGGGTCGATGCTGGTGCAGTACGCGATCCTCTGGCATGTGACGCTGAAAACCCAGTCCGGCGCGATGATGACGCTGTTCACGCTGGCAGGGTTCCTGCCGATGCTCGTTACATCGCCGTTCGCCGGCGTGTGGGCGGATCGATGGAACCGCAAGCTTATCATCAACCTAGCGGATTCGGCGGTAGCGCTGGCAAGTCTAGCGGCGGCGGCGTTCCTGTGGGCTGGCGTGGGCGAGATGGCGATACTGCTGGTATGCGCGGCGATCCGGGCGTTCGGTATGGGCGTTCAGAGCCCGGCGAGCGGGGCGTTGTTGCCGCAGATCGTGCCGCAGGATAAGCTGACGCGCGTGAGCGGGATACAGGGGAGTATAAGCTCCGCGCTGGGTCTGGCAGCCCCGGCGGTAAGCGGCGCGTTGATGGCCGCCGCGCCGCTGCCCGCGCTGTTCCTGGTGGATGTGGCAACGGCGGCGGTAGGGATAGGCGTACTGTTCTTTATGGTGCGCGTGCCGGATGTTCCTGTCAATAAAGATATCGAAAAAGGCGGGACGAGGTACTTCAGCGAGATGCGGGAAGGGTTCCGGTATGTTGTGAAGCATCCGTTCATACTGCAGCTGTTCGGGTTAGCCACAGTGTTCATGCTGCTGGTGTCTCCGGCGGCGCTGCTAACGCCGCTGCAGGTAACAAGGGACTTCGGCGCGGAGGTGTGGAGGCTCACCGCGATAGAGATCACGTTCGCCACGGGTATGACGCTAGGCGGGCTGGCGCTTGGGGTATGGGGGGGATTCAAGAACCGAGCGCTGTCGTTAGCGGTGGCAAGCGTGGTATTCGGGGGATGCGCGGTCGCGTTGGGGGTTACGACAAACTTCGTGGTTTATCTGGCGTTGATGGCGGTGATGGGGGTGGCGATGCCGTTGTATAACACGCCGTCAACCGTGATAATACAGACAAGCGTAGATCCCGCCGTGTTGGGGAGGGTATTCTCGTTCTTCATGATGATCTCCGGCGCGATTACGCCGCTGGGAATGGTGGTGTTCGGGCCGATGTCGGATTTTGTCGCGATAGATACGCTTTTGGTAGTGACCGGGATAGGGATCGCGCTGCTGGCGGCGCCGCTGCTGTTGAGTAAGTCCTTGCGGGCAGTGGCGTACGCGCCGACGGGCGCGGCCAAGCAAGCATAAGCCCTGGAGGAACAATCTACCCTGGCCACGAGGGTCCAGCGTGACGCTGGACCCTCGTGGCGATGTGGCGGGCTGGCTTCCTTATGCCCTCACTCTTGGCCAGTCCCCTCCATGCAATGCCTCACCGCGCGAACTGGCTCTGGTACAACTCCGC
>JAISWI010000068.1 GCA_031270865.1 Oscillospiraceae bacterium
CTATGTTCTTAGACAGCTGACGAGAAGACAAAAAAAGGCTTCTGGGCTGAATGGTAGCAAGCATTGCCCGAATTCTGGTTTTGATTTGTTACAGTCGTTCCCAAATATCTGAACTGTGCCACATTTTCAAAACATCTGTCAGCGATCTTTATGTCATGATTTTACCTTGCGTTTTGGTGACGAGGTTGCTAATATCTGCAGCTCCTAAAATAATTTTTTACAAAAATTGGTGTCTAAACTTATTTGCCCGAATCTGTATACTCGTATTTTGTTGCACCCTATTGCGTAAATCGCTGTAGATAAATAAGTATTACATTCCTGTCAACACATGCGATTTCCAGCAGGTGGAACTACTGTGTAGCACAACATGTTCCGGCACACGTGTGACATGACAGGAATATTATACATGCTATATAATCGTGCCTACAGTATGTAACGATAACGAGGATAGGGGGGACAGAACACTACAGGCTTTACCGTCGAAAATGTACCGCATCTTGTGTGACTCACACACTAAGCCTTCTGTGCTAACAGCAGCGAACTTCGCCCCCCCCCCCGCGGGTCACTGTCGCTTACTTGGGGGGATTCGCCCCGCCCCTCTGTCGTTTGAGGGCGACATCTCCCCTAAAGGGGTGACAAGAGGCTGGGGACGCGACACAGGGCTTGGAATGCGACAAGGGGCATAGGACGCGTCAAGGGGATTGGGACGCGACAAGAGGCTAGAACGCCTCGCCGTGAGTTGTCGTTCCTGCCGCGTCGTAATGTGGTGAGGGGTGACCATGGTAAACGCTTTTCTTATATATTTATTTTCCCATAAACAGTCTTTATAGAAAAATGGTCATCATGGTTAGCCATCACCACTTTGGCGTCATTAGACCTCCAGCGTCGGCGGATAGAACATCATCTTCCGGATTCTAGGAGTCCTCCGTTTTATCTGCCGCCCACCATGCTCGCCAAAAAGCTTTGTCGCGCCGTTCCAAGCTCCTTGTCACCCCTTTAGGGGGGATGCCGCCCTCAGGCGGCAGAGGGGACGGGGCAAATCTCCCAGCATCCGGCAGAGAGGGCGGCGCGAATCCCCCAACCAAGGGAACAGAGTACATACACTATAGTTTACCCGAAACCGCCCGTCTAGTCAACGTTTCCGAACTAAAAAGGAACCGCCGTATACGTCACGGCGGCTCCCCACCAGTTATATTCCTGGTACCAATATCATCCCATCGTCATCCAAGCGACGCGCCCTTGGGCAGGCAGATGATCCGCCCGGTTACGAAGTCAGCCGGGGTGAGCGTCGGGTTCGCGGCGAGTATCGCGGCGGTGGCCACGTGGTACATTGCGGCGATCGAGGCCAGCGTATCGCCTTTGAGCATCAGGTACGGCTCAAGCCCGCTGTCGGCGCATGATCCCCTGCTCCCCTGCGGCGGGACGCACAGCGTCTGGCCTTCCGTAAGCGCGGTTAGGTCAACGCCCGGGTTAGCCGCCGCCAACGCGCTGTAAGACAGGTTATATATCACCAGCAGGTCGTAGAACGTCTGCCCCGTCGTCACGTAGTGGATGGTGTGCCCCTCGGCGCAAACGGCCTTGGCTATCGGAAGGCATATCACCTGCCCGACCAGCAGCTTATCGGGCGCGGTGCCCGGGTTCGCGGCCAGCAGGTCAGCCAGGTCCAGGCCGAACCTGCGGGCTATCAGGTAGAAGCTATCGCCCTTGAGCACCGTGTACGTCTTGCCGCTGGGACAGACGGGCAGTATCGGCTCAACCGGGTCAACCGGTTCGGGCGTGGGGCACGGGATCGCTATCCTGGCGTTCAGCATCAGGCAATCCGGATGCAGGCCCGGGTTCGCGGCGAACAGGTCAGCCAGCGTCACGCCGTACTTCTTCGCGACAGAGAACAGCGTCTCGCCGCACTGCAGGCAGTGTACGGTGGGCTTGCACGGCGCGGTAGGCGTCGTGGGCTGTGTGCCCGGCACGCAGACCGTCTGCCCGATGGTCAGGTTATTCGGGTCGACAGACGGGTTAAGCGCCTTGATCGCCTCGATCGTCACGCCGTACCACAGCGCGAGCGTGTAGAACGTGTCGCCCTTCTGGATCACATGCGCCGTCGAGCCGGGACAGACGGACGGCGGCGTCGGCGGGGTCACGGGCGGCGGGGCGACGCTCCCATGCTTCGGGACGCACACCACGTCGTCGGGCTGCAGCTTCTCGGGCGTAAGCCCCGGGTTGACGGCCAGGATCTCCTCAAGCGTAACGCCAAAACGCTGCGCCAGCGAGTACAGCGTGTCGCCCTTCTGAATGACATACGGCACGCCGTCCTTGCAGAATACCGGGCCGGCGTAATTGGGAACGCACAGCCGCGAGCCGATCTCCAGCTTCTCCGGCACTACGCTCGGGTTAGAGGCCATCAGGTCCGACAGCGGCGCGCCGAACTTCAGCGCGAGCGTGTAGAGGGTGTCGCCCTTCTCCACCACGTGGATTATCCCCGTCTCGCAGAACGGTTTCGCGTTTATAACGGGTATGCAGACCACATCGCCCGGCTCCAGCGCCTGCGGGTTTACCATCGGGTTCGCGGACAGAAGGTCCGCCAGCGCGACGCCGTACCGAAGCGCTATGCTGTAGAACGTGTCGCCCTGCGTGATTATGTAGGGCGTGCCCTTCGGACAGAACGGCGCGGGCGAGACGCCCTTGTCGGGAACGCAGACCAGGTCGCCCTCGACCAGCCTCTCCGGGTTAACGCCGGGGTTGGCCTCCAGCACATCCACCAGCGGTATGCCGAACTGGATCGCTATCGCGTAGAGGGTATCGCCCTTGCGGATGGAGTAGGGCGTGCCGTTCGCGCAGAACGGGCTGACCCCGCCGCCGCCGGGTATGCACACCTGCTGGCCTGGCTCCAGCTTCTCGGGGACCACGCCGGGGTTGGCGACCAGCAGATCGTTGATGGGCACGCTGTTACGCCTGGCGATATCAAAGAGCGTGTCGCCCTTCTGGATCGTGTACAACGCGCCGTTGCACGCGGGCACGTTGCCTCCGGCCGGTGGCAGCGGCACGCATATCGACTGCCCGACCTCCAGCCTCTCCGGGTTGACGCCGGGGTTGGCGGCCAGCAGCGCGACCAGCTCGACGTTGTTCCACTTGGCGATATCGAAGAAGGTATCGCCCTTGTGGATCGTGTAGCGCACGCCGTTGCACGGCTGGGTCGCCGCGATGGGCTGCGCCTCGGAGTTCGGCCTCGCCTCATTGTTGACAGGCTCGGCCTCCGGCGCGGGGACAGGCTCGGCGCTGGCCTTCACCTGCTCGGGCGCTTCGGCGGCCTTCACCGTCCCGACAAGCGCGTCGGGCGGCGTTAACTCGGCGTGGGCGGGCTGGGCCTCCGTCTTGGCGGCTTCCTCTATGGAGGCGCTGGCGGGCGCCGGTACGGGCGGTATGGCCTGCGGGGGCTGTATGGTTTGCTGTGATGGTATGGTTGACGTGGCGGGGGGTACGACTGGCGCGGGCGGGATGGCTGGCGCGGCGGGGACGACTGGCGCGGGAGGTATGACTGGCGCGGCGGGGACGGCAGGCTCGGCTGGCTCGGGCCGCGCGGTTGGCTTGGCTTCAAGGCGCGGCGCGGCGGACGGCTCGCTCGACGGGGCGTCCCCGATGGCTGGCGCGGCGGCGGGTTCGGGCTTTAGCTCGGTAGAGTGGACGACCGTGTTGTCCGCGGCGGGTTCCGGCTCGGCGGCGGCTGGAGTGACCGCGCCCAGCTGGGACGCGCCCTCGGTTTTTTCCATCACGTAAGGCTCGCCGATCTCTCTGGGGATCTCCGCTTGCGCGGCCGCCGCCGGAATACATAACACCTGCCCCGGCTCCAGCTTCTCCGGGTTCACGCCGACGTTTGCCTGCAGCAGCGCGACCAGACCCACCCCGGTCTTTCGCGCGATCTCAAAGAGCGTGTCGCCCTTGACCACTATGTAGCGCGTTCCCTCGCAGGCGGGCGCCGGTCCCGCTTTGGCCGGGACGCACACCATCTGGCCCACATACAGCTTCTCCGGGTTGACGCCGGGGTTGGCGGCCAGCAGCTCCGCGATGGTCACGCCGTTCTTGCGCGCGATCTCGTAGAAGGTATCGCCCTTGACGATGGCGTAAACATCGCCGTCACAGGCCGGGACCGGCGGCGGGACGGGCTTGTTATCCGGGACGCACACCACCTGGCCGACATAAAGTTTCTCCGGGTTAACGCCCGTGTTCGCTGAGAGCAGGTCGGCGACGGCGACGCCGTTCTTCTGCGCGATCATGTAAAAGGTGTCGCCTCGCTGGATCGTGTAGCGCGTCCCTTCGCAGTCGGGCGGCTTGACTCCCGGCTTGGGCACGCATATCACCATGCCGGCGAACAGCGTTTCAGGCGTTACGGACGGGTTCGCCGCGATTAGTTCGGACAGGGCGACCTTATGCCACTGCGCTATCGCGTAGAATGTATCCCCGCGCCTGACCGTGTACAGCGTTCCGTCGCAGGCCGGGGGTGTGGGCGGCGGGGTAGGCGCGGCCTTGGGCACGCATACGCTCTGGCCGACGTACAGCTTCTCCGGGTTCACGCCGGGGTTGGCGGCGGTAAGCTCCGCGAGCGTGACCTTGTTGGCCTGGGCTATCGCGAAAAAGGTATCCCCGCGCTTGATCGTATAGACGCTGCCCGCGCACGCGGGCGCCGGGGCCGCGCCCTTAGGTATGCACACTGTCTGGCCGACGACCAGCTTCTCCGGGTTCACGCCGGGGTTTGCCTCCAGCAGCGCGGTCACGGTGACGCCGTGCTTGAGCGCGATGGCGTAGAAGGTATCCCCGCTTTGGATGGTATAGACCTCGCCCGCGCATCCGGACTTGGGGATGCATATCGTGTCCCCCTCGTAGTAAAGCTGCGGGTTAAGCCCAGGGTTCGCCTTCAGTATAGCGTCCACGGTCGTTTGATACCGCTGCGCGATGCCGTACAGCGTCTCGCCGCGCCCTATCACATACGCGCTGGCGCCGGGGCCGCACAGCGACGCGGCGTTTGCCTGGACCGACTGGGCGTCAGCTCCGGCCGGCTGGATGGACTCGGGGTTGTTCAATGAATATTGATCGCTCATCGCGCGCTACGCCTCCTGTTTTCAAATCCATTCCATATTATGTTATAGCCGTCGGCGGGTGCTTTTCCGCGTCCGGCGTTTGGGACTGGTCCGCTAAAAGAAACATGCCGCCGACCGGCGGGATTTGTCGAGTTGGATCGTTTGATATGGTATGAGGATATCTCCGCGCCCGCCCGCGCGTCCTGGCCGTACGCCTCGACAATTCATTGAATTCAATGAATCTACAGAGATTAAATATTTCTGTAGATTTTGGGAATTTAAGGGACCAGGGTACTTCACAAACCGGCCGGGATGTGGTAGAATAACTGCAACTAGGATAATCGTTATCCTATAAGGGTAGTTTCGGCAGGGTTCGACAAGGCGGCGCGCAAAAGAGCGCTGAAAGGCGTGGATATGGTCGCGGGACTGTGCCGGGGCGCCCGGCGAACATAAGATGCTGAAGCTTGAGGCGGAGGTTTGAGAATGGAAGGCATTCGACTGGTGATCGTGGACGACAACCTTGAGGTCTGCGGGATGCTCAAGGAGTTTTTCTCCAAGCAGGACAGCGTAAGCCTCGTGGGTGAGGCGCACGACGGTATCCAGGCCCTGGCATTAATCGAGTCCGAACAACCGGACGTGGTGCTGCTGGATATGGTCATGCCAAAGATGGACGGGTTCTCCGTGCTGGAATGCCTTGCGCGCAAGAACGCGCCGAATCCCCCCGCGATTATCGCTCTCACGGCGCTGAACCGTGATGATTTCATCATCCGCACGATCGCGCTGGGCGTATACTACTACATGCTCAAGCCTTTCGACCTGTCCGTGCTGCTCCAGCGCGTGCGGGAGGCGGTTACCAGACGGGCCATGCCGCGCCTTGAGGCCAGCGCTCCGGCGCTGCTGGTCACGGCGACGCCCCAGCGATCGCTGGACGAGCGGATAACCAACGTATTCCTGACCATCGGCATACCCGCGCACATAAAGGGTTACCAGTTCCTGCGCGAGGCGGTCAAGATGGTGCTGGACAGCCCCGACATGATCAACAGGATCACCAAGGAGCTGTATCCGGGCATCGCGCGTAAGTTCAACACATCCTCCAGCAAGGTGGAGCGCGCTATACGCCACGCGATCGAGGTGGCGTGGGGGCGCGGGCGCATCGACGTGCTGAACCAGGTTTTCGGCCATAACGTCTGCTCATTGGACGCGAAGCCCACCAACGGCGAGTTTATCGCGCTGGTATCCGACAAGCTGGCGTTGGAGCGCAGCGCCTAGTTATACCAGGCTCAAGGGGGCCTCCGCGCCGCGCGGGGGTCCCTTCGCGTTGTACGCAGGCCATTCACCCCGCCTGTCTGTCCGGCATATGGTATTGTGAGTATCCACAAAATTACAATTTATCGCACATATATAACGGACGTTCGGCGCGGGATTGGCCGCGCTTGGGTTAGAACCGTTATATAATATATTTATAAAGCGAGGTTTATTTATGTCAGATCATCATGAGCGCGGCAAGCACGGCCATTTCCCGCCGCCGTTCCCGGACGGCGGGCTGAGGTATTGTCCCGCGCCTTATCCGCCCATACCGGGCCCGGAATACGACGGCGAGGACTGCCGCGAGGAGGAATGGGATGAGTGCGACGGCCACCACTGGAACCATCCCAACCACCACATGCCGCGTTGCCAGTACAGCAAGCACCACAGCCGCCATATTCCCAAGCCCAACTGCAAGCGCGCGCGGCCTAATCCCGACCTATGCGCGCGCCCGATTCCTCGTCCCAAGCCCGATCCATGCGACTGCCAACCCCACCATCCAAGACCCGACCCATGCGACTGCAAACCCCATCACCCAAGACCAGACCCATGCGACTGCAAACCCCACCATCCAAGACCCGACCCATGCGATTGTCACCACCATCCCAAGCCCGACCCGTGCGATTGTTGTCACCATCCCAAGCCGCCGCATGACCACTGCTGCCACCACCATCCCAGTCCGCCTTGCGACGACCGCAATGAATGCAAGCACAGCCATCCGGAGCTTTGCTGCTCGATACCGTCATGCCCGCGCCGTCCGGACGGAGGGTTCTATCCGCCGTATAACCCGTTTATCCCGGGATATAACCAACCGTGTTGGGCGCAGAGGCATGACCATTGCCATGACCATGACCACGGGCATCGACCGGATCATGACCACGACCATGGGCATCATCCGGATCATGGTCGTCCCGGCAAAGCGGTCTTTTTAACAGGGTGGTATAACCAACACTTGCCTTCAGGCCAACCAGTATCTATAATGCCTGTAAAGTTTTCATCGCCGTCATTTTACGCGGGCGGTAGTATCATACAATTGCTTTCAGACAATATTCATATCGAGATTCTGGAAGGCGGAAAGTATGAGATCGTCTATAAATACGCGTTCGGGCATCGAGGCGCATTTATTCAGCCTGTTTTCCCGAATCCAGGACCATTTGTCGGGCTGGCAATTAATAATGAACCGCAATACCCAGTGATAAGCGCTGTCTCGCACTTAGAACAGGCCTCAAACGCTAATACGCCTATAGTGAGACGCTTGAATCCCAGAGACATTCTGCGTCTGGAAGCCGTATCAACCATTGACCATCTAACATTGCTCAACTGCGAGTTAATGGTCCGGCGTGTCGGACCCTAACGATCCCCCCCACAGGCGGCGGCGCGCCGCCTTACATCATCTTGACAAACCCTCCGATATATGTTACAATTTAACCAACCCATTAATACTTCTTAGGAGGGTTAATCCATGAGGAAGCTATTGGCAATCGCGCTCGCCCTGGTTCTGCTGTGCGGACTGGCCGCGGCCGCCAGCGCGGAACAGCCCAAGCACAAGGTCGGCATACTCGCCCCCGCCGTCACCCACGGCTGGGTGGCCGGGGTTGCTTACTACGCGGAAACGCGCTGCAAGGAACTGTCGGACAAGGTTGAATACAAGATGTACACCAGCGAGAACGCGGAACAGATGACCGCGCAGCTGGACGACCTGGTCACCTGGGGCGCCCAGGCCATCATAGCGTTCCCGCAGTGGGAAGGCATGGAGGTGCCCATCCAGGCCGCCATCGACCAAGGGATAACGGTAGTCAACTTCGACATCGAGATAGCCGCCGAGGGCGTGTACCGCGTCTCCGGCGACAACGAGGACATGGGTGCGCAGGGGGCCAAGTACATTGTGGACAAGGTCGGCCCGGAGGCCACCGTCGTCATGCTGGAGGTCCCAACGAGCGGATCGGTGTCCGAGCTGCGCAAGAAGGGCTTCGTCGAAACGGCCGCCGAGATCGCGCCGAACCTTAACATCATCACATACGCCACCAAGTTCACCCGCGAGGACGGCCTGAAGGACTTCGCGGATATCCTGGTCAGCAACGCGAAGATCGACGCGGTCTACTCGATGGACGACGAGACCTCCATCGGTGCGCTGCAGGCGATCGCCGAGGCCGGCCGCACAGACATCAAGGTAGTGACAGGCGGCGGCGGATGCCAGGAGTATTTCAAAATGATGCCCGAAAACCAGGACATCTGGATCCAGTCCGCGCTGTACAGCCCGCGCATGGTGATGGACGCGGTGGATATGGCCGTGGCCGCGCTGGAAGGCGAGGCCGTCGACCTGGTCAAGATCATCCCGACCACGATCGTCGACCGCGAGAACTGCGCGGATTACCTCGACCCGACCTCGCCCTACTAAACTAATAAGCCCCTCCGCCGCCCAGCGCGGCGGGGGGCGCGCTGCCGGAGGTAACGCGTGGACCTGACGATGCGCGGCGTCACCAAATCCTTCGGGGCGAACAACGCGCTGCGCGGCGTGGACTTCCGCCTGTCGGGTGGCGAGATATGCGCGCTGCTGGGCGAAAACGGCGCGGGCAAGTCCACGCTGATGAATATACTGGGCGGGGTGGTCCCGCGCGACTCGGGGGATGTGCTCATCGACGGCAAGCCCGTCTCGTTCGCCGGGCCGAAGTACAGCCTCGCCGCCGGGATCGCGTTCATCCACCAGGAGCTTAACCTCATAAACGACCTGACCGTCTATGAGAACCTGTTCCTCGGGCGCGAGCCGCGGACCCGCTCCGGCGCGATCGACATACCGCGCATGCGCTCGGAGGGCCGGCGCATGCTGGAGGGCATGGGCGTAGACCTGGACGTAAACGCGATGACGCGCGGGCTGGACGCGTCATACAAGCAGATCGTGGAGATCGCGCGGGCGATGATGGCCGCCGCGTCCATAATCATTATGGATGAGCCTACATCCTCGCTGACCGACCCGGAGATAGAGCGCGTATTCGCGATGATGCGCGCATTGCGCGGCCAGGGCGTGGGGATTGTGTTCATATCGCACAAACTGCGCGAGGTCGCGCGTATCGCGGACCGTTACGCCGTGCTGCGTGACGGGGAGATGGTCGCGGAGGGGAACGTCGCGGACGTGACCGCCTCAGACCTCGCCCGGTTCATGGTCGGGCGCGACGTTCGCGCGGACGCGCTGAGCCAGCGCCTGCGATCCCCAAGGAGCGTCCTTCGAGCGGAACGCCTGACCGGGAATGGCTTCCGGGACGTGTCCTTCGATGTCCACGCCGGGGAGATACTGGGCTTTACGGGATTGCTGGGCGACGGGCGCAGCGAGCTGTTCCTATCGATATTCGGCGCGGGCGGGCCGTATACGGGCAGCGTGTACCTGGACGGCAAGCCGTTCCATCCGCGCGGCGCCACCCGCGCGGCGGATAATGGCCTCGCGTACCTGCCGCGCAACCGCAAGGAGAACGGCATCATACCGGACATGGACGCGCTGGAGAACGGCTCGATCGTCGTCTGGCCGAAGATCAGCCGCTTCGGGTTCATCGATAGGCGAAGGCAGGGCGATATGTTTGCCGGGCAGGTCCGCGCCTTGCGGATCAAGCTGGCCAAGCCGACCGACATGATAACCAGCCTGTCAGGTGGCAACCAGCAGAAGGTCGTGCTGGCGAAGTGGCTTAGCTCCAACCCGAGGGTCCTGATACTGGATAACCCGACGCAGGGCGTCGACGTCGGAGCGAAGGAAGAAATTTATGATATCATACTGGGCCTGGCGCGGCAGGGCGTGGCGATCGCGCTGCTGTCCAGCGAGGCGCAGGAGATCATCCGCGTGTGCGACCGGGCGCTGGTGATGTACCATGGCGCGGTGGCTGGCGAGGCGTGGGGCGAGACGATGCGGGAACGCGCGATAATGCGGCTGGCGACGGGGGCGGGGGTATGATTGGTTGGCTCAGACGGCGGTGGGGCGGTTCATCGCTGTTCAGCACGGGCGCGGCGCTGTTCGTCATGGTCATACTGCAGACGCTGGCGCTGGGGTTCGGATTCCCCAGCTTCGGGGAGTGGCTTAGCCGTTGGTGGATGAACTGGCTGAACATACTGCGCAACAACGCGGGGATCGGGATCATCGCGCTGGGCATGACGTTCGTCATCATCTCCGGCGGGATTGACCTGGCGGTAGGCTCCACGCTGGTGGCGGTCGGCGCGATGGTGATGGCGCTCATCGACACGGGGCCGCGCGGGGTCCTGCTGAACCTGGGGATAACGGGCGCGTCGGCTTATATAATAGGTATAGCGGCGGGACTAATCATGGGCGCGGCGCTGGGGACTCTGACCGGGCTGCTGGTTACGCGCGGGAAGCTGCCGCCGTTCATCGCCACGCTGGGCACGATGAAGATATGCCGCAGCGTGACGCAGCACTTCATGCAGGGATATACCCCGACGGTGCCCAGGCCGTTCCTGCAGATCGCCAGCCTCAAGGTCGGCGGGCTGCTGGTCATGCCGATACTGTACTGGCTGGCGTGCGCGGCGATTTTCTACGTGATATCGAAGCGGACGGCGTTCGGCCGTCACGTGATCGCGGTCGGGAGCAACGAGCGCGCGGCGAGGCTGTCCGGGGTGAACGTCCAGCGGGTGAAGAGGATGGTTTACGCGCTGGTCGGGGTGATGGCGGCGGCGTCCGCGATACTGCAGGTCTCGAGGATCGGGAGCATGGACTACGCGAACGCCGGCAGCGGGAACGAGATGGACGCGATATCGGCGGTCATAGTGGGCGGGACGAGCATGAGTGGCGGGCGCGGGTTCGTGCTGGGCACGGTGCTGGGGACGCTGATCATCGCGGTGATGAACAATCTGCTTAACCTGCTGGGCGTGCCGCCGTTCCTGCGCGAGGCGTTCAAGGGCGTAATCGTGATCGGCGCGGTGCTGCTTCAGAAGCGCGAGGCGACGTCCTGACCGTTATCGCAACATAAACCCCGACGCGGTGAAACGCGCCTTCTCGTCCCCGGCGCCCTGGCGGAATACCTCGAACGTAAACCGCCCATCGTCAGCGAGCGCGGTCTTTCCGGCAAGGGGCTCGCCCGGCATGACTTCGGCGGCGTACCATACATCCAGCGTCCGCGGTGATACCGGACCGCCCGACAGTCCGCGCAGCGCGGCGTCCATCCACGCGATGTACCGCGCGTTGTTGACGTGCCCGTTATTGTCGATATCCACCGCGCCGGGCGTGTATGACCATTGGGCGGCGCGGGCGTCCTCCAGCGGGACGAACGGCGCGGGGCGGACGCCGTCGCCTGTCTCGATGTCGGTGTGGCGGCGTTGTATCAACCCGTTCCGGGTGATGCGGCGGGTGTCGCGGTCCATCAGCGTCCAGAAGCCGACGTTGTCGGCGATTGGTTTACCGTTAACATCGGTGATGTTGATCCGCCGCTGGTACATACCGTGCGAATGCGCGGCTGGCGCGGTCCTGATGAGCAGCGTGTCGCCGGCTCGCGCGGGCGAATGCCACTGGGTATGAGCGCCCAACATTATCCATAATACCGATGGGGGAAGGTCGCCGTCGTGGTCGCAGCGCATCGCGCGGCTGTGCTCGGCCGCTATCCATTGGAAGAGTTGGAACCAGGCGTCGGGGCGCGTAATTCCGGTTTCATCGCATTGATCGGGCGTGATTATCGATTCCAGTTTGTGCCAATCCGGCATGAACCGCTCCTTTTCTGATTTGATTAACACTAATAACCATAGTCCGGTATTATTATACGGGGCGCGGTGAGGTTTGTCAAGCGGGGGGTGGGTGGACACATCCCTTCCCGCGCTTGACGTCCTCCGCAAATCCTGTAAAATAAATAGACGGTCGGAGGTTTATATGAAGGATCTGCTGGATACCGTCGCCAAGCCCGCGCGTTACATCGGCGGCGAGCTAAACGCCCGCCCGTTCGATATGGGCGCGAAGGTCAAGATAGCCATGTGTTTCCCGGATGTGTACGAGGTCGGCATGTCCCACCTGGGCATGAAGATACTCTACCACCTGGTCAACGATACCCAGGGCGCGGCGTGCGCGAGGGTGTTCACCCCGTGGCCGGATTACGCCGACGCGCTGCGGGCCGCCGGACGCAAACTCACCGCGCTGGAAGGCGGGCTTGAGCTGAGCGCGTTCGACGCCGTCGCGTTCACGCTGCCCTACGAGATGTGTTTCACGAATATTTTGGAGACCCTCGACCTGGGCGGCGTCCCGGTCCGCTCGGACGATCGCGGCGATGGCGATCCGCTGGTGATAGCGGGCGGCGTGTGCGCGTTCAACCCCGCGCCGCTGTCGCCGTTCATCGACGCGTTTTCCATCGGCGACGGCGAGGAGTCCATGCTTGACATCATCAGCGCGATCCGGGACAGCGACACCCGCTCCGCGCGTCTTGTCGCGCTGTCCCGCGCGCCGGGCGTGTATGTACCCGCGCTGCATGACGGCCATACCATCATAACCAAACGCGTTGTCGCCGACCTCGACGCGGCGTATTTCCCATCGGAGTTCGTCGTGCCGTACCTGGAGACCGTGCACGACCGCGCCGTGTTGGAGGTCGCCCGGGGATGCACGCGCGGCTGCCGGTTCTGCCAGGCCGGGATGCTCTACCGCCCGCCGCGCGAGCGAAGCGCCGCCACGCTTGCCGCGCAGGGCGAGTCGCTGATCCGCTCGACGGGCTATGACGAATTGTCGCTGTGCGCGTTGTCGGCGGGGGATTACAGCGGCCTTGCCGATCTTAGCGCGGCGCTTACCAAGCGATTGTCCGGCATGCGCGTAAAACTCTCGCTGCCCTCGCTGCGCGTGGACAGCGCGATCGCCTCGTCGATGGGCGACGCGTTCGAGACGGACGTGCGCAAGTCCAGCCTGACCTTCGCGCCAGAGGCCGGGACACAGCGCCTGCGCGACGTCATCAACAAGGGCGTCACCGAGGAGAACGCGCTGCGGGCGGCGCGTGAGGCCATGGCCGCCGGGGTGAACAACATAAAGTTATATTGCATGATAGGCCTGCCCACCGAGACCGAGGAGGACGTGGCCGGGATAGCCGGGATGGTCCGCCGGATGCTCAATATCGCGGACACTAACAGGCGCCCGCGCGTCTCGCTGAGCGTCGCGCCGTTCGTGCCCAAGCCGTTCACGCCGTTCCAGTGGGCCGCGCAGGACACCATCCCCGCGATCCAGGGGAAGATATCATACCTGAAAACCCGGATGCCACGCTCCGTCACGCTCCACTGGCACGACCCCAGCCTCTCGCGGCTGGAGGCGTGCTTCTCGCGCGGCGACCGGCGTATCGGCGGGGTGATGGAGGCCGCGTGGCGCGGCGGATGCAGGTTCGACGGCTGGACAGAGCAATTTAAGCCTGAATTATGGGAAAACGCGTTCGAGCGGACAGGCGTCGACCCGGCGTATTACGCGAACCGCGAGCGGATGTTGGACGAACCGCTCCCATGGGATATAATAGACGCGGGGGTATCCAAGGAGTTCCTGCGGGAAGAATATCTCCGCGCGGTTGCCGGCGACGTCACGCGCGACTGCCGCGAGGGAGGATGCCAGTCGTGCGGCCTGAACGCCGGAAGGTTCGATGGGAGGTGCCCGCGTGCGGCTGTTCATAGCCTTTGAGAAATCCTTCGCGCTGCGGCATATCGGCCATCTGGACCTGCTGCGCGTCACGCAGCGCGCGCTGCGGCGGTCGGGGCTGCCCGTGGCGTACTCGCAGGGATTCAACCCGCACATGCTCATCGCGTTCGCCTCGCCGCTGCCCGTAGGACAGTCGGGGCGCGAGGAATTGGTCGACGTCACGTTCGAGGGCTATGTGGACGGCGCGACCTGCCTGACCGCGCTGAAGGCCGCGATGCCGCCGGGATTGCCGCCCAAGCTGGCGCGCGCCGTCAGCGACGATCACCCCAAGCTGATGGCCATGCTCCGCGAAGCGTCATACCTGATCCGCGCGGACGGCGCGGACAGCCTAGCAGCCGCCGTGCCGGCGTTCCTGGCGCGGAAGGAGATCCCCGCCACGCGCGTATCCAAGAGCGGCTCGACCAGGGTGGATATCCGCCCGATGCTGCGTGAGCTGGGGTACATCGAAGCGTTGTCGGCGTTCCACGCCCGCGTGTCGTTCACCGAGCGCGAGACGCTCAAGCCCGACCTGCTGGTCCGCTCGCTGGCCGAGTTCGCGGGCGCGCCCGAGCCGGATACGCTGATCGAGCGCGTGAGGCTGTTCGGAGAGAAACAGGGCTTCGCCGCGCCGCTCATGGACTGCTGACAGTCAGGAGGCATAATGAACCGGAATACCGTACTGCCAGGGGAACGCGTGCTGCTGCTCCATAAGGGCAGCGGCGAGATCCAATTGGCGGTTGTTGAGGATGGCAGGCTGGCCGAGTACATTCCCGCGCGGGACAGCGACCGCCGACTGGCGTCCAGCATCTACCTGGGGCAGGTGATCAACCGCGCCCCGAGCCTGGGCGCGGTGTTCGTCGATATCGGGCTGGATCACGGCGCCCTGCTCCCGCTCAACGACCAGCCCCCGCCCGACGTGGAGCCTCGCGCCCGCCGCGTCCTGAAGAACGATCTCTCGCCCGGCGACCATGTGCTGGCGCAGGTGATACGCGAGCCTGATCCCGGCAAGGGCGCGAGGATATCGCGCAGCGTCGTGCTGCCGGGGCGGTTCGTCGCGCTGATGCCCTCGTTCGACATGGTGGGCATCTCGCGCAAGATCATCGACGAGGATACCCGCGCCCGCCTGCGTCAGCTGGGCGAAAACCACAAGCGAGACGGCGTGGGCTGGATAATGCGCACCGCCGCCGAAGGCGAGACCGACGAGGCGATCATCCGCGACGCGGAGGAAACCATGGCGTTGTGGAATGATATACTCGCCCGCGCTAGTACCGCGAAGCCTCCGGCGCGGTTGTTCGCCAACGATGATATAACGGTCCGCGTCGCCCGCGACCTGACCGATTCGCGCCTGAAGGCGTGCGTCGTTGACGACGAAGGGTTGTATGAATCGCTGCGTGGCGCGTTCGGGCGGTTCGCGCCGGAGCGTATCGGCGCGGTGACGCTGGATACCGACGCGCCGCCGCTGTTCGAGCGCCATAACATGAAGCGGGACCTGCATAACCTGCTGGCCCGCCGCGTGGAGCTGGACGGCGGCGCGTTCCTGCTGTTCGAGCCGTGCGAGACGCTGACCGCCATCGATGTTAACTCAGGCCGCGACGCGCGGCTGCGCTCCGAGCGGGACAGCGTGCTGAGCATCAACCGCATCGCCGCGCGTGAGATAACGCGCCAGCTAAGGCTGCGCGACGTCGGCGGGGTGATACTGGTCGACTTCATCGACATGCGCTACGACGAGGACAGGGAGACGCTTCGGGAATACTTCATAGAATGCTCCAGGGCGGACCGCGGGCGCGTGCGGGTGGAGGGGTTCACGCGGCGCGGCCTGCTGGAACTGACGCGCAAGAAGTCCGGCGCTCCGCTAAGGACGCTGCTCACCAGGGAATGCCCGGCGTGCCATGGCGAGGGGCGCGTCCCGATAGGCGACGGCAATGGCTGAGCCGGCCATCGCCGCGCTGGCGGCGCGGAATGACAAGCCCGAGACGTTCGCGGTCGTCACGTACGGCTGCCAGATGAACGCCCGCGACGGCGAGGCCATCGCCCAGCTGCTGGCCGCGTGCGGACTGGTCCAGGCGGACCGCGCCGACGCGCGGCTGCTTGTGTTCAACACCTGCTGCGTGCGCGACAACGCCGAGCGCCGCGCGTTGGGCAACATCCGCCGCGCCGTCCATGATAAACGCTCGCGGCCCGGTATGATGGTCGCGGTGTGCGGGTGCATGGCGCAGGAATCGGGCGGTTCGGCGGAACGGGCGTTCCCCGGCGTGGACATCGTGTTCGGCACGCATAACATACGCCGCCTGCCCGAATACCTGCTGCGCGCGCTGGACGGGGGCAAACCCGTAGCGGACATCTGGCGCGAGGCCATGGATGTTGAGGATGTCGAGGAACTGGCGTCTGGCCGCGGGCCTGGGCACAAGGCGTTCGTGATCGCGACGCGCGGCTGCGACAACTTCTGCAGCTATTGCGTCGTGCCGAGCGTGAGGGGCCGCGAGCGTTCCCGCCCGATGGACGATATACTCCGCGAGTGCGAGGGATTATTATCGGGCGGGGTCAAGGAGATTACGCTTCTTGGCCAGAACGTCAACTCATACGGCGCGGGACTGGGCGACGGCGCGACGTTCGCGAGGCTGCTGCGGGCCGTGGCGGGGCTGGGCGCGCCGCGCGTAAGGTTCATGACCTCGCACCCGAAGGATCTGTCCGACGAGCTGGTCGAGGTGATGGCGGAGGTTCCGGCGGTATGCGGGCATATCCACCTGCCCGTCCAGTCCGGCAGCGACAGGATACTCTCGCTGATGAACCGCAGTTACGGCCGGGAGCGTTATTTGGAAAGGCTTGCCAAACTGCGCCAGGCTGTACCGGACGTCGGCGTCACCACCGACCTGATCGTCGGTTTTCCCGGCGAGACGGACGCGGACTTTGAGGATACGCTGTCGCTGGTGGATGAGGCGGGGTTCGACGCGGCCTATACCTTCATATATTCGCCCAGGACCGGGACGAAGGCCGCCGCGATGCCCGGGCGCGCGCCGGACGAGGTATCCAGGGAGCGCATAACGCGCCTGATCGCGGCGCAGGAGGCGCGGACCGCGCGGGTGTTCGCCGGGCTGGTCGGGTCGGACCATGTCGCGCTGGTGGATGAGGCGGCGCGGCGGGGCGCGCGCGAGGTGTCGGGCAAGGTTGAGAGGGGAATCAGCGTGACGCTGCCCGGCGGCGAGGGCCTGATCGGGCGGTTCGTCCCGGTGAGGATCGTGTCGGCGGGACACAACACGCTAAGGGGAACTATCAGGGAGGGATGACGATGACCGGGCTTAACGAGGTATTCCGCCGCGCCCAGGCGTTGGGCGAGGCTCTGTCGGATACGCGCGAGTATCTGGATATGCGCGAGGCTGAGGAGGCGGCCAACGCTGACCCCGCGGTGTCGGGGATGTTCTCGCGGCTGAACGCCAGCCGCCTCGCGCTGACCAGCCTGATGGAGTCGCCGGACTCTGACAGCGGCGCGGTCAGGCTGGTCGCCGGAAGGGTGGAGGAACTGCAAAACACGCTGGCGGCGCTGCCGCTGGTCACGCGGCGGCAGGAGACGCGCGAGGCGTTCGCCGGGCTGGTCCGACAGGTGAATCAGACGCTCAGCTTCATCGTCTCGGGCGATACCACTGGCGGCGGGGCGGCGTCTTGCGCCGGACGCGCCGGTGGATGCGCGGGGTGCGCGGGCTGCGGCGCGGCCAGGGACTGACATGGCGGCTTACGCTCCCATGATGCGGCAGTATCTGGGCGTTAAGGAGCGGCATCCGGATACGATCGTGTTCTTCCGGCTCGGCGACTTTTACGAAATGTTCTTCGAGGACGCCGAGAAGGTCTCCGCGCTGCTGAACTTGACGCTGACCGCCCGCGACGCCGGGGACAACACACGCGCCCCGATGTGCGGCGTGCCCTACCACAGCGCGTCGACATACATCAACCGGTTGGTCGCTCTGGGCCATAAGGTGGCCATATGCGAGCAGATGACCGACCCGGCCCGCTCGCGCGGGTTGGTGGAGCGGGAGGTCGTGCGCGTCGTCACGCCCGGCACGAACATCGAGATAGACCAGCAGGATTCCGGCCAGAGCCGCTACCTGCTGGCCATCGCCGCGCTGAAGAAGCGGGCGGGGCTGGCGTGGGTTGACGTGGGCGCGGGCGAGTTCCGCGTGCTGGAGCTGGATTCGCTGGCCGAGCTGCCCGACGCGGCCGCGTCCATCATGCCGCGGGAGGTTATCGCGGACGCGCTGACGCGAGAGACGCTGGACGGCGCGGGCATACAACTGCCCGGCGTGGGGATCACCGCGTATGACGATGAGGGCTTCGGGCCGGCGGGAGCGAAGAAGGCCATACTCGCCCACTTTAAAACAATGGGTGAGCTGGCCGAAACGCCCATGGCGGCGCGGGCGGCGGGCGGGTTGCTGGCGTACCTTGCCCAAACCCAGAAGACCGCGATGATCCACATCACCGAACCCATCGTCAGCCACCGATCGGACGAGCTTGGGCTGGACCGCGTCGCCCGGCGCAACCTTGAACTGACCGAGACGATGCGCGGGCGCAGGGGCGCGGGCACGCTGTTCCACCTGCTGGACGACACGCGCACGGCCATGGGCGCGCGGATGCTGCGCCGATGGGTGGAACGTCCGATGGCGGCGCGTTCCGCGATCGAGCCGAGGCTGGACGCAGTGGCGGCGCTGGCCGCCGACACGCCCCGGCTGGAAGGGATCATGTCGCGGCTGAAGGGCATCGCGGACCTTGAGCGGCTGCTGTGCAAGGTGTCGTATAAGTCGTTCACCGCCAGGGACGCGCTGGCTCTCCGCGCCGCGTTCGAGCAGGTGCCGGGGATACTTTCGCTGCTGGAGCCGCTGTCCGGGAAAGTATTGTCGGATATCGCCGCGTCGCTGGACCCCATGGGCGACCTGCGCGCGCTGCTGGACAGGATGGTCGAGCCAAACCCGCCGCCGACCCATGCCGAGGGTGGTTTCATCAAGCCCGGCTACAACGGACAGTTGGATATCCTGCGCAAGGCGTCGGAGGATGGGCGGCAATGGATTGTCGACCTTGAGGCCCGCGAACGCCTGGCGACCGGGGTAAAAACGTTAAAGATCATATATAACCGCGTGTTCGGCTACGTGATCGAGATCAGCAAGGGCCAGGCCGACCGCGCCCCGGAGCGTTACATCCGCCGCCAGACGCTGAGCGCTGGCGAACGGTACACCACGCCTGAGCTGACGCGGATGGAGGAACAGATACTTGGCGCGAAGGACAAGTCGATCAAGCTGGAACAGGAGCTGTTCGGGGCGCTGACGGACTGGATAGCCGCGCATGCCGCGAGGATGCGCGGCTGCGCCGACGCGCTGGCGCGGCTGGACGCGCTGTGCTCGCTGGCGTCAACCGCGGTTAGGCGGGACTATGTCAGACCGGCGTTCAACGACGACGGCGTGATCGACATAAAGGACGGGCGGCATCCTGTCGTCGAGACGACGCTCAAGGACGAGCCGTTCATCCCCAACGACACTTACCTGGATAACGGGAGCCGCGTCCAGATACTGACCGGGCCGAACATGGCGGGCAAGAGCACATACATGAGGCAGGTCGCGCTGATCATGCTGCTGGCGCAGATGGGGAGTTTCGTGCCCGCGAGGTCGGCTAACCTGTGCGTGGCGGACCGCGTGTTCACGCGCGTTGGCGCGTCTGACGACCTGGCCGCCGGGCAATCGACATTCCTGGTGGAGATGAGCGAGGCCGCGTACATCCTCAAAACCGCGACGGACCGTTCGCTGATACTGCTGGACGAGATCGGGCGCGGCACGTCCACATTCGACGGGCTGTCGATAGCGTGGGCGATCGCGGAGCATGTCGCGCGGAAGGTCGGCGCGAAGACGCTGTTCGCGACGCATTACCATGAACTGAGCGAGCTGGAGGGACGGCTGCCCGGCGTGGTGAACTATTCGGTCAGCGTGAAGGAGCAGGGCGAGCACATACTCTTCCTGCGCAGGATTGAGCGCGGCGGCGCGGACAAGAGCTTTGGCATACACGCGGCGCGGCTGGCGGGCATGCCCCGCGCGGTCGTGATGCGGGCGACGGCGATACTGGCGCGGATCGAGGCGGCGAACCAGGGCGGCGCGGGCATCGGCAGGAGCATATTGGAGAAGAACAAGGCCGAGGCGCGAAGCCAGCTGGCTATCGGCGAGTCGGAACGCGCCGCGCTCATTGACGAGCTTCGCGATATGGACGTGATGTCCATGAGCCCTATAGACGCGATGAACGCGCTGTTCAAGATACATGAGCGCGCCAAGAATGTGTGAGCGCGTATGAGCGGAATTCGTCCCCTTGACCCAGCCGTGGTCAGCCTGATAGCCGCCGGGGAGGTGGTGGAGCGTCCCGCGCTGGCCGTCAAGGAATTGGTGGAGAACAGTCTGGACGCGAGGGCGCGGGGTATCACGGTCGAGCTTCGCGACGGCGGGCTGTCTTACTTTCGCGTTACGGATAACGGCGCGGGCATCCCGCGCGAGGAGTTGGCGCTGGCGTTCACGCGCTCGGCGACGAGCAAGCTGCGCTCGGCGGAGGACCTGGCCGGGATAGCGACGATGGGGTTTAGGGGCGAGGCGCTGTCGTCGATCGCGGCGGTGTCTAGGGTGACGCTTACCTCGCGGGCGAGGGGCGAGGACTTCGGCGCGGCCATCGACGTGGATGCCGGGCGCGTCGCGGCCGTCCGGGACGCTGCCAGCCCCGAGGGTACGACTGTCGTCGTAAAGGATATATTCTATAACGTCCCGGCCCGCCGCAAGTTTCTGAAGAAGCCGGTCGTCGAGACGGCCTACGCGACTGACTGGATCATCAAGCTGGCGGCGGCGTGGCCGGATGTGTCGGTGCGGCTGATCAACCAGGGGCGGCAGACGTTCCGCAGCGCGGGGGATGGTAGCGCGAGAGGCGTGCTGGCCGCCGCGTGGGGGCTGGAGACGGCGGAGCGGCTGTTTCCGGTCAGCGGGATGGCGGCGGGGTGCGTGGCGGAGGGGTTTGTCGGCGTGGGTGAGGACGCGCGGTATGGCCGGGCGCAGCAGTGGCTGTTCCTGAACCGCCGGGCGGTGCGGGCGTCCGCGCTGGCGGACGCGGTCGAGCTGGCGTGCCGTGAGCGCGTGCTGATCGGGCGGTCGCCGATATTCGCGCTGTGGCTGACGATGGACTACGCGGCGGTAGACGTCAATGTCCATCCGAACAAGCTGGAGGTGCGCTTCGGCAACGAGCGCGATGTGCGCGAGGGGATAGCGGGACTGGTCGGCGACGCGCTACGGCGGGTAATGCCGGGTTACGCCGTGATGCCGGGGGCTGGGGAATCGCCGTTCCGTAGCGATGCCGGGCTGCCCGAGACGGTGGTGGTAACGGCTGTGCTGCCCCGTGAGACTGCCGGGGATGATGATCTTGACGCGCCGCTGGTTGAAAAGGCCAGGGACGCGGAGGTGCCCAGCCCGAACGTGAGGCCGCGTCTGTCGGCTGAGGCCGATCTCTTCCCCTATGGGGGTGACAAAGGAGTGGGACAGCGCGGCGGTGGGTTGACAGTTGACGGCGAGGGAGTGGGACGGCGCGGCGGTGAGATGGCTGTTGACGGCGAGGAAGTGGAACGGCGCGAAGAGCAACTCCCCATTGTCACCCCCTTAGTGGGAGATGCCACTGAAACGGCAGAGGGGGTTTCCGTTGTCTATGGCGAGCGCCCATTCCGGGTATTCGGCGCGGCGTTCGACCAATACATTCTGGTCGAACAAGGCGAGACACTCTACATAATCGACCAGCACGCGGCGCACGAACGCTTCTTATATGATAAGTTCATGGCCGCGCTGGACACGGTCGACGCGTCGCAGCCGATGCTCTCGCCGCTGACGGTGGGGTTGTCGCACCGGGAGGCCGCGTTAGTCGAGGCGAACGCGTCGTTCATCGAGCAGGCGGGTTTCACGATCGAGCCGTTCGGTGAGAGGGCGATCCGCGCGACGTCCGTTCCGATGGTGATGGGCTCACCCGCCCCGGAACTGATCCGCGCGGTGATCGACGCGCTGGACGAGTTCGCCGAGATCCCAACCGCGAAGAAACGCCGCGACGCGCTGATCAAGCTGGCGTGCAAGAAGGCGATAAAGGGCGGCGACCCGCTGACGCTCAACCAGATCGCGGGTTTGCTGGAGGCCCTCTCCCGCTCGCATACCATGCCGACATGCCCTCATGGTCGCCCGATCTGCGTCGCGGTCGAGAAGAAGGACCTGGACCGGCGGTTCAAGAGGATAGTGTGAGCGTGGATAAACCAAAGATTGTGGCCGTGGTCGGGCCGACGGCGTCTGGCAAGTCGGACGCCGCTATCGAGCTGTGCCTCGCGCTGGACGGCGAGGCCGTCTCAATGGACGCGATGCAGGTTTATCAGGGCATGCGCGTAGGCACGGCGCGGCTGGATCCCTCGCGGTGGCGGGGCGTGCCCCACCACGCTCTGGCGTACGTCCCGCCGGATACGCCGTACTCCGTGGCGGAGTACGCGCGGGACACACTGATTACCATCGACGGAATATTATCGCGTGGTAAACTGCCCGTGCTGGTCGGCGGGACGGGGCTATACCTATCGGCGGTACGCAGGCCGATGAGGTTCGCGGAAACCGCCGCCGATCCAAAGTTTCGCGAAGAATTGGAGCGGTTGGATAACGAATCGCTGCGGGCGCGGCTGATGGAGCTTGACCCGCCGACAGCCGCGCGGCTGCCGATAGGGGACAGGCGGCGGATGGTCCGCGCGGTCGAGATCGCCGCCGCGACTGGAACGCCCATGTCGGCGTGGCGGGATTCGGAGGAAGACCGGTTCGATACGCTGGTCATGGGCATCGACACGCCGCGAAGCGTCCTGCTTGAGCGCATACACCGGAGGACGCGGTCGATGCTGGACGCGGGGCTGGTCGGCGAGGTGGGGTTCCTGCTGCGGCATGGTCTCTCGCCCGACGCGCAGTCGATGCAGGCGATCGGGTATAAGGAGACCGCGCTCGCGTTGGCGGGGCGTTGGCCGCGCGACAGGCTTCAGGAGGCGATAGAGGTCCGAACCCGCCAGTACGCGAAGCGTCAAATGACATGGTTCCGGAAGGTCGAGGGGATACGGTGGCTCGGCTGGGAAGGGGCCGCGGAAGGGATGGTTGGGATCGGGCGGGAGCGCGTAAGGCGATTATAGTCAATCAACCTGAAAACGCGGCGTCTTCGCGAGTCTTTCCGCCTCTCGCGTCCGACTCTCACGTCCGACTCTCACGCCGGTCTTGCGTTGCCGCCTCGCTGGATTTCGCCAGCCACGGTTCCGCGCGAAACCGCGCTATCGCTCAGTCGGCGGACCTCTCCAGTCCACCTCCCTCCTCGCCTTAGCGAGAAACGAAATCCTTCGCGAATCTGTCCGCGTTTTCAAGTTGGTTGACTATAGAAAATCCCTGTTGACAGATTCCGCCAGCGGTGGTATAATTCATACTACAGCTATATGATTTGGAGGAAAACCATGAGCCTGTCAATCGGACACACCGGGCGCGCAACCAGGCGCGTGTATACGTTGCTGGCGCTGACGCTCATCGCCGCCATGCTTATCCCGGCGGGCGGGGCGCTTGCGGAGGCCGCCGTCAGCGTCCACCCCGGCAACTTTGATATCTACGATTACTTCGCCGACGCCTACGGCCTGGATGAGTCCAAGGCCTACGCGCCGGACGGGGAGCCTTACTACTACAGTACGTTCTTCCAAAAGACGATCAACGAGCGCGGCGTGACGGTCAAGAGCTATCACCCGTTCTCAACGCTGCTGTATGAGGAATTCCAGTACCTGCTGCAGTCCGCGTACACGGCGGACCAAGGTTATTACGCGATAATCTTCGGCGGCGAGTGGGAGGCGAACACCGCGCCGACGCTGGAGAACGTCAACCTCACGGCGGCCGCCATCGCCGCCGCGAACAACCAGTATACCCAGGACAACAGCGGTAATCCCGTCAAGCAGGACGACGCGTTCATCAACACCATCTACAGCTTCGACTTCAAACTGAACGGCGGCGTGGAGATCGAGGCGCGTCTGGCCGAGTACGGCTTCCCGGACGCCGCCGATGAGTACGACACCGACATCCGCGTCGACCAGACTTCGTACGGCAGCGGCGAGGCGAAGCGCACAGTCACCAACCTGTATAAGACGCTCTACGATACGCTGAACGTGCCGGACGACGTGGGCGGGTTCATCAGCGGCCAGAAGGTATCCGTCAAGGGCGGCGAGGACCTGTCAGTCGATATAGCCGAACTGAACGCGATACCCAGCCCGTCCGTGCTGCTCATCAGGAAGGAAGACGTCGATCCGTCGGACGCGGTCAATGTGAAGAATACCGTCGTGGACTTCATCGACGCGTCCGCTATCGATTTCACCGACGCGGCTCAGGCCGAAACGTTCCGAAACCGCGTCGCCGAACTGTTGTTGGGCAAGGCGGAGGGCGGCCTGAAGTCTTTCGACTTCTTCCGCTACATCTGGGGAACGTATACCGCCGACTTCACCAGCTCGTTTACCGGGCAGAGCTATAGCGTTCAGTACAGCAACCTGAACGACCCGGAGCATATCTTCAAGACGGTCAGTTTCGCGGAACTGGCGCGTATCCTGCGGAGTGAAGGCAACTACGCGATATACTTCGGCGGCGCGTGGTGCCCGTACTCGCGCGGATTCCTGGCCCCGCTCAACCAGATCGCCAAGTCCTACGACGTGAACGCCATCTACGTATACGATCCGCGCATCGACGGCATCGGCGGCAACACGATGATCCGCGCGTCGGAGTCCGGCAGCGGCCTTTACCAGCGGCTGTACGCGTACCTGATGACATATTTCGGCGTGGACTACAACTCCTACGGCTTTCCATCCTCCCACGATTACCTAAGCGCGAAGCTGGGCGTGCCGGATGAGGATATCGAGATAGCGGGCCGCAAGCTGACCAAGATCGGCGTGCCCACGCTGATCGACTACAATAAGGATAATGTCGACGCGAACGGCAATCCCGCGAGCGTCGCCGGGACCGCCAGCACCGCCGACACGCTGACAAACATCGCGATCGCGGCCACCGAGCCGTTCAAGTATGGCGTGGAGCGCGTTGTCGCGGAGCCGAAGGAAGGCGTTCTATACTATGGCGGGGCGTCATATGTGGATGTGCTGCGCACCTCCGTGCCGGGCCGCCGCCAGGAAAACAACATCATCCGCTTCCTGGACGATTTCTTCGAGGGCAAGCTCACGTATGAGCTGAAGTGACCATGTGTGTATGACTTGATGGGAGTGAACTGTCATGGCTGAGAATGGCATGCTCAATTCCGCAAGCATCGGGATCGCGGCGGCGTTAGTCGCCGCCTTTCTTGCGCTTGCGGGGGGATTGGTCGGCTTGCGGCGCCTGAGGTACGGCAAGCCCGGCGAGGATGGAAAGCCGTCGAAGAAGGTAAGTTTCGGCGTTGTGATGCTCACCGCGCTGGCGTTCGGCGCGTTGTTCGGGGTCACGCTCAAGGGCGTGTGGGGGCTTGGCGTAAGCGCCGCGTTCGGCGTGAACGCCGCGCTTGAGTGGGTGGATATACTGGAGGTCGTCTTCCTGAAGGCGCTGGAGCTTATCATCGTGCCGCTGGTGCTGGTATCGATCATACGCTCGTTCCTGAAGGTCGGCATGAACCGCGAGGCCGGGAAGTCGGGCGGGCGCGTGCTGCTGGTGCTGCTGGGCACTGTCGCCGCGTCTGGCGCGATCGGCTACGCGCTGGTGAGGCTGTTCCGGCTGGATCCGTCCGCGCTGAAGCTGACCAGCGCCGCCGCGAACACCCCGACCTCCATCATCGAAACGATTGAGGGCATCGTCCCGAACAACCTCTTCCGCGCGCTCAGCTCGAACAGCGCGCTGCCCGTCGTGTTCCTTGGGATACTGATCGCCGCCGCCGCTATCGCGGTGAAGCGGTATAACGAGGACTTCGCCGCGAAGTTCGCGACAGGGATAGAGATCGCGTATGAGATCATCGGCACGATCGTCGATTTCGTGATCAAGTTCACGCCGTTCGGCATACTCAGCATGGTCAGCGTACAGGTCGCGACGAACGACTGGTCCGTGTTCGCCACGCTGGGCGGGTTCATCGGCGCGTTCTACGCCGGTATCGCCGCGATTGCCGCAACGCATATAGTATTACTGGCGATTAACGGCGTGAGTCTGAAGGAGTATTTCAGCAAAACCGCGAATACATACCTGTTCGCGTTCACCTCGATGAGCAGCATGGCCACGCTGCCGCTGACGATCAAGTCGCAGCAGGCGCTGGGCGTTGACGATGAGACCGCGAACCTGGCCGGGACGCTGGGAACCTGCGTCGGCCAGAACGCGTGCGCGGGGCTGTATCCCGCGATGCTGGCGACGATCGTCGCGCTGGGCGTCGGCCAGAACCCGTGGACGTGGGCGTTCGGCGTACAGCTGGTCCTGTTTACGATGGTCAGCTCGGTGGGCGTGGCGGGCGTGGGCGGCGGCAACGTGCAGGCGTCGCTGCTGCTGCTGGCCATGATGGGGCTGCCTTACCAGCTGATCACGCTGTTCCTGAGCATCGACTTCGTAGTCGGGCTGGGCAGGCCGCCGATCAACTGCGGTGATTCGCTGATAGCCGGGGTCATCGCCCAGAAGATGGCGGAACGCTCGCGGCGCAAGGCAGCCGCGAAGACAACCGCGCTGGCCGCGAAAGCGTTATAAGGAGGCAAACGTTATGAAGAACTTCATAGGCATTGGCGTATTGGTCGTTGTGCTTGCGGCGGCGGCCATCGTCGTCCCCGCGATCGCGTCGCGGCAGGATACCGCTAGTGAATACGCCGCGTACCTCGCCAACCCAACCACCCCGACGATCGGCAACGCGTATGTCGATCCGGCCCGGCTGTCCAAAGCGGAGACCGCGCAGCCGCCGGCAGCCCCTGTCTCCACACCCAACCCGGTTCCTGTCCAGGATGATCCGTACGGCGCGTACGTGCCGACGCTGACAACGGATACGCCGTCCGGCGGTTCGGTCGTTGCTGACGCTCCGGCGGCGGTTTCGGCTTCGGCTCCGGCTCCGGCGGCTGGCGGGCTGGGCGCGTTCGGCAGCCTGGATGATCTACCAACGGACCAGCTGGAGACCTGCGCGGTTGAGTGAACCTGTTAAGGCGGCCATCCGCCCATTCACCCCGGCCGACTACGACGCCGTCCTCGCCTTATGGCTCAGGACCCCCGGCATGGGCCTGAACGACATGGACGACAGCCGCGAGGGTGTCGCCAGGTACCTTCGGCGCAACCCGGGCACCTGCTTCGTGGCCGAGGCGGAGGGCGTGGACGGCGTCGCGGGCGCGATCATGTGCGGCCACGACGGGCGGCGCGGGTTCATCTACCATACCTGCGTCGCAAGCGAGGTCCGTTATAATGGTATAGGCGCTTTGTTGGTAGGCGCCGCTCTCGACGCGCTTCGGGCCGAAGGCATCGGCAAGGCCGCCCTCGTTGTGTTTTCGCGCAACGGGGGTGGCAACGCTTTCTGGGAACGCGTGGGATTCACGGCGCGGACTGACATTGTTTACCGGAATAAGGCGCTGGTCAGCATGGAACGGATGGAAACTTGACGGAGGAGGTCGAATATTCCCCAAAAGGCTATTCAGCCTTTGGCGCGGGTATGATACAATAGAAGGCGGACTGCCGCCTGTGATACGAAGGGAGGTATAACCGGCGTGAAGCGATCCGCCCGCCGTTCAGCCTCACTGTTCATATTGTCATTATACCTGTTGCTCGTCACGTTCTTCGGCGCCGCGGCGCTGGCCGAGGAGACCGCGCAGGTCCCCTCGCCGACGCTCGCGCCGGGCGCGGTCGCGTACGACTCCGCGCGTCCCGAAAGCCTGCTGCAGGAGCAGCTGGCCGCCCACGCGTTCATACTGGTGGAGGAATCCACCGGCGACGCGCTCATGCAGCATAACGCCGACGAGCTGATGAACCCCGCCAGCACCACCAAGATCATGACCGCGCTCCTCGCGCTGGAGTACGCCCGCAACGCGTTCCCCACCATTGAGGAAGGATTGGCGCAGGTTATTACCGCCGGGGAGAGCGTCACGCAGCTGCCGTCGGACGGTTCGGTCATCGGCCTGCGCGAGGGTGAGCGCATCACGTTGAAGGACGCCCTCTATGGCATGATGCTCCACTCCGGCAACGACGCCGCCGTTGCGATCGCCGAGTTCATCAGCGGCAGTGAGCGCGAGTTTGTGGACCAGATGAACCAGGTCGCCGCGATGCTGGGCATGACGGGCACGCGCTTCTCCAACTCCCATGGCCTGTACTCGCCCGACCACTACACCACCGCCCGCGACCTGGCCATAGCCACTCGCGCCGCCATGGACATACCGGAATTCCGCAAGATGGTCTCCACCCTGCGCTACACGATCCCGCAGAGCAACGTCCGCGCCGCGTACAACATGCAAAACTCCAACGCGATGCTCAACCCCGACGGCGCGTACTACATGGCCGACATAATCGGCGTTAAGACTGGCACGATGAGCCAGTCGGCATACTGCTTCGTCGCGGCGGCGCGGCGCGATGGCGTGACGCTGGTATCGGTGGTACTGTACTCGGGGATGTACTACCGCTGGTATGACACGCGTAAACTGATGGAGTACGGGTTCAGCCAGTACGGATCGATGACGCCGGAGGAGATATACGCCGCCGCGCCCATCGACGTGCGCGCGATCGGATTCTCCACCGACGACCCCAACCGCGGCGAGCTGACGCTGTCGGTAAAGGCGCAGAACCCGCTGGCCGACGTCCGCATCACCGGACCAATCGCCGATGTCCAGGCCTACGCCGACCAGTACCGATCTTACTCGACAATGCAGATAACCAGCGACCTTCGCGCGCCCATATCCAAGGGCGACGTGTTGGGCGTGCTCACGTTCTACACCCCGGACGGCGACGCGCCGCGCTACGACCTGGTCGCCTCGCGCGACGTCCTGGCCCGCGAGAACGCGCCGCTCACGATCGAGCAGATCGCCGAGCGAGCGCGGTCCGGCGAGTATATCGTCCTGTCGTGGGATTGGGTCGCGCTTCCTGTCGCGGTGGGGGCGGCCGCGCTGTTCGTGTTGAGGGCGGCGTTCAGGCGCGTCAGGTCCCGCAGGAGGGACGCCCGGCAGATCCCCAAACCCCGCAGGCGCAGTTACCAGTAAACGGGAATGGCGGTCAGGCCCTCGCCCTATAGGTGTATACCGCGCACTCCAGCCGCCCGTTGTATACGCGCGGCTTGCGGTCCGCCTTCTCGCCGAACACGCGCTCGAAGCCGGGATGCGCGTTGAGCGCGGTTATCGACCAGCCGGGATGACGGTCGCGCAGCCCGCGCAGCAAGCGTATGGCTTGTTCGGCTTCCCTGTCGCCGCCTAGACGGACGCCGTAGGGCGGGTTGCATATGAACGCGCCGGATGGCCCTGGTATCGTAAGGTTGGACGCGTTTTGATTATGGAACGATACGGATTCGGCAAGCCCGGCCTGTCGAGCGTGTCGGCGGGCGAGTTCCAACGCGCCGGAATCTATGTCGCTGCCTGATATGTTTGACAGGTTGTCGGCGCGGATTCGCTCACTAGCCTCCGATCGAGCCTGCGCGTAATAATCACGCCAGCCCGGCCATGACTCCGATATGAACGCCCGCGAAAGCCCCGGCGCCCTGCGCTGGGCGATCAGCGCGGCCTCCAGCGGGATAGTGCCCGATCCGCACATCGGGTCGCGCAAAGGCGCGCCAGGCCTCCAGTCGGAGAGATGGACCAGCGCGGCGGCGAGCGTCTCGCGAAGCGGGGCCTCGCCGTTCCATGTGCGATAGCCGCGTCGGTGCAGCGCGTCACCGGACGTGTCCAGCGTGATAACAGCCTCGCCGCCGCGAACGGACACCTCCACGGGGAATGACGCCCCGGTCTCGGGAACGGTCGCGGCGCGTTGGCGCAGTTTGTCCACGATGGCCTTCTTAACGATGGATTGGCAGTCCGACACGCTCATCAGTTGGGCGCGGACGCATTTGCCCGATACGGGGATACGCGCGTCACGGGGCAGCAGGTCTAGCCACGGGAGCGCCTTCGTCCCCTCGAACAGCTGGTCGAATGTCGTCGCGCCGAACCGCCCGACGACCATCCTTATACGGTCCGCGCAGCGCAGGTTGACGTTAGCGCGGGCAGCGTCCAGCCCGCCGCCGCTGAACGCCGCGCCGCCGTTGATGGCGCTTGCTTCCCTTAGTCCCAGCCCGCGCAGCTCACGCGCGGCGATACCCTCCAACCCGAACGGCGCGGACGCGACAAACTCCGCCATAGTTCCTCCTTGTTCATTAAATTCTTTAGAATTAATGGATTCATTGAGTTGACACCGCCCATCCGGTGTGTTACCTTTGTTCCCAGTTACATCAGAATGGGGTGAGAAGTTATGCATACGCGCGGAGCGGCGGCCAGCCGCCGCGTCGAGCCGCCAACACATAAAACCCCCGCCAGCCGCGCGTACCAGCGCGGCGCGGCATACCCGCCCCGAACCCAGCAGCCGGCCAGGAATCCCCAGCCGGGACGGTCACGGTCGGCCGCCAGGACATACGGACAGCCGCCAGCCAAACGCCGCCAGACCGCGCCAACCATCAAGCCAACGCGCGGCCAGTCCCAGAGGCGCCCCGCGCCCAGACGCGCAAGACAGGCAAACGGCGCGGCGGTGGTGTTCTGCGCGTGCGTCGCGCTGCTGGCGGTCATGTTTATCATATCCAACTCAATCGGCAAGAACGCCGCCAACCGCGCCATGATCGACGCGACAGCCCCGCCATCCACGGCAGCCGGTCCCACGGCCATCCCCGCCCCGACCGAGGAGCCTACCGCCGCGCCGCTTGTGGTTTATAGGAACCAGCCGGAGTCTACGCCGTATGTGTCGGACGAGTTGATCAGGACGATTGAGGAGATACAGTCCGCGCGGGTGGGCCAGGAGGGGATTGAGGCCGCGCCGCCAGATAATTATGTCACTATATCCGACGAGCCGGTGATCGACGAGTCGGGCCGGGCTGGACAGCCGGGCGATCCGGTCGCCGTGCCGCTGCTGGTGAACGCGGCGAACCCGCTGCCGCCGGAGTGGTATCCGGACGATATGGTGTACCTCAACGAGTACTGCCCCAGCGAGATAGTGCGCGTTAAGGCGTTGGAGATCCAGGGCAGCAAGGCGGCGGTGGACGCGCTGCTGGAGATGCTGACCGACGCGATAGCGCAAGGACAAACGAACTGGCAGGTCAGCGCGGGGTATCGGTCATACAACTACCAGCAGAGTTTGTTTGGCGAGCGGGTGGCCGGGTACATGAAGGAGAACGGCATGTCCCGGTCGGACGCGACCAGCGCGGCGGCAAGGTTTGTAGCTTCGCCAGGAGCGAGCGAGCATCATACCGGACTGGCGTTCGATATAACGATTCCGGGCTGGACGTTCGAGGCGACCGAGCAGTGTAAGTGGCTGGCGGAACACTGCGCGGACTACGGGTTTATAGTAAGGTATACGAAGGATAAGGTCAAGCTCACCGGGATAGAGGCGGAGCCGTGGCACATCCGCTACGTCGGCAAGGAGCACGCGCGGGCCATCACCGACGCGGGGCTGTGCCTGGAGGAGTATGTTGAATTGCTGCAATCGCGGAATTAGCCGCTCACCCCGCCACGAGGGTCCAGCGTCACGCTGGTCAGGGGGTCAAGGGGGGTGAAACCCCCTTGC